>NZ_CP060825.1:7240000-7540000 GCF_014489615.1 Streptomyces genisteinicus
GACGTGCAGTTCGTGGCCGCAGAGCAGCCAGACCAGGTGCTCGAAGGCGGAGTCGAAGGCGAACGAGTAGGTGTGGGCGGCGCGCAGCGGCCGGTCGCGGGTGGCCGCGGCGTCGGCGACGGCCGTGTGCCGCTGGTGGTGCAGCAGCGCCGCGAGTCCGCCGACGCGTCCGAGGACGCCCTTGGGCCGGCCGGTGGAGCCGGAGGTGTGGATGACGTAGGCGAGGTGGTCCGGGTGCCGGGGCGCGGCGAGTTCGGCCGCGGTCAGCGGGGCCGCGGACAGGCCCTCCGCCTCCGCGAGCAGCTCCGTCCAGGGCAGCCCGTCGACGGGCGCGTACCCGGCGCCGTCGGTGACGACCAGGACCGGGCGGGTGTCGTCGACGAGCTCCCGCAGCCGCCGCGCCGGGTGTGCGGCGTCCAGCGGCAGGAACGCGGCCCCGGCGTCCATCACGGCGAGCTGGGCCACGACCGCGTCGGCGGAGCGGGGCAGCGCCAGGGCGACCACGTCGTCGCACCCGATGCCGCGGGCGCGCAGGGCGCGGGCCAGCCGGTGCACCCGGCCGGCCAGTTCGCCGGCGGTCAGCCGTACGCCGCCGCAGACCAGGACGGTGCGCCCGCCATGGGCGTCGGCCAGGGCGCCGAGGGCCGCCGGCACGGTGGACGGCTCGCCGGGCAGGGCGGGCGGGGACCAGGCGGCGAGGACCGCCTCGGGGTCGGCGGCGAGGGCGACGGCGCCGACCCGGAGTCCGGCGACGAGCCCGGCGAGCAGGGCCCGCAGACCGGCGAGTTTCGCGTCCACGCCGGCCTGGCCGCCGCTGCGCGCGTCCACCTCGAAGCCGAGCAGCAGGCCGCCGTCGCGGGTCGGCAGGACACTGAGCCCCATGTCCTCCGGCGGGCCGCCGGCGACGTTGCGCATCGTGCCGGTGGCGCCGGCGAAGTCGATGGCGAGGTCGAACGCCTTGAGGTTGATGCCCCGCCCGTGCAGCAGCGCCCCCGCGCCGGGCACGCCCAGGTCCCGCGGCAGGTCCTCGCCCCGGTAGCGCTGGTGTGCGCGCATCTCGCGCATGGCGGCCGCAACGCGGCGGCCGAGGTCGCCGAGACCGTCGCCGGACCGGACCTCGACCCGCAGCGGGAGCACGTTGACGGCCATGGACGGGGTGCGCAGTTCGGCCGAGCCGGTGCGGCACATCAGCGGCAGGGCGAACACCACGTCCGTCCGGCCCAGGGTGCGGTGCAGGAACGCGGCGTAGACGGCGATCAGCGCCTCGCCCCAGCTCACCCCCTCGCGCTCGGCGAAGGCGCGCAGCAGGGCCGTCTCCTCGGCGGTGACGACGGCGCGGGCGGTCACGGTCCGCTCGGGCGGCCCGGCGGCGGCGTCGGCCTCGCCGAGGTCGGGCAGCGGCGTGAACCGTTCGACCCAGTAGGCGCGGTCCTCGGCGAAGCGGTCGCCCTCGCGGTAGGCGAGGTCGGCGGCGACGACGCCGCCGAAGTCGCCGAACGACGCCGCCGGCGGCTCGGTGCCGCGCACGAGGGCCGTGTAGCGGGCGGCCGTGCGGCGCGCGAGCATCGCGGCGGTGTAGCCGTCGAACACCAGGTGGTGCCCGAGCTGGGTGTACCAGACCTCGCGGTCGGAGAGCCGGATCACGGTCCGGGAGTACAGCGGCCGGTCGACCATGCCCCGGCACGCCTCGCCGGTCGCGGCCCGCTCGGCGGCGACCAGGGCGTGGGCGGCGGCGACCGGGTCGCTCTCGCCGCTCACGTCGACCACCCGCGGCAGGGCGACGGGCTCGTCGGACACCGACTGGCGCGGCCCGTCCGGGGTGGCGTGCACCCGCAGCCGCAGGGTCTCGGCCTCCTCGGTGGTGGCCCGGACCGCCTCGGCCAGCGCTCCGGCGTCGACCGGGCCGTCGCCGGATATCTCCACGACGTCGCCGACCGTGTAGTACGGCGAGTCCGGTTCGAGGCGCTGTGCGTTCCAGATGCCCGTCTGGGCGCCGGTGAGGGGGAGCAGTCCGTGCGAGGACCCGCTTGCGGTGCTCAACTCACTCTCCTTGCTGTGTGGGGACGACCATCGGCGTGCCGGTGACCGGGTCGGGGACGATGACGCTCGGCAGGTCGAACACGTCCTTGACGAGGGCGGTGTCGACGGTGCCGGCCGGCGCGCCCTCGGCGACGACGCGTCCGTCCTTCATGGCGATCAGGTGGTCGGCGAACCGGCACGCCTGGTTGATGTCGTGGAGCACGGCGATGACGGTGCGGCCCTCGTCGCGGAGCCGGGTGAGCAGGCCGAGCAGCTGGTACTGGTGGGTGATGTCCAGGAACGAGGTGGGTTCGTCGAGCAGCAGGTAGGGCGTCTCCTGGGCCAGGACCATGGCGATCCAGACCCGCTGGCGCTGGCCTCCGGAGAGCTCCTGGACGTGCCGGTCGGCGAGGTCGGTGACGCCCGCCGCCTCCATCGCCGCGGTGACCGCCTTCTCGTCGGCGGGCGACCAGAGGGCGAACACGCCCTGGTGGGGGAAGCGGCCCCGGCCGACCAGCTGACGGACCCGGATGTCCTCGGGGGCCTGCGGGTCCTGGGGCAGGAAGCCGAGCTCGCGGGCGAGCTCCTTGTTCCGGTAGCCGCCGACCTCCCGGCCGTCGAGTTCGACGCTGCCGGCGTCGGGGGCCAGCAGCCGCACGAACGCCCGCAGCAGGGTGGACTTGCCGCAGCCGTTGGGGCCCACGACGGCGGTGAACGCGCCGTCGGGGACGTCGACGCTCAGCCCGGTGGACACCACCCGGTCTCCGTAGCGCAGGGTGATGTCCCGCGCCCTCAGGCGTGCGGTCACGCTCGCCTCACTTCCTTGGTCAGCAGCCAGATCAGGTAGCAGCCGCCGATCGCGGTGCTCACCACGCCGACGGGCAGTGCGACGGGCGCGAGCAGCATCTGGGCGATCAGGTCGGCGCCGAGGAGCAGCAGGGCTCCGGTGAGCGCGGCGGGCAGCAGGGGCACACCGGCCGCGCCGGCGAGCCGGCGGCCGATCTGCGGGGCGGCGAGCGCGATGAAGACGACGGGACCGGCCACGGCGGTGACGGTGGCGGTGCAGCCGACGCCGACGAACACCATCAGCAGGCGCAGCCGGTCGAGTCCGACACCGGTCGTCACGGCGATCGCGTCGCCGAGCGCGGCCTGGTGCACGGAGTGCGCCGCCAGGGTGATGAGCAGCAGGAGCACGCAGATGATCACGAACGGGATCGTGAGGTCGTCCCACCCGATGCCGTTGAGGGACCCGGCGCTCCAGCCGACGGCCGCGATCGCCACCTCCAGCTCGGCCCGCAGCACGATCCAGGAGTTGAACGCGGTCACCATGGCGTTGATCGCGATGCCGATGACGACCAGGCGCATCCCGGAGAAACCGCGGTCGAACGCGAGGAAGTAGATCGCGGCGGCGACGGAGAGGCCGCCGACGACCGAGCCGGCGGCCAGTTGCGCGGAGGTGCCGGAGAGCACGGTCAGCGCGACCAGCGCGCCCGTGTAGGCGCCCGCGTCGAGCCCGATGACGTCCGGGCTGCCCATGGGGTTGCGGGTGATGTTCTGGAAGATCGCCCCGGCGACGCCGAGCGCGGCGCCGAAGACGAGCCCGGCGAGCACGCGCGGCAGCCGCCAGTCGAGGATCACCACGGACGTGTCGGCGCCGCTCAGCACGGCGAACACCTCGCCGGGGGTCGCCCACGTCGCTCCGTAGCAGAGTCCGAGCAGGCCGAGGCCGAGCAGCAGGGCGGTCATCACCGCGACGAGCACCAGGGTGCGGCGCTCCGTGCGCAGGGTGTACGCGGTCGCGGTCACAGCGATCCCGTCCCGAAGCGCCGGACGGCCCAGATCAGCATCGGACCGCCGAGGAAGGCGGTGACGATGGCGACCGGCACCTCGCCGGTGGGGAGCAGGACCCGCGAGCAGACGTCGGCGACCAGCAGCAGCACCGGGCCGAGGACCGTGCTGTAGAGGACCAGCCAGGGCACCGAACCGCCGGCGGCTCTGCGGACGAGATGGGGCACGATCAGTCCTACGAAGAGAATGGGTCCGGCGACCGCGGTCGCCGCGGCGCAGAGCACGGTGATCAGCACGAGCACGGCGGCCCGCACCCGGTTGACGCCGGCGCCGAGGGTGTGGGCGACGGTCTCGCCGAGCGACAGCACGTTGAGGGTGCGGCTGAGCACCAGCGCCGCGCCGAGACAGCAGACGATCGCCGTCAGGGGCAGTGCCAGGGGCGCCTGTTCACGGGCGGCGAGCGAGCCGACGGACCAGAAGCGGTAGAGGTCGAAGGTGTCCGGGAGCATCAGCCGCAGCCCCAGCGAGACACCGCTGAGCACCGCGGTCAGCGCGACGCCGGTGAGGACGAGCCGCAGGGGCGAGCGCCGGCCGACGGCGGCGACCAGCAGGGCGGCGACCACCGATCCGGCCACCGCGAAGCCGAGTTGGCCGGCCTGTCCGGAGGCCAGGCCGAGTGCGGAGCCGATGGTGATCGCGAACCCGGCACCCGCGGTGACCCCGAGGATGCCCGGTTCCGCCAGCGGGTTGCGGGCCAGCGTCTGGATCAGGGCTCCGGAGACGGCGAGTGCCGCGCCGACCGCGACGGCCAGCAGCGCGCGGGGCGCCCGGACGTCGCGGACGATCACATGGTCGTCGGTGCCCTGGAAGTCCACCAGTGCCCGCACGACCTCGCCGGGCGCGATGGAGCGGGCGCCGACGCCGATGCTGAGCACGGCGACCGCTCCGAGGAGCACCAGTCCGCCGGCGAGCAGGGCGGTCCGCGGAACGGACCGCCCGGCTTCCTTCACCCCGGACACGTGGCCGGCCGCGCTCACTGCTTCAGCAGCGGCGCGAGGGCCTCGTCGATCGCGTCCAGCGTCTTCATGGCCTGCCCGTAGGAGGCGGCCTCGGTGTAGCGGATCGCGAAGGTCTTCTTCGCCTTCACGGCGGGCAGGTTGGCCCAGAGCTTCGAGTCGAGCACGTACTTCACCGCCTCGGGGACCGAGCCGTCGGCCTGCACCGAGTACGTGATGACGTCGGCCTCGCCGAGGGACTCGGGAAGTTCCTCGATGGACGGGTACTCGCTGACGGACTTGGAGCCCGGTCCGGGCTCCTTGACCTTGCCGTAGTAGACCGCGCCGAGGTCCTCGATGATGTTGGAGCCCCACGAACCGCTGAATTCCCGCTGGAAGTTGCCCTTGGCGACCTCGCCGTAGGCGCCGACGTGGCCGGCCTTCAGCTGGGGGAGCACGTCCTTGTACTTGGCGGCCAGCTCGGCGGCCTTGGCCTCGTACGCGGCCTTGCGGGTGTCGAACTCGCCGAGCGCGCCGGCCGCGTCGGCCTGCTTGCGGGAGAGGTCGCGCCAGGCCGAGGGCACGGTCGGGCCGATCGCGACGACGGGGGCGATGGTCTCCAGGCGCTTGACGTCCACGTCGGCGAGGACCGGGGCCGGCACGCCGATGACGATGAGGTCGGGCTCGGCGGCCGCGATGGCCTCGTAGTTGGTCTCGGTGGCCAGCTCGCCGGCGACCTTGGTGAGCTTCTTGTAGGTGGCGAGGTCCTCGTCGCTCATCAGCGGCTCGCCGCGCTTCCACGAGGAGATGCCGACGAGCGGCGCGTCGGCCTCGATCAGGGCCGGCACGGCGTAGCCGGTGGCGACGATCCGCTGCGGGGCGGCCGGGATGGTGATCTTGCCGTTGTCGGCCTCGAACACCCGGGTCTTGCTGCCGGACTTGGCGGAGTCCGAGCCCGTCTCCCCCTTGTCCCCGTCGGACGAGGAACCGCATCCGGTCAGGGCCACGGCCAGGGCCAGGGCTCCGACGAGGACGGACGGTCTGCGTATGGACATGCGCTGCTCCTCATGCTCTTTCTGAATTAGGTAAGGCTTACCTTAGTGGAAGATTCCGGCTCCCGGGACCACCCGTCCGCCTGCCGGTACGGACTCCCCGCCGGACGCCGACTCCCGTGCGCCCGCTCTGCTCTGACGGAACGTCACGATGGCGGGTGCACGCGCCCGGCCACCGGTCAGTCGTCCTCGTCGAAGTCGGCGACCCCGACCTTCCAGTAGCCGGTGATGTCGTGATCGGCGCGGTCCAGGCCCAGTTCCTCCCGGACCCAGCGGCGGAGCGGCTTGAGCTGTCCCGCCTCACCCGCCGCCCACACGTAGACGCGCTCGCCCGCCGGGACGCGCACCCCCGTCACGGCCGCCGCCAGCAGGTCACCGGTCCCCGCCGGGCGGTCGCCCCGGTGCAGCCAGTGCACCTCGAAGCCGTCCGGCGCCGACAGGCCGATCTCCTCCCCGGCGTCGCCCACTTCGGCGAAGACCCAGCCGCGGGCGTCCCGCGGGAGTTCCTCCAGCCACCGCGCCATCGCCGGCAGGGCCGTGATGTCACCGGCCAGCAGATAGCGGTCGTAGGCGTGCGGCACGATCAGACCGCCGGGGGGCCCCGCCACGTGCACCACGGCACCCGGCTTCGCCGCCAGCGCCCAGTCCGAGGCGAGACCGCCCGGGTGCGCGGCCACGTCGATGTCGAGCTCGCCGGTGGCGGGGTCGTAGCGGCGGACCGTGTACTCCCGCGAGGTGGGAGCAGGACGCGGCCACTTCAGCATCGCCCCGTTGGGCTCGGGCAGCCGCAGGGAACCGTCCGGCTCCCGGAAGACCAGTTTCACGTGCTCGTCCGGCGCGTGCGCCTCGAAGCCCTCGGTGCCCGGCCCGCCCAGGGTGACGCGGAGCAGCCCGCCGCCGATCCACGTGGTGCGCACCACCTCGGTCTCCCGCACGCGGATCGGGTAGCCCACCTTCTCGGGCACCCGCCCCGCGCGGACCTCCGCGATCCGCTCCAGATGCCGGTGCCGGTGATCGACGCGCGTCACGCGGCCGCTCCCGTGACGAGTTCGGTCCAGCGGCCCAGTTCCGGCTGCTCGGCGAGGTCGGGGAACTCCAGGGACGGGGCGCCGTCCGAGCGCCACCGCTCGACCAGCGTCATGATGCGCATCGAGTCCAGCCCCAGGTCGAGCAGGTTGTCGTCCGGCGCGATCGCGCCGGGCTCGCAGCCCAGCAGCTCGGCGACGTCGGCACGGACGCGTTCGGGGGTGAGCGGGGCGGTCATCGGCTGGCTCCTGCGGGGATCGGCTCGGACAGCGCGGTCAGCGCGTCGGCGGTGGTGGTCACGACGCCGCACCTCTGCGCGACGTACTCGCACGCCTGGTCGTGGCGGTCACGGGAGAAGTCGGCGACCGCGTCGGCCACCAGGAAGGGCTGCACATCGCGCATGAACGCCTCGACGGCCGTCGCCTGGCAGCCGATGTGCGCGTACACGCCGGTGATCAGCAGCTGGTCGCGCCCGAGCGCGGCGAGCTGCTCGGCGAAGGTGCTGCGCTGGAACGCGCTGTAGCGCCATTTGACGAGGACGGTGTCGCCGGCCTCCGGGGCGAGGTCGCCGACGACGTCGGCGGCCCCCGGGTCCGCGTCGATGACCCTGCCGATCCCGTCGCCCCAGAACTCGGTCAGCAGCCCCCGGTCGGCGGGGTCCTGCCTGCCGGGCTGCGCGGTGTAGAACACCGGGACGTCCCGCTCCCTGGCCAGCCGGAGCAGCCGCCCGATGTTCGCCGTCACCTCCGGCACCGGCGCCCCGGCGTACGGCGCCAGGAAGTAGCGCTGCATGTCGTGCACGAGCAGAGCCGCGCGGGCCGGGTCCGGCCGCCACCGCACCCGGCCGGCGGGCAGTTCACCGGCCTCGGGGAGGGCGTAGGGCCGGATCTCGGGCAGGGACACTCTCATCACTCCTTTCGCGCGAGGGCGGCCAGCGCCACCCTCAGCTCGCGCTTGCTGGTCTTGCCGACACCGGTCACCGGGAACTCGGCGACCACCTGCACCAGGTCCGGCACCTTGAACGCGGCCACGCCGCGTCCGCGGACGAAGGACCGCAGTTCCGGGCCGGTCGGCTCGGCTCCCGCCGCAGGCACCACGTAGGCGCAGGTCCGTTCGCCCAGATAGGCGTCGGGCACGGCCACCACGGCCGCGTCCAGGACGCCCGGATGGGCCATCAGATGGTTCTCGACCTCCTCGGCCGCCACCTTCTCCCCGCCCCGGTTGATCTGCTCCTTGGCCCGGCCGACCACTTCGAGCTGACCGCCCGGCGCGCGCCGGACCAGGTCGCCCGTCCGGTAGAAGCCGTCCGCGGTGAACGCCGTGGCGTTGTGCTCCTCGGCCCGGTAGTAGCCCCGGATCGTGTAGGGCCCCCGGGTCAGCAGCGCGCCGGGCTCGCCGTCGGGCACGTCCGCCCCGGTGTCCGGGTCGACGACGCGGACCTCGTCGTCGAGGGAGATCGGGCGGCCCTGGGTCGTCAGCACGGTCTCGTCGGGGTCGTCCAGCCGCGTGTAGCAGACCAGCCCCTCGGCCATGCCGAACACCTGCTGGAGACGGCAGCCCAGCGCCGGACCGATGCGTTCGGCCAGCTCGCGCCCGCACTTGGCGCCGCCGACGAGCAGCACCTCCAGCGAGGACAGGTCGCGTGCGGTGCGTCCCGCGGCCTGCACCCAGGCCGCGGCGAGCGGCGGGACCACCCCGGTGATCGTGACGCCTTCGGCCTCGATCAGCCGGAACGCGGTGTCCGCGTCGGGACGCGGGGCCATGACCACGGCGGCGCCCGCGTGCAGCGCGCCGAGCACACCGGGGGAGCTGAGCGGGAAGTTGTGGGCGACCGGCAGGGCCGCGAGGTACACGCTGTCCGGCCGCAGGGCGCAGATCCTGGCGCTCTCCCGGACGCTGTACAGGTAGTCGTCGTGGGTGCGCGGGATGAGTTTGGGCAGACCGGTGCTCCCGCCGGACAGCTGGAGGAAGGCCACGCCCGCCGGGTCGGGGTCGGGCAGTTCGCGCGGCGCCGTCCGGGCCAGGTCGTCGAACTCCTCGGAGCCCACCACCAGTACGCGGCGCACGGAGTCGCACTCCGCGGCGACCTCGCGCGCCGTCGCCGCGTGGTCGTGGCGCTCGTGGACGCCGACCGTGACGATCGCGGCCGCCTCGCTCTGCTCCGCGAAGTGCCGCAGCTCGGTGCCGCGGTGCGCAGGCAGCGCGAAGACGGGCAGCACCCCGGCCCGCCACATCCCGAAGACCACGGGCAGGAACTCGGGGATGTTGGGCAGCTGGAGGACGGCGCGTTCCCCGGGGAGGAGACCGGCGTCGAGCAGGCCGGCCGCGATCCGGTGGGCCCGCTCGTCGAGCTCGGCGTAGGTCCACCGGACCTCCCCGCCCACGACGGCGGTCCGCTCCGGGTACGCCGCGGCGAGCGAGGTGAGCAGTGCGCCGAAGGTCTGTCCACGCCAGTGGCCGGCCGCGCGGTAGCGTGCGGCGGTCTCCGGCGGCCAGGGCACGTGACCGGTGGTCATACCCGCTCCTCCAGACCCAGCGCACGCAGCAGCGTGCGGAACTTGGCGCTCGTCTCGGCCAGTTCGGCCGCGGGGTCGGACCCGGCGACGATCCCGGCACCGGCGTACAGCCGCACCGTGCGGTCGCTGACCTCCGCGCTGCGGATCGTCACCGCCCACTCGCCGTCGCCGCCGGCGCCGTTCCAGCCGACCATGCCGGCGTAGTAGCCGCGGTCCTCCGGCTCCAGCCGGGCGATGGCCTCGGCCGCCGCGCCCGCGGGCACACCGCAGACCGCGGGCGTCGGGTGGAGGGCCTCGGCCAGGCCGAGTGAGGAGCACGCGGGATCGTCGGGCGCCGCGAGCCGGCCGGTGATCCGGGTGGACAGGTGCCACATCGTCGGGGTGCCGATCACCTCGGGCCCGTCCGGCACGTCGAGGTCGGTGCAGAACCGGCCGAGCACGTCGGCGACCTGCCCCGCGGTGTGGGCGTGTTCGCCCAGGTCCTTCACGGACTCCCGCAGCCGGGCGATCCGTTCCCGGTCCACCGCCTCGTCGCCCGAACGGGGCGCGGAGCCGGCCAGCGGGTTGGCCACCACGGTCGCCCCGCGGCGCGAGACCAGCAGTTCGGGGCTGGCGCCGACCAGGGTGCGCGGGGCCGGGTCGCCCGCGGCGGTCACGTCGGCGGCGAACCCGTACGCGGCGGGGTTCGCGCGCACCAGGCGCGCCAGCAGGGCGGGCACCCACACGGGCGTGTCCGCGGTCGCCTCGACGCAGCGGGCCAGCACGACCTTGTCCAGCTCGCCGCGCCCGATGAGTTCCAGCGCGCTGCGCACGGCGTCGGCGTAGCGCTCGGGCTCGGGCCGGGGTCTGAGCGACCAGGCCGCGCCCGTCTCCGCCTCGGGCGCGCGGACGTCGGCGGGGGCGCCGGCCCGCCGGACGACGGACGGGACGACCAGGCCGGACTCCGACCCGGGCCGGAATCCGACGGCCCCGGCGACGACCGGGTCAGGGACCCCGGCCGCGGCCGCTGCCGCGAGGGCGGCGGCCGCGCCCCGGGCGTGGGAGCCGTTCTCCGGCTGGACCCTGGAGTGGACGCCGTCGGCGAGCAGGGTGCCGCGCGGGGAGGAGAAGTAGAAGGAGCCGGGCAGATAGGCGGCCAGCAGATCGGCGGCCCGGTGCACGGGCCGCGGGCGCTCCACGGCGGATATGGTCACGTCAACGATTCCTCTCTCAGGCGCGCAGGGTTGCGCCGCCGTCGACGAACAGGTTCTGCATCGTGATGTGCCGGGCCCGGTCGGAGACCAGGAACAGCACGGCGTCGGCGATGTCCTCCGGGTCGGCGATGCGGCCGAGGGGGACTCCCACCCGGAACTCCTCGGGCGTGCCCGCGATCACGCGGGCGCGGTCGTCCTCGCCCGTCCACAGCTGACGCTGCATCGGGGTGTCGGTCGAACCGGGCGAGACCACGTTGCAGCGGATGCCGTGGGGGGCGACCTCCAGTCCCAGGCAGCGGGTGAGCATCGTGGTGGCGGCCTTGGAGGCCGCGTACGCGCCCATGTTGGTGCGGGGGACCCCCGCCGCGTTGGACGCGACGGTCACCAGGGAGCCGCGTCCCCGGGGCACCATGCGGCGGGCGAGCTCGCGCAGGACGAAGAAGACACCGTCCGTGTTGACCGCGAAGGTGTCCGACCAGTCCTTGTCGCTGGTGCCGGTGAGCGAGCCCGGACGCAGGATTCCGGCCGCGCTGACGCCGGTGTCGATCGGGCCCAGTCCGCTCTCGACGCGCTCGACGACATCGGCGACGGCGGCGGCGTCGGAGACGTCCGCGGTGAAGGGGACCACACGTCCCCCGGAGCGCTCGGCGAGCTCCGTGAGTCCTTCGGCGGACACGTCGACGGCGGCGACGGTGGCACCGGTGCGGACCAGGGCGCCGACGACGGCGGCGCCTATTCCGCTGGCCGCGCCCGTGACGAACGCCACCGAGCCCACGACCTGAGCATCCCGGGCAGGCATGAGCTCCCCCTCGCTAGGTTAAGTAAGGCTAACCTAAGTCGTGCGAGGGTTACCGCGCAAGCTCGTCCTGTCGGACTGACCCGCGTGCCTGAGGGTGTGTCATGTCGCGTACACCATAGGGTTCCTGTCCGCCGCGGGCCGCCGAAGGCGGGTAATCGGCCGGATCGTGCGCCTGTGGCGGGTTGTCGCCGGGAGTGCGGCGGCGGCCCCGGAACGGGGTGGGATGCGGGTGCGGGGCGTACCTGCGCGCGGGGGTGGGCTTTCGCGCGGGGGCGTGGGCGGGGCCCCGTGTGGCCGATCCGGGTTTCCGTGCGCGGGCCGGGGGCTGGGCCCCGCTCCGGAGCGGGCTTCCGCGCAGGGGCCGTGCCTCGCCGGGTGTGCGCCGGCGCCTGAGGACCGGGCGGGATGCGGATGCCGGGGCGGGCCCACGCGCGGGGCGGCGGGCCCACGGGATCGTCGGCGCCCTGCGGGCGTTCGCGGCGCTTCCCCGCGCGGGGGTGCTGGTTCCCCGTGCCGGACTGGGGGCTCCTGCGCGGGACGGGTGGCCGCCCTCGACGGCGGCCACCCGTGCCCGGCGCGGGCTGTCCGGGCCGCGCCCCGCGGCGCGGGGCGCGGCGTTCAGCTCTGCACGTCGGCCCTCTCGCCGCCGTCCGTCTCCGTCCGCGCGGCGTCCGCACCCGCCGGCGTCCCGTTCGCCGCCGTCTCCGCCGCGGCCTTCTCCGCCTCTTCCCTCTCCGCACGCTTCGAGGCGGTGAGGCTGGTGATCGTGGTGATGAGCAGGACGCCGAAGATGACGCCCAGGGAGACCGGGAGGGAGATCTCGGGGACGTCCAGGCTGGTCGTCTCGTGGAGGCCGTGCAGGACCAGCTTGACGCCGATGAAGGCGAGGATGACCGACAGGCCGTAGGACAGGTGCACCAGCTTCTTCAGCAGCCCGACGATGAGGAAGTACAGCTGTCGCAGGCCCATCAGCGCGAAGGCGTTCGCCGTGAAGACGATGTACGGGTCCTGGGTCAGGCCGAAGATCGCCGGGATCGAGTCGACCGCGAAGAGCAGGTCCGTGATGCCGATCGCCAGCATCACGATCAGCATCGGGGTGGCGAGGCGCTTCCCGTTCTCCCGGACGAACATCTTCGTGCCGTGCCACTGGTCGGTGGAGGGGAGCCGCCGTTCGACCGCCTTCATCAGGCGCCCCTCCTCCCAGTCCTCCTCCTGCTCGCCGGCGCGGGCCTCCTGGATCAGCTTCCACGCGGTCCAGATGAGGAACGCGCCGAAGAGGAAGAAGACCCAGGCGAACGAGTTGATCGCGGCGGCCCCCAGGGCGATGAACACCGCGCGCAGCACCAGCGCGATGAGCACACCGATCATCAGCACGCGCTGCTGGTAGATCGACGGGACCGCGAACTTCGCCATGATCAGCACGAAGACGAAGAGGTTGTCCACGCTGAGCGACTTCTCGGTGACGTAGCCCGCGAAGAACTCGCCGGAGGCCTGCGCGTCGCCCCACAGCAGCAGGCCCACCCCGAAGACCGTGGCGAGGGCGATCCAGACGGCGCTCCAGATGCCCGCCTCCTTGATGGAGACGTCGTGCGGCTTGCGCCCGCCGATGAAGAAGTCGGCCGCGATCAGCACGCACAGACCGCCAACGGTGAGCACCCACATGGTCGTTGAGACGTTCAACCCGGATCCCTTCCTGAAAGAGTGCTCAACAGTACGCGGAGATCCAAGAGTTGGTAAAGGAATGGCAAGGAAGGTCACTCGATGGCCTGATACCGGCCGGTTCGCATGGTCCAGCGGCCCGGCAACCCCCTTGCGGCGGCGAGAGCCTCCGCTGCGGTACGCCCCCGGGGCCTCACCCGCGCCGCAACGTCAGCGGCGCGTCACCCGCGCGGTGAATCCGGTCCGGCGTCACGAGCGGAACACACCGTGCCGCCGTCCCCGGGCGAGGACGGCGGCGAGCAGCCGACGACGCGGTCCGTGCCGCTGCGTCCGCGGCGGCGTGCCACACCGCCGCGGCGTACGCACCCACGGCAGGCTGGTGCCCTTCGTGGTGCCTCCCGCCGGCAGCGCCATGACCGCCCCGACCAACCGAGGAGCTGGAGTGACCCTGCGACGGACACCCGAGAACCCTGCACCGCGCCGCGGCAGGGACCGGCGGGCGGAGATCCTGCACCCGCCCGCCGGACGGCCCCGGTTCACGGGGGACGCCCCCCGCGTCGCCGTCGTCGGCGGCGGGATCGCCGGACTCGCGGCCGCCACCGGCCTCGCCGAGCGCGGCGCCCGGGTGACCCTGTACGAGCGCGAACCCACCCTCGGCGGCCGCCTCGCCGGCTGGCCGGTCGACCTGGGCGACGGCTCCCGGGTCACCATGAGCCGCGGCTTCCACGCCTTCTTCCGCCAGTACTACAACCTGCGCGGCCTGCTGCGCAGGGCCGACGGCGGGCTCAGCATGCTCACCGCCGTGCCGGACTACCCCCTCCAGCACAGCGCCGGCCTGCGCGACAGCTTCGCCAGGGTCCCCAGGACGCCCCCGTGGAGCGCGGCCGGCTTCGCCGCCCTCAGCCCCACCTTCGGCTGGCGCGACCTGGCCCGCATGGACCCGCGGGCCGCCCTGCCCCTCCTCGACGTCCGCGTGCCCGACGTCCACACCGCACTCGACGGCGTCAGCGCCCACGACTTCCTGACCGCCGTCCGCTTCCCCGAAGCGGCGCACCACCTCGCCTTCGAGGTCTTCTCCCGCAGCTTCTTCGCGGACCCGCGCGAACTCTCGGCCGCGGAACTGGTGCTCATGTTCCACATCTACTTCCTCGGCTCCAGCGAGGGCCTGCTCTTCGACGTCCCCGCCGAACCCTTCCCCCAGGCGCTGTGGGACCCGCTGGCCGCCTACCTGACGGGCCACGGAGTCCGGCTGCGCACCGCCACGCCGGTCGAGGAGGTCGCACCGCTGGGGTCGGGCGGCCACCGGATCACGGCGGACGGCCGGACCGAGCGCTTCGACGCCACCGTGCTCGCCCTCGACACACCGGGGCTGCGCGCCCTCGTCTCCGCCTCGCCCGGCGTGGCCGACCCGGCGTGGCGGGACGGCGTCCGGCGCCTGCGCACGGCACCGCCGTTCCTGGTCTCCCGGCTCTGGCTCGACCGCCCGGTCGACCGCGGACGGGCGGGCTTCCTCGGCACCAGCGGATACGGCTCGCTCGACAACGTGAGCGTCCTGGAGCGCTGGGAGGGCGAGGCCGCCCGCTGGGCCGCGCGCACCGGCGGATCCGTCGTCGAACTGCACGCCTACGCGCTCGACCCCGGAGCCGACCGGCAGGTCGAGCAGAAGCGGCTGCTCGAACAGCTCCACCGTGTGTACCCCGAGACGGCGGACGCCCGGATCACGGACCAGCGGCACGAGTGGCGCGCGGACTGCCCCCTCTTCCCGGTGGGCACCTACGGCGACCGGCCGGGCGTGCGCACCCAGGACCCCACGCTCGTGGTCGCCGGCGACCTGGTGCGCACGGATCTGCCCGTCGCCCTGATGGAACGGGCGGCCACCAGCGGCTTCCTCGCCGCCAACGTCCTGCTCCAGCGCTGGGGGGTGCGCGGCCAGACCCTCTGGACGGTTCCCCGGCGCGGCAGGTCCCGGGCCATGCGGCTGCTCGCCTCGCTCGCCTGAGGTGGACGGGCCGGCCGCGGACACGCGTCCGCGGCCGGCCCCAGGCCGCTCCGGGGCCGCCGACAGGGGGTGTGACCCCACGGCACCGGAGCGGGGCTCAGCCGGGGAACCGCCCGGTGCTCCGCAGCGCCCAGCGGCGCTCCGCGTACGCGAGATCGTCCCGCCACAGGCGGCCCGCCGTACGGCGCATCAGCGGCCTGAGCAGGGGAGCCACCGCCCGGGCGGCCGCGAATCCGGGCCGCTCCGACGTGGCGATCACCGCTTCCGTCACGGCGGTACGCGGATTGCCCCCCGCGTCCGGACCCAGGGGAGTGGCATGGGTCTCCACCACCGAGCCCACCCCCTCGCCCTCGGTGATGTGCATGACCACCGTGCGGGGCTCGGGCGTGGTGAACACCGCGCGGACCGGCACCACGGCACGGCCCGCCACCTTGAAGGCGACGTCCACGGCGAAGCCGTCCGCGACGTCCGACGCCTGGTCACCGGTCTGCCCGCGCACCGTGAGATCGACGAACGAGTAGGGGTGGAACCACGCGCCGTGCCAGGGGTCGAGACGGTTCGCGACGACGTCCTCGGGCTCGCAGGTGCCGACGGTCGTGTACACGGCCGCCACCGAGCGCGCCGGGTCCGGCCGTGCGGGCAGCACCGGCTCCTCCAGCGGCGGCTCGCCGCCCGGGCCGTCCAGACGCACCCACACCAGCACACCGTCGTCGTGCACCGGGTACGGGGCCCAGCCCGCGAACGGCCCGCCGTCCAGCGCCAGTCCGTGCCAGTGGCACACCAGGGTCCCGCAGACCACGGGGCTCTCCCGGAGCGGGGCGCCGAGATGCGGACACGCTCCGGGGCCGGCGACGAGGCGGCCGGCCGCGTTCCTCCAGACGACCACCTCGCGCCCGGCCACGGTCCGGCCGAGCGGCGCGCCGTCCCCGATCGCGGTGCTCGCCGCGAGTACGTACCAGTTGCCCGAAGGCTGAGCGTGCGCCCACGCGAGGGCCTGGGCGATCACGGCGGGCCTCGCCTCCCGCCAGGTCGCGCCCTGCCGGTGCCAGGGGACCGGCCTCCGCAGCCGCAGGGGCACCCGGTCCCGCAGACCGCGCCGCGCGCGCGGCGCCGGCGGCTGCCGCCGCGGTCGCGGTTCCTGTGGACCCGTTCCCCCGCCTGGCGGTCGCGGTTCCTCCCGCTCCGCCACTCCGCGCGGCGGTCCCTGCTCCTGCCGTTCCGCCGTCACCTCGTCCTGCGGGACCGGCTTCCGGAGTTCCGTCTCCTCGTCCCGTACGACGGCCTCCCGCTGCTCCGTCCTCTCGGCGCGCAAAGCCTGCTCCGTCCCCTCGGCGCGCAGGAGCGGTTCCTGCCGTTCCGTCATCCCGTGCTCCTCTTCTCCGCGGCCACGGCCGCCGTGCCCCGCGCCGCCGCAGGGGCGCCGCCGGGGCGTCCCGCGGCGGCACGGCCGGCCCGGACGGTGACGGAGCCGGCCACCGCCGCCAGGGCCAGGGCGGCCCTGCGCCGCCGGGAGACCACCGCGCGGCGGTGCAGCACCCGGAAGCCGTCCGACTCGATGGCCCCGAGGATGTCCTGGTACAGCGTGAAGGCCGTCCGCATGCAGGGGCGTGCCACGGGATCCAGCATGGCCAGCCCCGGTTCGGCCTCCCGGTAGACGTCCCGCGTCAGGGTGATGCCCGCCCGGAGCGCTGCCCGGATGCGCGGGTCGTCGCGCCCCGAACGCCGGCTCCAGGCCAGCAGGCCGCGGTCCACGCCGTGCGCCGCCAGCAGATCCTGCGGCAGATAGACCCGCCCGCGGTCCAGGTCCTCGCCGACGTCCCGCAGGAAGTTGGTGAGCTGGAAGGCGATCCCGAGCGCAGCCGCGTGCGGCGCCGCCTCGGCGCGGGGGACCACCGTGCCGAGCACCGGCAGCATCTGGAGGCCGATCACCGCGGCCGAACCGTGCATGTACCGCGCGAGATGCTCGTAGGTCGGGTACTCCGTGACGTCCAGGTCGCTCGCCATGGACTCCATGAAGTCCGCGAAGTACGCCGGGTCGATGTCGTACCGCGCCGCCGTGTGCACCAGGGCCCGGATCACCGGCTCCTCGCTGCGGCCGGTCCGCAGACCGGTGTCCATCCGCTCCCGCAGCCCGCGCAGGGCCCGCTCGCGTTCCGCCCGCGACGCCGAGCTGTCGAGGTCGTCGACGATGTCGTCGGCCCACCGGGCGAATCCGTACAGGGCGTGCACGGCGGGCCGGCGCCCGACGGGCAGGAAGCGGGCGGCGAGGAAGTACGTCCGGCCGTGGCGCGCGTTGAGACGCCGGCAGATCGCGTAGGCCGCGCGCAGTTCCGGGTCGTCGATGCCGGCGGCGTCCAGCTCGCGGCGCGTCATGACGCACCCGGCCCGGTCGCGGCGGCACGCGGGGCGGCCGCCGCCGCCCGCCGGACCCCGCGGCCGCCGCCGGTGATCCGGGCGGCGGCGAGCTTCCCGGAGATCAGCACCGTGGGCACCCCGACCCCGGGCGTGGTGCCGCAGCCCGCGATCACCGCGTTGCCGGTGCCGCGGACCATGTTGCGCGGCCGGAACGGGCCCGTCTGCGCGAACGTGTGCGCGGCGGAGAACGGTGTCCCCGCCGCGTGGCCCTGGGCGCTCCAGTCGGCCGGGGTGACGAGGCACTCCTGCTCGATCGACGACGCGATCCCGTCGAGACCGCGCTTGTCGAGCACCGTCAGCAGGCTGTCCCGGTAGCCGGGCGCCAGATCGCGCCACTCGCGGGCCCCGGGCCCGATGTCGGTGTTGGGGCAGGGGGCGAGGATGTAGTGCAGGTGCTTTCCCTCCGGCGCGAGCGACGGGTCGTGGGCCGTGGGCCGGGTGATGAGGAGCGACGGATCGCTCATGAGGTCCCCCTGCCGGGTGAGTTCGCGGAACGTGCTCCGCCAGGCTGCGCCGAAGGAGATCGTGTGATGGGCGAGCTGCGGCCACGTCCGGTCCGTCCCCGCGTGCAGCACCACGGCGGACGGGGAGTGGCGCAGGGCGGCGGGCCGGCGCGGCGCCCGGCCGAGCAGGCGGTGGACGACCGGCAGATCCGGCGTCAGCACCACGGCGTCGCAGGCGATGCGGTCGCCGTCGGTCGTGTGCACGGCCGTGATCCGCTCGCCCCTGCGCTCCAGCCGCGCGACTTCGGTACTCCAGCGGAACTCCGCTCCCGCCCCGGCGGCGGACTCGGCCATGGCGCGCGGCAGGGCGTGCATCCCGCCCCGCGGGAAGTACACACCGGCCACCGTGTCCATGTACGCGATCACCGCGTACGCGGCCAGGGCCCGTTCGGGAGCCACCCCGGCGTACAGCGCCTGGAAGGAGAACACGCGGCGCAGCCTCTCGTCCGAGAGGAAGCGCCCGATCCGCGGATCCAGCCGGCCGAAGGCGCCCAGCCGGGCCAGCCGCAGCAGATCGGGGCGCAGCAGCTGGAAGGGCGAGTCGAAGTTGCTGTCGATGAACCGCCGCATCTGCGCGGCGTACAGATCGGTGAGCCACCGGCGCAGCCGCCGGTATCCCGCGGCCTCGCGGTCCCCGGCGAAGCGCCGGACCTCCTCCTCCATCGCCTCCGCCCCGGTGTGCACGTCGAGCCGGGAGCCGTCGGCGAAGTGCGCCCGGTAGGCGGGGTGCAGCTCCACGAGGTCGACCCGGTCGGCGAGCCGGTCGCCGACCGCGGCGAACGCCTCGTCGGCGATCTCCGGCATGGTCAGCACGGTCGGGCCGCTGTCGACGCGGTAGCCGCCCATCTCGAAACGCCCCGCTCGTCCGCCCGGCAGCGCGTCGCGCTCGACGACGGTGACGCGACGCCCCGCCCCCAGCAGGTGCAGCGCCGCGGACAGGCCCGACAGGCCCGCCCCCACGACCACCACATGGTCGGTGGGACCCTGGACGGTCTTCACGTGTGCTCTCCCCTCACGAACGACATGCTTTCCGGACGGCTCGCCGCGGCGTGACCGGGTGATCGGGCCGGCGGACCTCCGACCGCGGTGCCCAGCAGCCCGGACACGGCGTCGGCGACGGAGGCGGGCAGCGGGACACGGGCCAGGTGCTCCCGCCCGCGGCGGACGAGACGGTCGATCTCCGCCTCCGTGGCACCCCGGGCGCCGGAGCCCTCCAGCACGTCGCGCACCCGCCGCATGTCCTCCTCGCCGAGGCCGGGCTCGCCGACGGCCCGCTGGAGCAGCCGCAGGGAGTCCGTGTCACCGGACCGCTCCAGGCGCGCCCGGGCGACAGCCGTCAGATAGGTGGGCTTGCCGCCGCGGATGTCCTCACCGGACGGCTTGCCGGTGACGGCGGGGTCGCCGAATACCCCCAGCAGGTCGTCGCGGAGCTGGAACGCCACCCCGGCGCAGCGCCCGGCGGCGCCGAGCGCGGCCGCGTCGCGGCCGTCCATCCCGGCGAGCGCCGCGCCCAGCGCCAGCGGCCGCTCCACCGTGTACAGAGCCGTCTTCAGCAGGGCGATGCGCAGGGCCTGTTCGGGCGAGGCCGCGCCCTGCTGGGCGCGCATGTCCAGGTACTGGCCGGCGACCATCTCCTGGCGCATCCGGCGCCACTGGACGAGCAGGGACGACTGCGCCGCGCACTGTGCCCCGGTGTCGGCGGCCAGGTCGTCGGCCCAGGCCAGCGCAAGGTCACCGGCGAGGATCGCGGCGGCCCGGCCGTAGCCCCCGTGGTCGCCGCCCGTACCGGACGCGGCGCGCAGGTCCGCGAAGTCCACGTGCAGCGTCGGGGCGCCGCGGCGCAGCGGCGAGCCGTCCATGACGTCGTCGTGGATCAGCGCGCACGCCTGGATGAGCTCCAGCGCGGAACCCAGGCGCAGCGCGGCCCGTGCTTCCGCAGTCCCGGGGGAGCCGCCGCCCGCCCGCCATCCCCACCAGGCGAAGCGGGCGCGCAGCCGCTTGCCGCCGCGCAGCACCAGGGACCGCACCCGCGCCGCCACCTCGTGCGCGAACACCGGGTCGACACCGGCCGCCTCGGTCACCCGCTCGTCCAGGTAGGCCCGCAGCACCTGCTCCACGGCCCGCGACGTGTCGGTGTCGGGGTCAGGCGCGGGCGCGGCGGCGGGCGGCGCGAACGCGTCGCCGCCGGAGCCGGACTCCCGCCCGCAGGGGCCCGGGGGCCCGTCCAGCCCGGCGGGCTCCGTGCGGGTCCCGCCGCCGGCGAGCACGTCCGGCGGCGCGCCGCCCGTCACGCCGTCCCGGCCCGGACGCTGCGGGGGCCGACCTGTCGGGACCGGAGTGCGCGCCGCGTGGCCGCAGGGCATGGGGACACCTCTCGTCGGGGACGTCGTACGGGCGAGGGCCCGGGGCCCTGGCTTCGGGCCGCAGGCGGGAGCCCGCCGTACGACCGTGTGTGCCGAGTCTCCTTCCGGAGACGGGGTGCCCGGCGCGCGACACGGCCCGGCGCCTCACCCGTTTCGTCCACTCGCATGCGTTTTCCCCTGCCCTGAGACCTCGTGAGCGGCTGCCGCTCGCCGGGGGATTCGTCTCAGGAGCCCGGTGCGGATGCAGCGGCGGCCGCCCGCCCGTACGCCGCCGGGACGCCGGCCCGCCGGTGATCCGGTCCGCGACCGCCGCCGGACGGTCTGCCGGTGGGGAGGTGCGGCTGGTGCGGCCGGCGGGGCGTCGGGCGGGCGGGGCTTTCGAGGCCGTCCCGGGGCCGAATGAGCCGCGTGCCGCGTGCCGCTCCCGTCCCGTACGCGGAGCCTGTGTCACGGCCGGGCCGTGGCTCGCGGCGTTCGGAGGATTCGCCACCCGCCGGGCGCGAAGTAAGGTTACCCTTACCTCGCTTCGGCCGTTCCGTGCCGGAGGCCGCGCCACGGGTGCACCCGGGACCCGCGGCGCCGGAGAGAGGCGGCGGGGGAGCGGGGTGGGGCGTCCCGGTGCCAGCGGCGCCGACGGTGTGCGCGCCAACCGCCGTGCGCCGAACGGGAGACACGGCGCGCGGCCCCACCGGGCCCGCGCGCCGCACGGCCGGCCGACTCGCGAACCGAGAGGGAGACGAGACCAGATGACGTTCACCGCTGCCGGAGCCGCAGCCGGAGCCGGAGCCGGAGCCGCTGCCGTCACCGGAGCCGCCGGCTCCGCCGGTGGCCGCCTGCCGGCCGCCCGCACGGCCGTCGAGGCGCCGCCGTGGCTGGAGCGGTTCCGCGGATCGACCGTGGTGGTGAAGTTCGGCGGCCACGCCATGGTGGACGAGGAGTTGAAGCGCGCCTTCGCCCGGGACGTCGTCGCGCTGCGGTGCGCCGGTCTGCGCGTCGTCGTCGTCCACGGCGGCGGCCCCCAGATCAGCGCCCTGCTCGCGCGTCTGGACCTGGAGGTGCGGTTCACGGCCGGTCTGCGGGTGACCACGCCCGAGGTGATGGAGGTCGTGCGGATGGTGCTCGCGGGCCAGGTCCAGCGCGACATCGTCCACCTGGTCAACGCCCACGGCCCGTACGCGGTCGGCATGACCGGCGAGGACGCGCACACGCTGACGGCGGTCCGGCGGCCGGCCTGGGTCGACGGGCGGCCGGTCGACATCGGACTCGTCGGCGAGGTGGTCCGGGTCGACCCCGAGACTCTGCTGGCGCTGCTGGACCGGGGCCGCATCCCGGTGGTGTCCCCGATCGCCCGAGGGGCGGACGGCCGCGTCTACAACATCAACGCCGACCTCGCCGCGTCCGCACTCGCCGTCGCCCTCGGCGCCGAGAGGCTGGTGATGCTCACCGACGTCGCCGGACTCATGCCCGGCTGGCCCGGCGACACGACGGTGGCCGGGCGTCTGACGGTCCCGCAACTGGAGTCCCTGCTGCCCTCCCTGACGGGCGGGATGGTCCCCAAGATGGAAGGGTGCATGGCCGCCGTGCGGGGCGGAGTGCGCGTGGCGCACGTGCTCGACGGCAGGGTGCCGCACGCGCTGCTCCAGGAGGTCTTCGCCGGCGGCGGTGCGGGCACCACGGTCGTACCCGAACCGGCGGCCGACGAGCCCGCGTTCGCCCCGGCCGGGGACGGGGCGCTCGGCTGAGCACCCGCCCGCCCGGCCCCTCGCCTGTCCGTCCGTCCGCCCGGCCGTCCCGCACGTCGCCGTGCGGTCCGCGGTCCGGACGCGCCGTCAGGTAAGGCCGGTGACGCGGCGCGACAGGATGCGCGAACCCCTGCGGGGATCGAGTGCGTCGAGCCACGCGGCGGGCGCACCCGCCCCGTCGCCGCACACGAATCCGTGGCGGAGGAAGAGTGCCCCGCTGCCCGTGGTGGCCGCGAACACCGCCGTCACGGGTTCGGACGCGGCGCGTCGCAGCAGTCCGCGCAGCAGCGCGGAGCCGATGCCGCGCCCCTGACTGCCGGGGGCCACGCAGACGTTGTAGACCACCGCCGCCGGCGGGGCGCCGCCCGTGGCCGGGTAGCCGCGCAGCGCGGCACAGCCCGCGAGTCCGCCCTCCCCGTCCGCGACGACGAGGAAGTCGTGCGCGGCGCGGACGTACGACGCGACGGAGCGCTCCCGCAGCGCGCCGGCGACCGCGAAGCCGTGGGACAGGCGGTGCAGGGCCCGGCCGTCCCGCGCGGTCGCCGGACGGACCACCGGCACCCGTAGCGGTGGGCTCTGTGGGGGCGCGGCCGTGGTCAAGGGCTTCTCGCTCTCGGGGTGTCGGGACCGTCCGCGCCCTGGGGCGCGGACTCCGGGTCGTCTCGGACCCACCCTAGAGAGTGAGGTTAGGCTTACCTAATCGCCGCGTGTCGCCGGGGCGCGCGGAGGCCGGTCAGCGGCCGACGGGGTCGCCCTCGGCGCCGTCGTCCCTGGTGCGCATCGCGAGGTGGCCGCCGTGGTGGAGCGGTGCCGTGAGGCGGAGGCGGTTCACCTCGGCGCCCGTCCGCGCGTCCACGACGTGCACCTCGCCGTGGCCGCCGCGGGAGACCGCGACCAGGTCGGACCCGGGCGAGGCGGCCAGTGCGCGGCGCTCCACGCCGTCCCAGGGGGTGCCGCCGCGGCGCGGGGCTCCGTCCATGGCGGGCAGGGGGACGCGCCGGAGGCCGTCACCGGCGTCCAGCAGGATCAGCTCGTCCCCGTCGGGGTGGACGCGGGTGAAGGCGGTGCCGCTCTTGGTCAGGGCCAGCCGGAACACCAGCCCGGGGCCCAGTGCGGTGCGGTGCGTGCGGCCTGTCCGGAGGTCGTGGTGCCACGCCTCGTTGGACCACTCCGGCCACCGCGCCGGCTCCGGCGGCCCGCCGCGCAGCGTGCTGCACAGCGCCTGCCGGCGGGTGTCGAGGCGCAGGTACCACCCCCTGGCGGGCGACTCCCAGGGGATCACCCCCTCGGCCGCGAGCCCGTCGCCCTCTCTGCGGGCACGGTGCACCCCTTCGCCCGTGGCCGCGAAGACCTGCCGTGCGGAGGGGAGTTGGGCGTCCCCGTGTCCGTCGCCGGGGAGCGGGAGCAGGGCGTGCGGTGCGACGAGCGGACAGCCGGGGGGTGCTGCCAGGAGTTCGGCGAAGCGGTGCACGGCCAGTCCTCCGGGCTCGCGGTGGCGCAGCACGACCAGGGGATCGCCGCCTCCCAGCACCGTCACGCCCGGCTCGCCGACCCGGGTCCGCACGCGTGACACCTCCCCGGTGCCCAGGTCGACGACGGTGACCAGGTCCGACCACGGTTCGGCGTTCTCGCCCAGCCCGGTCGTCACGGCCACCAGCCGGCCCGACGGGTCCGAGGCGAGGTGCTCGGCCGGCACGGCGACCGGGGTCGCGCTTTCCACGAGCCGGTCGCCGTGGGGGGCGAGGACCAGCAGTTCCCCGCGCCGGTCGTCGACGCACGCCACCCGCCCGCCGGGCAGGGCCAGGAAGCCCGCGTGTTCGGACAGGTGGCGGCCCGTCAGGCGATGTGCCACCGCGCCGTCCGGCAGGTGGACGACGTCCACGGACCCGCTCACGTGGTCGGAGACGAACAGGACGGGGTCTGCGGTGGGCATCAGGTCCTCCGATCGGGTGAGTCGTATGAAAATGATTATCATGTATCTTCAGTGCGTTCATGGTCCCTGGAAGAACCCCTGGAAAGAAGCGAGGGCCTCCATGCTGCGCTCACCGTCGAGATTCACCCGTGCCTGGACCACCGCGGCGGTGGCCGGTTCCGTCCTCGTCGGATGCGGGACGGCGTCCGACGAACCCACCCGGCCCGAGGCCAAGCCCGCAGCGAGAACAGAGGTGACCGTCGACCCGATCGAGGCGACCACACGGCTGACCGACGCGAACGGTGTCACCCTCGCGTTCGACAAGGCGCCCGAGCGGATCGTCTGCCTCTACGCGCTGTGCGACGACATCCTGACCGAGCTGGGCATCGTCCCCGTGGCCACCAACAGCGCCCTGCTCGCGCACCCCCGGTTCCTGGGGGAGGCCGGGGCCGAGGAGGTCGACGTCGTCCCCGGCGGGTTCATCGCCCCCGAGACCGAGGCGATCCTCTCCCACAAGCCCGACCTGGTGATCGGCGAGCAGAGCACGCACGGCAAGCTCGCCCCCGCGCTGGAGGGCGCCACCACGTTCTGGCCCGCGCAGGCCGGGACGTGGGAGGACAGCGTCCGCTACCTGCGCGACCTGGCCGCCCTCACCGGACGCACCGCCGAGGGCGAGAAGGCCGAGAAGACCTTCCGGAGCAAGCTCGCCGCGGCCGAGAAGAGCCCGAGCGGGAAGACCGCTCTCATCGTCTACGGCAGTGACGAGAACTTCGGCGTCGCCACCCCGGAGACCGACCCCGTCGCCAGCCTCTTCCCCAGGATCGCCGACTACCCCTGGAAGTCCCGCGGCGTGGAGGGCAGTTACAGCCTCGAAGAGATCCTGGCGAAGGACGTGGACGTCCTCTTCGTCGAGACCATCAGCTTCGGCGACGCCGATGGCAAGCTCTCCGTGAAGATGGCGGAGAACCCCCTCTGGAGCAAGATCCCGGCGGTGCGGAACGGCGACGTCCACGAGGTGAACCCCGAGGTCTGGGCCAAGGGGCGCGGCACCCGCTCGCTCGGCATCGTCCTCGACGAGGCCACGGCCGCACTGCGGTGAAGTCCGCCACCGCACGTCCGGAAGGCACGGCCGCCGACGGCGGGACACCGGGGTCCGGGAGGGCCCCGGCGCGGTCCGTGCCCTGGCAGCCGCTGCTGGCAGCACTGCTGCTGACGGCCGCTGCACTGTGCGCGCTGAGCCTGGGAACCCCCTTCGTCGCACCGCACCGGATCGCCGGCGCGGCGCTCGAGGGGGACACCACACTCGCCGGAATCGTCCTCACCGAACTCCGCGTCCCCCGGCTGCTGCTGGCGCTCGTCGCCGGCGCCTGCCTGGGCGCGGCCGGCCTGGTGCTCCAGGAGGCCCTGCGCAACCCGCTGGCGGTGCCCGAGATGCTGGGCGTGTCCTCCGGGGCCGCGCTGGGTGTGGCCGCACCGCTGGTGCTGGCGGTCTCCCTGCCCGCAGCCGTCCAGCCCCTGACCGCGATCGGCGGGGCCGTGCTCGGCGGCGGCCTGACGCTGCTCGCCGCCGGGCTCGGCCGCAGCCCGTCGGCCGTGCTGCTCACCGGCGCCGCGGTGGCCGCCGCCCTGCAGGCGGCGCTGCTCGTGATGATGGTGACGGCCGACCAGCTCGACCTCCAGCTCATCTACCGCTACCTGCTCGGCTCCCTCTCCGCCCGTACCTGGGACGACGTCTCGGGCCTGTGGCCGTGGCTGCTCGTCGCCGTCCCCGCCCTCGTGCTGTGCGCGCCCGTACTGTCGGTGATGCGGCTGGGCGACGAGGACGCCGAGGCGCTCGGCGTGCGGGCCGGGCGGGCCCGGCTGGCCGCGCTGGCGATCGCCGTCGTGCTGATCGCGCCGGTCACGGCGGTGTGCGGCCCCGTCGCCTGGGTCGGGTTCCTCGCCCCGCACGTCGCGCGCCGGTTCGCCCCGACCGCCACGGCGGTGCGCTGGCTGCCCTGGTCCGCGGTGTGGGGCGCGGTCGTGGTCGCCGTGGCCGATGTGCCGGCCCGGCTGGCGCTGGCGCCGGTGGAGACACCCGCAGGCGCCTGGACGGCGCTGCTGGGAGTACCGGCGGGCGTCGTCCTGCTGCGGTCGTCCCGCCGCGGACGGCCGTCCGGCCGTGGCGCGGCCACCCCGCGCCCGGCGGCGGCCCCGGCCGCCGTCCGCGCCGTGCCGCCCGGGCCGCGGACCGCGGCGCCGGACGGGAGCGTGCCCGGCCCCGGTGCGTCCGGCGGCATCGGGAAGCAGGCGGCAGGGGGCTTCGGCGACACCCCGTCGGCCCCGCACCGCGACAGAGGAACGGAGGACGCACGGTGAAACGGCGCTTCGCGCTGGCGGCGGCGCTGGTCGCCCTCTGCGCCGCGGTGGAACTGGTGGCCGGTCGCGGCATGTCCCCGGCGACGGCCTGGGAGGTCCTGAACGGCGGCGGTGACGCGACGGAGCGGCACATCCTCTTCCAACTGCGGCTGCCCAGGACGCTGGTGGCGCTCGGCGCCGGAGCGTGCCTCGCCGTGGCCGGGCTCGTTTTGCAGTCGGCCCTGCGCAATCCGCTCGCCGGCCCCGAGGTGACGGGCGTGACCCCGGGCGCGGTCCTCGGCGCCGTCACCGCCACGGCCCTGGGGCTCGCCGGGTGGGACTCCCCGCTGGCCGTCGTCGTCGCCGCGTGCGCGGGCGGCTGCGCGGGCGCGGCACTCCTGTGGCTGCTCACCGGCCGCGGCGGCGGCGACCCCGCGCAGACCGCCGTGCACGGTGTGCTGGTCTCGGCGGTCCTCGGCGGGGTGACCGCCATGGTGCTCCTGGTGAAGCCCGGCGAACTCGGCAGCGTCGTCCAGTGGCTGGTCGGCACCACCGAGGGCCGGGTCTGGCAGCACTGGCACCTGCTGTGGCCGTGGGCGCTCGTCTGGGGCGCGGCGGCCTGGCTGCTGGCAGGGCCGCTGACCCTGCTGCGCTGCGGCGACGACATGGCCCTCGCCGCCGGGCTGCGGGCCGGCCGGGCCCGCACGCTCGCCCTGCTGTGCGCGGTGGCGCTGACGGCGGGGGCCGTGGCCTCGGTCGGTGCGCTGGGGTTCGTGGGCCTGCTCGTCCCCCACCTGGCCGTCGCCCTCTTCGGGGCGGACCTGCGGACCGCGCTTCCCGGCGCCGCGCTGGTGGGTGCGGCCGTGGTCTGCGGCGCGGACGCGGCGGCCCAACTGTCCTCGCGGCTGCTGGCGGCGGTGCTGGACGCGGGGCGGTTCGCGCTGCCCGTCGGCGCCCTCACCGCCTGCCTCGGCGCCCTGATGCTGCTGGTCGTCGTGCGCCGCACGCCGAACCGGGCGTTCTAGGGCGTGTTGCGAAAGTCCCTCCTGGCCCGCGACGCCTGGCACGCACTCCCCCAGCTACCGCTGGGAGGTGCCCCCATGCTGCGTTGTCGGAGTCATCCGAGTACGCCCGGTACGAGGATGATCCTCCGCCTTGCGATCGCACGCACCAGACGCCGCAGGCCCCGCCCTTCGGGCGGACGGAGCCACTTTCGCAACACGCCCCAGCCGGACCGATCCCTTCGCAAGACGACGCCGACGTAAGGACAGACCATGACCGACTCCGTGGGGATCCGTGTGGAGGGGGTCCGCTTCGGCTACCCCGGACGCCCCGTGCTGCGGGGCGTCGACCTCGACGTCCGGCCCGGTGAACTGACCGCTCTCATCGGGCTCAACGGCTGCGGCAAGTCGACGCTGCTGCGCCTGGCGGCCGGGCTGCTGCGGCCGGACAGCGGACGCGTGCTGCTGGGCGGGGACGACCTCGCCCAGCTCTCCCGCCGCGCCACCGCCCGCCGGGTCGCTCTGCTGCACCAGTCCGCGCCCGCCGTGCCGGGCATGACGGTGCGCCAGTTGGTGCGCCAGGGACGGTACGCGGCCCGCGGCCCCCTGGGCATGCTGCGCGAGGGCGACGACCCCGTGGTGCACCGGGCGCTGGACGACGTGGGGGTCGCGCACTGGGCCGACCGCGAGGTCGACGCGCTCTCCGGCGGCGAGCGGCAGCGGGTGCGGCTCGCGACGGCGCTCGCGCAGGACACCGGCGCCCTGCTCCTGGACGAGCCCACCACGTACCTGGACCTGCATCACCAGCTGGACGTGATGCGGACGGTGGTCCGGCTGCGCGGTGAACGCGGGCTCACGGTGGTGATGGTGCTGCACGACCTCGCCCACGCCGCCCGGTTCGCCGAGCGGGTCGTCGCGCTGCGCGACGGCCGCGTGGTGGCCGACGGAGCGCCGCGCGAGGTCGTCACACCGGGGCTGCTGGCGGATGTGCTGAAGGTGGCCGGCCGGGTCGGCCGGGACCCGGAGGGGGGTTGGCCGGTGTGTTATCCAGATCACCCTCTGCCAACACTAGAATATGACAATCAGATTCAATAAGCTGCCGGTGCGGTGATCGACCGACCACCGCATCTCCCCTGTGATGAAGGAGAGTTCCCATGGAGAACGAGCAGATCTTCACGCCGATCGCCGACCCGGGTCAGCTGGCCCACGCCTCCGCCTCCCACTCCAACGCGCTCGTCGAGAACCCCTTCGACGACAACGAGGAGTAAGAGGGTCCGACCCTCGACCGTGGGCCCGCCCGTGCCAACCGGGCGGGCCCACGCCCATCCCAGGACTCTCTCCCAGGAGGATCGCCGTGCCCCGAAGCCGACTCGTCCCCGGTGCCGAGGTCGTTCCCGTACCCGGGCACGGCCTCGCCCTACGCACCCCGGACGGGGAGTTCCTGCGCGTCCGGGCCCCGGGCGGAGACGAGGAAGCCGCCCTGCTGACCCGCCTCGCCGGCGGGGACCCGGTCCCGGCGGGCCGCGAACCGGCCCGAGTCGTGGCCGCGTTCGAGGACGCAGGCTATCTGACGGACGCGGCCGGGCCGCCGCCGTGGCCCGCAGCCCGCCAGGACGTGTGCCTGCTCGGAGACCCCGTGCTCACCGCGCCGCTCGCCGCCCAGCTGACCGCCCTGGGAGCCCGCCCGCGCACGGCCGGCGACGACGCGGACCTCCTGGACCTGACCGGGAGCGCCCCCGCGGCCGTCGTGTGGTGCCTCGACGGACCGGTGCCCGACGGCCTGTGGGACGCCGCCGACCGGCTGCCCGAGCACGGCATCGCCTGGCTGCGCTGCCACCGCGAGGGATGGCAGGCGTACACCGAACCCCTGGCCGCCGCTCCCGGAGACGTCACCTCGGCCCATGTCCGCGGCCGCCGCCTCGCCGCCACCCCCGCCCACCGCGAACTCGCCGCCTACTGGCGCGGTCCGCGGACCGGCGGCGCCCCGGCCGCTCCCGGCACGCCCGGCGCCGCCCTCCTCGCGGCCCTCCTCGCCGACGACCTCCACCGCTGGGCGACCGGCGCCCCGCACCACCACGGTCTCCCCCCACGGCGCCGGCTCCGCCGCGTCGACCTGCGCACCCTGACCGTCACCGAGCACCCCGTCCTCCCGGTCCCCCCGGTCGCCCCCTCACCGAAGCGGGACGGATGACCGCCGCCACCACGGCCGTCGACGGGCTCGCCACCGAGGTCCATCCGCCGCCCGGGGACGGCCCCTTCCCCGCCGTCCTCATCCGCACCCCCTACGACCGGACACGCCACCGGGCCGAGGCACGCGGCTGGGCCCGCCGCGGATTCGCCGCCGTGCTCCAGGACGTGCGCGGCCGGTTCGGCTCGCCGGGGGAGTGGCGGCCCTACCGCGACGAGACCGCGGACGGCGCCGCGACCGTCCGCTGGATCCGCCGGCAGCCGTGGAGCGACGGCCGGGTGCTCGCGGCCGGAGCCTCCTACGCCGCCCACTGCGCCCTGGTCCTCGCCCTCGACGCGCCCGCCGACGCCCGGCCCGACGCCGTCCTCGCCGCCGTGCCCGCCCTCGGCGCCGCCGAGACCGCACGCGAACCCTCCGGTGTCGAGCGGCTGCTGTCCCGCGCCGGATGGTGGGCCGCCCACGGCGACCGTCCCGACTCCGACGAGCACGCGCTGGACAAGGCGCTCCTCGCCGACCCGGACCTGCTCGCCCATCTCCCGCTGACCGGCCTCCCCGAACGGCTGGGCCGCCGCCTGCCCTCCTGGGCCGGCCTGTGGCGCCACCACGACCGCAGCCGGCTCCTGACCCGCGCGGCCCGCGCCGGGACGCCCCTGCTCGCGGTGGGCGGGCACCACGACCACTTCACCGAGGACACCGTCGCACTGTGGCGCGCCTGGGGCGGCCCCTCGGCCCGCCTGCTGCTGGGCCCCTGGGGACACGGGCTCCTCGCCGCCCCGGGCCCGGACGCGAGACCCGCGCACCGGGTCCGGCTCGGCGACCTGTACGTGCGCTGGGCCCGCGCCGCCCTGGCCGGCGACCTCACCCCCGGCCGCCACGGCGCGCTCGCCCTGGGCTCCACCGGCCTGTGGCTGCCCGCGGACACCGGCGGCGAACCCCGGCCGCAGCCGACCCGGTTGCTGAGCGGCGCACGCTTCACCGCCGACCCCGGCCGGCCCGTCCGCTCCGACGACCTCACCGTCCCCACGGACCGCGATGCCGACCGCTGCCTGCTGGTCACCGCCCCACTGGCCCGGCCGCTCGACGCGGTCGGCCCGGTCAGCGTGTCCCTGCGGGGCGCCGCCCGCACGCCCCGCGCCGACTGGTTCGCACGGCTCGTCGCCCTCACCCCGGAGGGCACCGCCGAAGCCCTCGCCGTCGGCGCCGCCCGCCGCAGCGCACCGGCGGGGGAGGACGACGGGTTCACCGTCGGGCTCGGCCCGCTCGCACGCCGGCTGGCCGCCGGCACCCGGCTGCGGCTGGAGATCGCCGGACACCACTTCCCGGCCCACGCCCGCAACCCCCACACCGGCGACGACCCCGTGACCGCGGACCGCCTGGTCCCCTCCCGGCGGGAGATCGCGCCCGGCAGCGTGCGGCTCGTTCTCCACGTGCTTACCGCCCGCCCCGTTCCCACCGACCCAGCCGAGGAGATCCTGCGATGACCGCACTGCCGCTGGAAGCCCTGGTCGATCCCGTCTGCGGCGTCGTCCGCACGGTCGAGCCCGTCGACCACCCCCCGGGGGCGCCGGTGCGCTACACCGCGCTCACCGCCGAGATATCGGACGCCCGCAGACTCGGGCTGTGGCCCGCCGACCGGGTCTCCCTCGGCACCACGTTCGGCGACCCCGAGCAGGCCCGGATCGCCGCCATAGCCGAAGGAGTGGAACGGTACTGCGGCAACCGCGTACCACCCCCCGGCCACCCCGACGCCCCCCTGCGCGCCACCGCCGCCGAACTGGCCGGGAAGGGACTCCGGCTCTACGGACCCGGCGACCTGCCCGCCTACGCGCCGTGGCAGTACGCCCGCGAGAAGTTCCCCTACCGCCCGCTCCTGACCGACACCCCCGCCCTGTGGGCGCGCGGCACCGAACTGCTGCCCGACGCCACGACCGAGGAGGTCTGGGCCCCCGTCGCCCTGACCCACCTCAACTGGCGTCAGGGAGACCTGCGCGAGCTGCCCCGCACCCACCACCTCAACTACGCCGGAATCGCCACCGGCCAGGGCCTCGACGACGCCGTCGAGCGGGGCCTGCTGGAAGTCGTCGAACGCGACGCCCTGGAACTGTGGTGGCACCTGGACGGCCCGGCCCGCGGCATCGACCCGGCCAGTGTCCCCGGTCTCCTGGACGACCTCGCCGGATGCGCGCTCGACGTCCACATCGTCGAGATGCCCTCGGAGTTCGCCCCCTGCATGGCGGCCCTCGTCCACGACCCCCGGCTCGGCGTGTACGCCGCCGGGTTCGCCTGCAAGTACGACCCCGCCGAGGCCGCCCGCAAGGCCGTCCTCGAAGCCGTCCACACCTGGGTCTTCACCCAGGGCCTGACCGGACCGGACGGCTGGGTCTTCCAGGCGGTCGAGGCCGGGCTGCTCGCCCGGGGGCTCTACCTCGGCCACCGGGCCGACGGCCGCTACCTCGACGACTGCGGGGAGCGGTTCGAACACGTGCGGGACCTGGGCGCGCACGTGCAGGTGTGGCTGGACGAGCGGATGGCCCCCGAGGCCCGCCGGTTCACCGCGCCCGCCCGCGGCACCGTCTCCGTCGCCGAGATCGAGCCCGGCAGCCGCGAACGGCTGACGAGCGCCCTGCACGAACGCGGCCACCGCGTCATGACGTTCGACGTCACCACCGAGGACGTGGCCGAGACACCCCTGCGGGTCGCCCGCGTCCTCGTCTCCGGCCTGCTGCCCAACGCCCCCGCCGCCTTCGGCTACTTCGGCTGCCCCCGCCTGGCCGAGGCAGCGGTCTCACGCGGCTGGCGCACGCGTCCGCCCAGCGCGCCGGAGGACTTCACCCTGGCGCCTCCGCCGCACATGTGAGGGCCGCCCCGTGGATCACACCGACAGCACACGCCCGGACGCGGGTGCGGGCGGGGACGCCCGCGTCCGTACGCCCGGGGAGGCGGCTGCCCGCGGGGGCGGCGGCGTCCGCATGCCCGGGGACGCGGTTGCCCCTGAGAGCACCGGTGCCCGCCCGCCCGTGGAGGCGGCTCCCCGTGGGGACGCGCGCGCCCGTACGCCCGCGCATCCGGCCGCACATGCGGACGACACCGCGTGCCCCCGCGAGGACACCCGGGTCGACCTCGTCGCCGCTCTCGTCCGGGCCCGCTCCCCGGAGCCCCCCGGCCCCGACACACCGGCGGGGACAGCCGTCCGGGACTGGCCGGGTGCCGCACTGCCGCTCCCTCCGGCCGCACCGGGGGAGCTCGACCTGCACGCCCTGCTCCGCCTCTCCCTCGCCGCCGCCGACGCCTCGGGGCGGCTGCGCCCCGCCCCCTCGGCCGGAGCACTGCATCCCGTGGACGCCGAACTCGTCGTGGGCGCCCGGTGCTCCCTGCCGCCCGGTCGCTACGGCTACGACCCCGTGCGCCACCGCGTCCACCGCACCGGCCGCGAGCCCGCGGACACCCCGCCGGGCGTACGAGCCCAACTCACCGTCACCGCACAGCGCACCGCCTCCCACTACGGCCACCGCGCCTGGCCTCTGCTGCTCCTCGACACCGGGCACAGCGCCGCGGCGCTGCTGCTCGCGGCCCGTGCGCTGGGCGCCGAGCCCGAAGCCGACCTCGACGGCGGCGACCACGGCCCGCTCGCCGCCGTGCACATCCCCGCTCCGGACCGCTCCGCGCACCCCGCTCCGGAGCGGGTCCGCACACCGGGCCACCGGCGCGCCGACGCCCCCGTACCCGCGGAACTGCTGGAGCGCCGCAGCGACCCGCCGCCCCTGACCGGCACCCCGCCCCCCGACGTGCTGCGGCAGATCCTCGGCACCGCCGCGGAGGCCGGCCGCGGCGCCGTGCACTGGTGCGCCGCCGTCGGCGGCCCCCGACCGGGGCTGGTCGAACTGGCCGCAGACACCACCACCCTGCGCACCCGGGCCTCGGGAGAGGCCCGCCCCACACTCGCCGCCTGGGCCGCCGGGCAGGCATGGCTCGCCCGCGCGGGAGCCGTCCTGCTCGCCCACGGCTGCCCCGACGGCTCCGACACCCCGACCATCCGCCGCGCCCATCTGCGGGCCGGCTTCGCCGTCCACCTGGCCCACGTCGCCGCCCGCCGCCACGGACTCGCGGCACGGCCCGTCGGCTCCTGGCAGCGAGCCGACCTCGGCGCAGCCCTCGGCGGCCCGCCGGGCCGGGACTGGATCGTCCACGGACTGGCCCTCGGCACCCGCCACGCCCACGAGGAGAGCACCACATGACCGTCCACCCCGAGCTGCGCCGAGCCGCCCGGTCCGCACGGCGCCCCCTGATCGCGGCCACTCTCCTGCAAGGCGTCGTCACCCTCACCCACCTCGTACAGGCCGCCCTGCTCGCCCTCGCGCTCGCCGACCTGGCCCGCGGCGCGACCGGCAGGCTCGGCTGGCTGCTCGCCGCGGTAGTCGCCGTCGTCGCCGCGCGCGCCGTGCTGAGCGCCTGGCAGCGGGACACCGCCGTCCGCGCCGGAGCGCGGGCCAGGGTGGCCCTGCGCGACGAACTCCTCGACCGCCTCGGACGCCTCGGCCCCGCCCACACGGCAGCCGCCGCCCCTCTCCCCGGCGGCGCCCCCGCCCGCGCGGGCGCCGTGCGCACCACCGTCGTCGACGGGGTGGAGGGCGTCGACGCCTACGTCTCCCGCTATCTGCCGCAGCTGCTGGTCACCCTCACCGTGCCGCCCCTGGTGCTCGCCGCCCTGGCGGCCGTCGAACCCGCCGTCCTCCTCGGCCTCGTACCCGCCGTCGTCCTCGCCCTCGCCGGACCGCGCGCCTGGGACCGGCTGCTGGCCCGCAGGGGCAAGGAACACTGGGACACCTACGAGCAACTGGGCGCCGACTACCTGGAAGCGCTCCAGGGCATGCCGACCCTGCGGGCCGCGGGGGCCGTCGGCCGCACCCGCCGACGGCTGGAGGAACGGTCGGCGGCACTGCACCGGGCCACCGTGGCCAAACTGCGCGTCTCCCTCGTCGACACCGGCATCACGGACCTGGCGATCCAGGGCGGCACCGCGGCCGCCGCGCTCCTCGCGTGCTGGTCGGCCGTCAGCGGATCCACCACGGCGACCGGCACCTATCTCGTCCTCCTCGGCGCCTCCGAGTGCTTCCGGCCGGTGCGCGACCTCGCACGCGAGTGGCACGCCGGCTACCTGGGCGCGTCGGCCGCGGACGGCATCGCGGCCCTGCGCACCGCCCAACCCGCCGTCGACGACACCGGCACGGCGTCCGCGGACTGGGCCGCACCGCCCGAACTCCGCTTCGACGACGTCGCCTTCCGCTACCCGGGAGCCCCGGCGCCCGCCCTGCGGGGCGTCTGCTTCACGGTGCCGGCCGGACGGTCCACGGCGATCGTCGGCCCGTCCGGCGCGGGCAAGTCCACCCTCGTACAGCTGCTCCTGCGCCACCACGACCCGCAGCAGGGCCGCATCACCCTCGACGGCACGCCCACCACCGCCTACGCGCTCGACTCGCTGCGGCAGGGCATCGCCGTGGTCTCGCAGGAGACCTACCTCTTCCACGCCACCGTCGCCGACAACCTGCGCATGGCCCGGCCGGACGCCACCGACGACGACCTGACGCGTGCGGCCCGCACCGCCGGGATCCACGACGAGATCGCCGCCCTGCCCGACGGCTACGCCACGGTCGTCGGCGAACGCGGCTCCACCCTCTCCGGCGGCCAGCGACAGCGCCTCGCCCTCGCGCGGGCCCTGCTGGCCGACGCCGCCGTGCTCGTACTCGACGAGGCCACCAGCTCCGTCGACGAGCGCCGCGAGGCGGACATCATCCGCGAACTGGTGACCGCGGCGGCCGGCCGCACCGTCCTGGTGGTCGCCCACCGGCTGGCGGCCGTCCGGGGTGCCGACCACATCGTCGTTCTCGACGCCGGACGGGTGGACGCCGCCGGCGGCCACCGCGAACTGATCGAGGCAGGGGGCGTCTACGCCGGACTCGTCGAGGACGGCCGCGCCCACCGGAAGGGACTCGCCGCATGAGCGCCGCCACCACCGCCACCGCCACGGGTAACGCCACCACCGGCACCACCACCGCCGGCGAGACCGCCCCGGCGCGGGGCGCCCTGCGCGCCCTGCTGCCCGCCCTCACCGGGCACCGTGCCATGACGGCGCGGACCTGCGCCGCCGCGCTCCTCGAACAGGGCTCTCTCGTCGCCCTGCTGACACTCGCCGCGCACACCGTCGCCACGGCCGTCATCGACGCACGCGCCCCCTCCGGGGCCACCGTCGCCGTGCTCGTGGTCCTCGTCCTGGTCCGGGTCCTGACGACCTGGCGGGAGATGGATCTCTCGCACGATCTGGCCTACCGCGTCCTCGCCACCCTCCGGGTGCGGATCTTCGACGGGCTGGCCCGCAGCGCACCGGCCCGCGTGGCCGGCCGGCGCAGCGGGGACCTGGCCGCCACCGCCATGGCGGACGTGGAGGCCCTGGAGTTCTTCTACGCCCACACCACCGCCCAACTCCTCGCCTCGGGTGTGGTGTTCACCGGCGGTGCGGCGGTTCTGGCCGGGGTGGAGCCGTGGCTGCTCGCCGCTGTGCTGCCCGTCGCCGCTCTCCTCGTCGCGGCGCCGTTCGCCGACGCACGCGCCCGCGCGGAGCGCGGAGCCCGTACCCGGGCGGCCACCGCACGGCTGTCGGCCGACACCGTGGAGGTCGTCGACGGACTGCGCGAACTGCTCGCCTTCGGACGGCTGGCCGACCGGCGCGTCCGGCTGGCCGAGCGGGGACGGCAGGTGGGCGATGCCCAGCGCGCCGAGGCCGTCCGGGAGGCGGTCGCCGCGGCGGTCCGTGACCTCCTCATCGTGCTCGCGGTCCTCGGCGTCGTGGTCGCGGCCGCGCAGTCCGTCACCGCGGGCCGGCTGCACGGGGCATGGGCGCCGGCGGCGATGACGCTGGCGCTGTCGGTCCTCGGTCCGGTCGCGGAGTCGGCCCGGTCCGTGAGCCAGGCCATCGCCCTGCGCGCCGCGGCCGCCCGCGTCGACGCCGCCGTCAAGGCTCCGGCCCTCGCCCCTCCGCCCGCAGCGCCCGTGCCGCTGCCCGCCGGCCCGCTCGGTCTGCGCCTGCACCGCGTCACCTTCGACTACGGCGGCGAACCCGTGCTGCGTGGCGCGGAACTGACCGTGCCCGCGGGCCGGACGCTCGCCCTCGTCGGCGTCTCGGGAGCGGGCAAGTCGACCTGCGCCCACCTGATGGCCCGCTTCTGGGATCCGTCCGCGGGCGCGGTGCAGCTCCTTCCCGCCCACGGCGGCCCCGTGGACATCCGCGAGGTGGACGACGCCGAACTGCGCCGCGCGGTCGTCCTGGTGGGCCAGGAGGCCCCTCTGTTCCACGGCACCCTCGCGGAGAACCTGCGGCTCGGGGCCCCGGACGCGGACGACGACCGTCTCGCCGCGACGGCGCGGCTGTGCGGCGTCGACCGCATCGCCCCCCTCGACAGTCCGGTCGGCGAACGCGGAGCGACGCTCTCCGGGGGGCAGCGGGCCCGGATCGCGCTCGCCCGCGCGCTCCTGGTCCGCCCGAGGGTCCTCGTGCTCGACGAGTCCACCGCCCACCTGGACAACACCGGCGACGCCCAGCTCGCCGCCGCGCTGGACCAGCACCACCGCACCACGGTCGTCATAGCCCACCGCCCGGCGACGATCCGCCGCGCCGACCGCATCGCCGTCTTGGAAGCTGGCCGCATCACCGAGGAAGGCACCTGGGACGAACTCACCCAGCGCCCGGACAGCGCTCTCAACCGCGTCCTCGCGGCCGGCCCCGCCTGAGCCGGACCGCCGCACGCGGACTCGGCCCCTCGCCTGACGGGGTCTTAGGTGCGGCGGGCACCCTGAAGTGCCTCCCACCGCGCCGAGAGCGCCGTTCACGGCACCGAAACAGCGTGCCGACCCCACCGGAGCCGCCCGTCCACTGCATGGGAAACGCACTGCACCCCCGTCGCCGGGGGTGCAGTGCGTCATCCGGTGGGCTGCCGCGGCGGGACCGCCGTACGCCCGCTACCGGCCGGCGTAGGGGAGGAGCGCCATCTCGCGGGCGTTCTTGACGGCCGCGGCGAGCTGTCGCTGCTGCTGGGCGGTGACTCGGGTGACGCGGCGGCTGCGGATCTTGCCCCGGTCGGAGATGAACTTCCGCAGCAGATCGGTGTCCTTGTAGTCGACGTACGTGATGCCGGCCGCGTCCAGCGGGTTGGGACGGGACTTCACCGGCTTGCGCGGTTCCTGGCGGCGCGCCATGGCGGGCTCCTTCTGTGGGCGGGGTGGGGTGTCAGGCGACCGGGTCGAGGAGGCCGTCGAAGGATGCTGGCAGGTGCCGCCATCCTTCGGGGCCGGCGGCGTACTCGGCGTCGGTGAGCAGGCAGGACTCCAGGAGGTGGGTGAGCCCTTCACGGTCGAGGCCGGGAGAGGTGAACACCAGGTGCTGGCAGCGGTCCCCGTGTTCGGGGTGCCAGTCGAGGGCGGCGGCGGCCCGCCGCACGGGCGGGACCATCTCCCAGGCGGCGTCCGGGAGGGAGGCGAGCCAGGGGCCGGCGCTCTCCACGCAGAGGGCGCCGCCTGCGGCGTCCCAGGCGAGCAGGGTGTCGGGGCGGTCGGCGAGCCAGAACCTGCCGCGGCTGCGGGCGGCGGCGCAGCAGAGGTCCTCCAGCGCCTGGTAGAGGCGTTCGGGGTGGAAGGGCCGGTGGCGGCGCCAGACGAGGGTGGTGACCCCGGCGTCGTCGGCGTCCTGGGGGAGCAGGGCGCAGGCGGGGTGCTGGGCGGCCGAGGCGGCCTCCACGTCGAAGCCGTCGAAGGCGAGCCGGGCGAGGTCCCCCGAATCGGCCCGCACCTGGCGGGCGGTGGGGTGGAGCTGGGTGAGGAGCGCGTGGTCCTCGTCGTCGGCCGCCTCGCCGTCCACGAGGGCGAGGACCGGTGCGTACTCCAGCTGCCGTGCCCAGGTGTCGCCGACCGTGCGCTGGTCGGTCGCGGCGGCGGCGAGGCCGGCCTCGGCGAGGTCGTCGCCGTTGGCGAGGCAGGGCAGGACCAGCGCCGGGTCGACCGCCGTGATCACGTTGGTGAGCCGGATCCTGTCCGCGCCGTGGGCGACGACGACCTCGGCCATCGCCCTGGGCTCGACGGAGTCCCACAGCTCGACCACCGCGAGACCGGTCAGGCCGCCGTCGGCCAGCCGCTCCAGTTCGGGGACGAGGTCTTCCCGCAGTGCGCAGCAGGCGCAGTCGTTGACCAGCGGGGTGTCGCCGCGGGACAGCTCGCCCGAGGCGTCGCGCACGACGCGCAGGACGGTGCCCTGCGCGGCGGCGGTGGAGAGGTCGTGGTGGAGGGCGACGCTGCCCGGGACGGTGTGCAGGAGGCGGTCGACGACCTGTCGGCGCGCTGCGGAGTGGAGCCCGGCGACGATGACGACGGGCAGACGGGCGTCGTGGCGCATCAGTTGGCCCCGCGCCGGCCGTAGCGGCGCTCGAAGCGCTCGACGCGTCCGGCGGTGTCCAGGACGCGCGCGGTGCCGGTGTAGAAGGGGTGGCTGACGTCGGAGATCTCGACGTCGACGACCGGGTAGGTGTTGCCGTCCTCCCACTCGACGGTCTTCTCGCTGGTCATGGTGGAGCGGGTGAGGAAGGCGTGGCCGGCAGCCTTGTCGCGGAACACGACGGGGCCGTACGCGGGGTGGATTCCGGGCTTCATGGGTGTCCTTCGGGTCTCTTCGGTTCGGCTGATGCGGCGTTCCGGCCGGTCAGCGTTCCTCGCGGAAGTCGACGTGGCGGCGGGCGACGGGGTCGAACTTCCGCAGGACCATGCGGTCGGGGTCGTTGCGGCGGTTCTTGCGGGTGACGTAGGTGTAGCCGGTTCCGGCGGTGGAGCGGAGCTTGACGACCGGGCGTACTTCGTTGCGTGCCATGGGGGTAGTATATGGCAATGGTTTCCATTACCAATAACGATTTCCGACGAGAGGAAGCAGACCCGTGTCCGCACACTGCCAACTGACCGGCGCCAAGCCGGGCTTCGGCAATTCCATCTCCCACTCGCACCGGCGCACCTCGCGCCGCTTCGATCCCAACGTCCAGCGCAAGCGCTACTGGCTGCCCGGCGAGGGCCGGTACGTGCGGCTCACCCTCAGCGCGAAGGCGATCAGGACCGTCGACAGCATCGGCATCGAGGCCGCCGTGGCCCGCATCCGTGCCCGGGGAGGGAAGGTCTGATGGCCCGGAAGAGCAAGATCGCGCAGAACGAGAGGCGCAAGGCGACCGTCGAGCGGTACGCGGCGCGCCGGGCGGAGCTGAAGGAGACCATCCGCCGGCCGTCCTCCACCGGCGCCGAACGCGACGCTGCCGCAGCGGAGTTGCGGCGCCAGCCGCGCGACGCCAGCGCGACCCGGGTCCGCAACCGCGACAGCGTGGACGGCCGGCCCCGCGGGCACCTGCGCAAGTTCGGTCTCTCCCGCGTCCGGATGCGCGAGCAGGCCCACGCGGGCTTCCTGCCCGGGGTGACCAAGTCCTCCTGGTGACACCGCCGTACGCCTCAGGGCCGGGGCGCCGGCCGTGACCCGCAAGGATCACGGCCGGCGCCCCGGCCCGTTGTGCGCCGGCGAAAACCGGCGGGCGCGCCCGGCGCGGGGGCGGTCGCAGAGGAGCGGGGCCGGCGGCGGACCTGCCCGGTCCGCCGCCGGCCCCGCCCCTCGTCGTGCACCGGGCCGGACGGTGCCGTGGCTGCGACCACCGCCCGGCCCGGAGTCTCGGCGCCCCGTCACGCCGGGCGGGTTCTATTGATCCCCGCAACACCCTGGAGTTCAGGGAGTTGCGGGGATCGTGGATTTCGAGGTGCTGAGGGCGAGGTTCTTCGAGGCGCTGGGCAAGGAGAACGGCAGCATCACTGCTGCGGCTCGTGCAGTGGGAGTGAACCGCAATACGGCGTTCGGATGGGCACGCCAGGCCGGAGTCCGTGGTCGTGGCAAGCCTCGCAGGCCCGGCCACCCCGGTCGGGCGGAGTACGAGCGGCTGCGTGCGGCGGGAGTCCGGCGCCGTGAGGCCGCCGGGCGGGCTGGTGTCCATGAGCGCACCGCTGAGGACTGGGACCGCGGTATCCGGCAGATCGGCCACTCGCGCCTGCACCCCGACGGGCGCCGCATCGACTACAAGACCGGTGTGACCACCATCGGCGCCACCTCTTCGGAGTTGTCCCTCGCAAGGGTCGAGGCCGAGCTGCACCCACGGTTCCTCACGGTCACCGAGCGGGAGGTGATCGCCGATCTGCGCCGTGAGGGCCGGTCGCTGCGCGCGATCGGACGGGCACTGGGCCGACCGGCCTCCACGGTCAAGCGCGAGATCGACGCCCGGTCGGTCGACGGCGTCTACCGGCCGCACCGGGCCCAGCGAGCATGGGCGAGGAGCCGGTCACGCGCCAAGGACTCCAAGCTCGCCCAGGACGGCCCGCTCCGCCGGTTCGTCGCGGACAAGCTGCAGGAACAGTGGTCACCCGAGCAGATCTGCCACGCTCTGCTCATCGAGTTCCCCGACGACGAGAGCATGCGGGTGAGTCCGGAGACGATCTACCAGGCGATCTATGTCCAGGCCCGTGGCGGACTGCGACGCGAGGTCGCACTCGCGCTGCGCACCGGTCGCACCCGGCGCAAGCCTCACCGCAGCCCGGAGCAGCGCACCCGCCGGTTCGTTGACGAGATGGTGATGATCTCCGAGCGGCCTGCCGGGGTGGAGGACCGGGCGGTTCCCGGCCACTGGGAAGGCGATCTGATCGTCGGCTCCCGCAGCGACAGCGCGATCATGACCCTGGTCGAGCGCTCCACCCGTTATGTCCTGCTCGGGCATCTGCCCGGCGGGCATACCGCCGAGGAGGTCCGCGATGTGCTGGTGCCCTTGATCCAGACCCTGCCCGGGCACCTGCGCGGCTCGCTGACCTGGGATCAGGGCTGCGAGATGGCCGCCCACAAGCAGTTCACCATTGCCACGGGAGTGCCGGTCTACTTCTGCGACCCGCACTCACCCTGGCAACGCGGCTCGAACGAGAACACGAACGGCCTGTTGCGGCAGTACTTCCCCAAAGGAACCGACCTGTCCGTGCACAGCGCCGAAGACCTCGAACACGTCGCCCAGCGACTCAACGGCCGGCCACGCAAAACGCTCGGCTGGAGAACCCCAGCCGAGCGCCTGCGTGATCTACTGACGCCCACGTAGACCGTCAGGTGTTGCGAGGACCCCAAGAATCCGCCCCGGGGAGGGGGCGTCCTCGTGTGCGCGGTTCTCGCCGGACCCGCAGACGTCCCACGCGGGGGGCCGACGCCGCCGGCGTCCCGTACCGGGCGTGCCGACAGGGCGGCCGTCGGCGCTCGAGCTCCCGACCGGTTCCCGGTCGAGGCGAGTCACCGGGCGTCCCGTGCGGCGAACCGCTCGAAGTGCGCGCCCGGACCGGCCTGCGACCGCAGGCCCGTCACCCGGGGCGGTCGGCGCGGGCGGATCCCGGCAGGGCGGTCACCGGCAGGCGTGGTGGGAGGCCCGAGAATGTCCGGCGTTCAGCCTTCGGGGCGGAGCAGGCCGCGCTCGTAGGCCTTGGCCAGCCGCTGGGGGACGAGGTGCGGCACGCCGTCCACCGTCACCGTGACGAGCTGGGGCGTCGTCGCCTTCCACTGCGCGCGACGGTGACGGGTGTTGCTGCGCGACATCTTGCGCTTGGGAACGGCCATGCGGTCCTCCGGGGTCCGAGCGGGCTGGGTGACGAGGAACGACCCTACATGAAAATGGATGTCATAACGATGTGACGCCGGGTCCTGCCGCCGGCCCCCGGGCAGCCGCGCCCGGGGCCTGCGCCCCGCGGCGCTGATTGGCCGACGCGAGGCAGGGAAGAATGCGGACGGCGGTGCTGTGCGCACGGCCGTCCCCCCCCCGCATCCGAACGCTCCGTCGAGCAGCTCACGAACGGAACCCGCGTGACCATTGCCCCCAGCGACACCCCCGCCTCCGTGCGCGTCCCCGGACGGGGCTGGACCGTCCGGCTCACCGGGCACAGCGACCGTTCGGCGAGCGTCACGTGCACGGCGACCTGCCGCATGCCGGGCCGCTCCCGCGACATCGCCGCCCTGCGGCGCTTCGCGGCTCAGCACGCGGTCGCCCATGCGAGGGCCGCCACCGTCAGGCCGAACGCCTCCTGCCACTGCCGGGCCGAGCGCTGCGAAGCCCACCCGGGCGAGACGTCGCACTGCGCCGGGGGCGTGGTGATGATCCTCCGTCACGACCCCGTCGTCGGACGGGTCTGGATCGTCGAGGAGGTGTGCGAGACCTGCGCTCCCCTCATCGCGCACGCCCGCGTCCTGGCCCGCGCCGAGACGTCCGGCCGGGCCGCGCCCGCGACGCGCAGCGCCCAGGTCGCGCCGCCTGCCCGCCCCGTCGTGCCCAGCCTGTTCTCCTCGGCCGCCGGCCCCTTCGAACCGGAAGGGCCGAAGGAGCGCCGGTCGCGCCGGGACGGACCCCGCCCCCGCCGCCGCTCCCGGCCGGGGAACTGACCACCGACGCGTTCGGCGCACTCCACGCCGGCGGCGGTGAATCCGAACCGGTGCCACCGGGAGAACACTCCGTGTCGTCGTCCTCGACCAAGGAGCCCGTGTGCCGGTCCACCGCCTCGTCCGCCGTGCAGCAGCCGTCCTCGCCTGCACCGCCGTCCCCCTGACCGTCCTCGCCGGCACGGCCACCGCCGCGCAGCCGGGGACGGAGACCGTCGACCTCACGCGGTACGCCGGAGCCTGGTACCAGGTGGCGGCAGTGCCCCAACTGTTCGAGATCCAGTGCAAGAAGAACGTCAAGGCCGTCTACACCCCGCAGGCCGACGGCACCGTCGGCGTCCGCAACACCTGCACCACGTGGTGGGGATCGACGAGCGCGGTCAACGGTGCGGCGCGCCCGCTCGACGCCTCCAACACCCGTCTGAACGTGTCGTTCGTACCCCGGCCCGGCGGCGGTTTCGTCAACGGCGGCGACGGCAACTACGTGATCGTGGGACTCGCCCCGGACTACTCGTGGGCAGCCGTCACCAACGACGACCGGTCCGCGGGCTTCCTCCTCTCCCGTACTCCCGCGCTGAACGCCGCGGACAAGGCGGCAGCGGTGGAAGCGTTCACGGAAGCGGGCGTGGCCGCCTGCGACCTGCGCCTGACGCGACAGGACGGGGGTACGGGCCGTACCGGTCCGCTCTGCTGACAGCTGCTGGTCCAGGTGACGGATCCCCCCGCCAGGAGGGATCCGTCGCCGCGCGTCACCGTCGCCCCGGGGAACGTCAGTGCGCGAACGCGGGGACCCCGGGGGCACGGGCCGCCGGGCACGCTCCCTGCGCCTGCGCCTGCGCCTGTGCCTGTGCCTGCGCGGGCGTCGGCGCGAGGGTCGGCCCGATCAGCGGCATCACGGCCGCGATCATCTCCTCCTCGCTCGCGGTCCCGTCCACGACCAAGTCGGCCGCTGCCCGCGAAGGCGCGACGTGGGCAGCGTGGCGGTCCCTGCCGGTCTGCAGGTAGTTGCGCAGGGAGAGCAGGGGGTCCTGCCGCTGCGCCTCGATCTTCCGGAGGATCTTGCGGGCCAGGCGGATGTCGTCGGGGGTGTCGACGTACACCCGCCACCCCGCCCGCCGGACCACGGACGGCAGCGACAGCGCGAACAGGCCCTCGACCACCACCAGCAGCACGCCGGGGCGCAGCAGCGCGGTGTCGATGGCGTCGGTCACCGCGGTCTCGTCGATCGACCCCGGATGGTTCCAGTCGAGGATGGCGTGCCCGCTGGCACTCACCGTCCACACACCCCTCAGGGGGTCGTGCGCGGGCACGTAGTAGTCGTCCAGATGGATCAGTGCCACGCTGTCGGGACACCGCAGGGACAGAGCTTCGGCAAGGGTCGACTTGCCGGATGCGGTGCCGCCTGCGACCGCCAGTACACCCGTCATACCGGGCGCTCCTCATGTGCTCAAAGGGGAAGGATGAAGCGGCTGGACAAGCCGGGTGGAGGGACTTTAAGGCGGCGTGCTCACCCATGGCAAGCAGGGACAGCGGCCCGGTTTCAGCAGAGGCCCGGGCCGCGGCATCCGGTGCCCCGCGCGCCGCTCCCGGTGCCGCTCCAGGCCCTCCACGTGGTGTCACGGATCCCGGACGCAGGGTGTGCGGACGACGGTCCGGAGCCCGCGCGGTTCCCGCACCCGGCCGGCCCGGCGACCGCCTGCGGCGGCCCCGGCCGCTGCCTCCTCACCTCACCTCACCTCACCTCACCGCGGCGCGCCTCACCGCGCCGCGTCGCGGCCGGCGCCCGGCCGCACCGCCCGCCCGCCCGCCCGCCCGTCCGCCCGGACGGACCCGTCAGCGGTCGCCCGTCGGGCCGAAGTCGTCCGGGACGATGCGCAGCTTCTCCGCGATGCGGGCGAGGGCCTTCTGGTCGGTGGCGTTGAGCGCGTCGAGGACGGTGCCGCGTACGGAGCGCAGATGGGTGGGCGCCGCCCGCTCCACGAGGCCGAAGCCGGCGTCGGTGAGCTCGGCGAGGGTGTAGCGGCCGTCGGCGGGGTCGGGTGTCCGGACGACCCAGCCGCGCTGTTCGCAGCGCTTGACGACGTTGGAGAGGCGGGAGAGCGACCCGCTGGCGAGGAAGGCGAGTTCGCCCATCCGCAGCTTTCGCCGCGGGGCCTCGGAGAGGTGACTGAGCACGAGGTACTCGAACAGGGTGAGGCCGTGGTCCTGCCGCAGCGGTTGTTCGAGCTTGCCGGGCAGCAGCAGAACGAGGGAGATCAGCCCCGTCCAGGCGGCCTTCTCCTGTTCGGAGAGCCACCGCAGTTCCTCTCCCTCCTCGGGTCCGCCCGCGCCGCTCATGGGTCCCTCCGTGCTGCTCATGCAGTCCTCCGTGTCTCCGACGACATCGGCGATGACTTTGCGCTTGAAGTCATCGCTTGTTAGTCTCACTTTACGCGTGAAGTGATAGCGAGGGGGAAGCGCCCCCGCGGACAGGAAGAGGGATCACCATGAGCACTGTCACCTTCGGCGTCGCGCCGGGCTACGGCGAGAAGTTGCACGCGGCCCTCGGCTACAGCGGGGCCGTCCGGGTCGGCGACCGGGTGGAGATCTCCGGCCAGGCCGGGGTGGACGACGACCTGCTCGTCCCCGACTCGCTGGAGGACGAGATCGTCCGGGCCTTCGACAACGTGGAGCGCACCCTGGCCACGGTCGGTGCGACCTGGAAGGACGTCATCCACGTCAACTCGTACCACAAGGTCGCACCGGGAGACGACGCCATCGGCGACGACCACAACCGGGTCATGGCGGAGCAGTTCCGCCGCCGGCTCGGCGGCCGCGCGCCGATCTGGACCGAGACCGGCGTCACCGTCCTCGGCCTCGCCGCCATGCGTGTGGAGATCCGCGTCACCGCCATCGTCGGCTCCGGGGAATGAACCGCCCGCTGACCGTGCGGCCGAACCTGCCGGAACGCCACGGCAACCGCTCACCCGGGACATCGTTCCCCGTGGTGAGGGCAGCAGCGGCTGCGGCGCCTACGAGGCGGTCCAGCCGGCCGCGTTCGAGCCGGACTCGTAGCTGTAGCGAGTGCCGCGGTCCCATGCGTCACCGGTGAGGTGCTCGTATGCGTGATCGGGTACGTAGAGCAGGGCTTCCGCCCAGACGAGGCCGTCGGCGTACGGCGTGAACCGCTCCGGGTCTCGCAGCACGCGCTCGAACTCCTCGCGCCCGGCCGCGACAACCGCGGCCCGCGTGTGGAGGAACTGATCGCCCGACAGGCCGTCGCCGTATTCCTTGCGGTCAAGTCGGTACAGGGCCCAGGAGAGCTGCTCCGCGAATCCGACCACGTCGTGCACGGGGCCGTTCATCAGGTGGGCCGTCAGGGCAGCGGCGAGCTCATCGCCCTCGGGATCGGGGACGGAGGGGCTGCACGCTTCGATCAGCTGCCAGAAGGCGGTCTCGTTCATGGCGGAGAGCATGGCGGACGGGTGTGACAACCCGTGGACTGCTTGTGCGGCGCGGGAAGGCCGCAAGCCGCCGCGGGGGAAATGAGGTGCGAACGCCTTCCCGGGGCGGCTGCCGGTCACATGACGGCGACTGGTGAGGAACGGTCATGGCCCCGTCACACTCGCCGCGTGGACCGGTCATGGACCGCTGCGAGGCTCCTGCGAGGCCTTGAGAGAGGCCCCGGGAAAGGAGACGCACCACATGACCTTGCAGAAGAAGAGGAACCCCGCCATGCGGAACACCACAAGCAGGCTCCGCCTGGCTGCGGCCGCGTTCAGCGCCCTGCTCCTCGCGGGCAGCGCACTCTCCGGAAGTGCCCATGCCGCGCCCGAAGCGAAGGCCGCCGCAGAGATGGGGGTCAGGGCCTGCGGCTACTACGAGACGCAGACGGACGCGTACTACGGGCACTGCGGCAGCACCTGGGTCAAGATCCAGGTCGACATCGACTGGTGGCCGACCGACATCAAGAGGTGCGTCCGGCCGGGCGAGACCCATCTCGGCACGACCGGCGAGATCGACAACGCATGGGCCATCCCGGGTACTTGCGGCTGAGTGCCGCTGCCCCCGAGGCCGACGTGACAGAGCGGCGGTTGCGGCCGACCGGTGAACAGCCCGGTGGATCGGGTCGCCTGGCCGCCTGAGCCGTGGCCGGGCGGCCAGACGGCCGCCGGCGGGCCGGCTTCCCCGGCGGGAAGCCGGACTCCGCCGTCGTCGTGGAGATCGGCGTCACCCGCGTCGACGCCTCCTCGCCGGCCACGGCGCCGGAGCCGGGAACTGCCCGCTGGAGGCGATCATCGCGGTAGCCGACCTGATGGACTGGGAGCACGGCTGCGACCTGCCCCCTGATGGACGCCGAAGACGACGTCGTACGTCCCCTGCAGGACCGCGAAGTCCGCGTCGACCGTGAAGCCCTCACCCTCGGCTACGCGGGCGTGTACTCCAGTTTCCTGCGCCACGTGGAAGCCGCCGCACGCCGGCACGGCCTCGACACCCGCGCCATCCTCGTCGAGTTCGGCCGCCGCAAGATGGCCGGCGGCCAGGAAGACATGATCACGGACATCGCCCTCGACCTCGCGGCGGCCGGCTCCGTCGCCTGACACATTGCGGCTGGTACCGATCCCCAGTGGCCGGGCGACGGGACGGCTCTGCCGACGCCGGCCGCCGGACTCGGGGGGTGTGGGGCGAAGCCGGTCGGCGTACTCACAGTCAGGAGACGCGTCAGGAACGGAGAGTCGAGCCGGGACCGGACGCGGCTGACTCGAGGGCGCCGAGGACGCACTGTCGGTCGAGCTCCCGTACGGCGGCGGGCGGCGGACTCGTGCAGGGGTGAGCCTGTCGGGCGGGAACGGCTTCTCCCACGGCCGCCGGAGGTCTGCCGCCGGGGGCGGGCGAGCCGGAGCTGGGTGAAGACGACGACGATCGAACATCGAGTGGTGCCAACCTCAGGAGGACAGGGCCAAGGCCAGCGAGGCGACGGCGGTGGCGAGGTAGAAGCCGGGAAACGCAAGGTTGCGGAACACGCGGGCGCGCACATGGAAGGCGAGCGCGCCCAGGTAGAGCAGGACGAGACCGCCGGCTGCGGCGGCACCGAGGGGGCGCAGTGCGGTGTCGACGAGGCCGAGGAGGAGGCCCGCCGTCCCGGCCAGTTTGAGGGGCGTGCTTCGCTGGTTCACCCGTCGCCTCATTGACCTCAGACGCTTCGAGCGGGCGGAACAGATCATCGAGGGGCACTGTCTCGACGGGTTCCTTCTTGGCGAGCTCTCTGCGGCTCTCGGACTTGCCAGCCACTACAAGGAGGCTGAGCGCCTGGCTCGCCGGGCGTACGAGGTGAGCGGTAACCGGAACGGTCAGCGCAGCCTGGCTCACCACCTGCTGACGCTGGGCATGCGCCACTCAGCCGCACGCATTTACTCATGGGCCGTCGACACCGGAGATTCAGTCGCCGCGCGGTGGCTCACTGCGTACCACGAAGCCCGCGGCGATCGGATCGCGGCAGAGCGTCTAGCGCACACAGCCCTCACGGAGTACGGAAGCCCGTCCGCCGCCCTCGCGCTTGCGCAGTTGCGTGTTACCGCCGGAGCATCCGACGACGCGCAACGATTGTGCCGACACATCGCCGATCACGGCCACACTGATGCACTGGTGGCCTTCGCGCGCGAAAGATCAGACCACCGTGACCACGCCACTGCCACCTGTTTCTACAGTGCGGCCGCCGCTGCGAAGCACCCGAAGGCTCTCGAGTGGATGTCATGGCACAGGGAGGGACGAGGCCACCATCAGCACGCCGAGGACCTGGCACATGCAGCAGCGGCGGCCGGAAATAGCCATGCCCTGCACGGGCTCGCCCAACTGAGATTCTTCAACGGCGATATCCACGACGCCCAGCGTCTGAATCGCGCCGCTGCACTCGCAGGGTCAGCATCAGCCCGGGAGTGGCTAATCCGTAGAGGATTCCAACCGTGAGTCATGTCGTCGTTGCCGATGACGTCTGGCATGCCGAGCAGGGGTCTGTACGCTGAGTGACTGCCTGCGAGGGCAGGACAGCTAGGGCGTGCCAGCGGCTTGAGGGTGATCCAGCGGTCCGTGCGGGGCGGGGTACCGCCGGCAAGATCCCGACGGCACCGCATCAGGCGCTATCACTCCTACTGTCCGCCGAGACCGTGTCCACTGCTTCTTCAGTCAGCGGTCCTGATCAAGGAGTGGAAGAAGTCCGGGTGTTTCAGGAGCTGGCCGGTGAGACGTGCTCGGAGCGCCCCTTCCCCTTCCAGTAAGCAAGATTGTTGCGCATCGCCTGACTCGTGGGGTGCTGTTCTCCCAATATGCGAAGGCTGTCGGCGAGGGTCTGTTCGTAGAGCGGAACCGCGCGCGCAAGGTCTCCTGTCAGTGCGTAGGCACTGGCGAGGTTGCCCTGCGAAGTCAGGGTGTCGGGATGATGTGCACCCAGCACCCGCCTACGGTCCGCCAGCGCATCTTCGTACAGTTCGATCGCTGCATCAATATCGTCTGCCAACGCGTAGGCGCCGGCAAGATTGTTCCGCGCGAGCAGAGTGTCAGGATGGTCTGGCCCCAGGACCCGCATGCTGTCTGCAAGTGTTTCTTGGTACAGCGACACGGAACGCGCAAGGTCCCCAGCTGACTCGTAGGCGCCGGCAAGATTGTTCCGCGCGAGCAGAGTGTCAGGATGGTCTGGCCCCAGAACCCGCATGCTGTCTGCAAGCGACTGCTCATACAGTGGGATCGCTCGCTGCAGATCCCCAGCTGCCCCGTAGGCGCCGGCAAGATTGTTCCGCGCGAGCAGAGTGTCAGGATGGTCTGGCCCCAGAACCCGCATGCTGTCTGCAAGCGACTGCTCATACAGTGGGATCGCTCGCTCCAGATCACCCATCGCCAGATGGACACCTGCCAGGTTGGACAGTGACGCCGCAAAGTCTGCAGCGTACGCGGAAGGGGAAGTCGTCATCAGCCGACGGTAGAACTCCACCGCTTCGACGTTGGCGCTCATCGCTTCCGGCAGCCGTCCTGCTTCAGCGAGGCGATTGCCGAGGTTGTTCAGCGACATGGCGAGGTCAGGAATGAAGGCGTCCGGGTCCTCCGCAGCCAGACGCCGACGAATCTCGACAGCCTCTTCGATAGTAGCCAGTGCCTCCTGCCACCGGCCAAGTTCGCCATACCGTGCGGACAGGTTGTTCAGCGACGCGGCGAGGTCAGGCATGTACGCGACGGGGTCGTCAGCGGCCAGGCGACGACGAATCTGTACGGCCTCCTCGATCGCAGTCAGTGCTTCCTCTCGTCGCCCGACGTCTCCCAAGGTGATCGACAGGTTGTTCAGCGACATGGCAAAGCTCGGCATGTACGCGACGGGGTCGTCAGCGGCCAGGCGACGACGAATCTGTACGGCCTCCTCGATCGCAGCCAGCGCCTCATGCCAGCGGCCGAGACCGCCGCATTGCACAGAGAGGTTGTTCAGCGATGCGGCGAGGTCCGACATGAAGGCGTGCGGGTTGCCCGCGGCTAGCCGCCGGTAGAGGGCTACTGCTTCCTCGATAGCGGCGAGCCCCTCTTCTCGTCGCCCCACATGCCCGCAGGTGATCGACAGGTTGTTCAGCGATGCGGCGAGGTCCGGCACGAACGCTGCTGGGTCATTGTCAGCCAGCCGCCGACGGATCTCAACGGCCCGACGCACAGTCGCGAGGGCTTCGAGACGCCGACCTGTGTCAGCCTTTAGGACGCCCAGGCTGTTCAGCACCAGAAGCAGGCCCTGGAGGTCACCAAGGCTCTGGAGGATGTCGGCAGCAGCTGTTCGAACGGAGACGGCCTCATTCGCATCGTCGGCTCGACCGGTGCGTCGAAACCTAGCCTCCAGTACGTGGCCGAGCTTTCGCAGGAGCTCCGCTTGGTCAGCGTCTGCCACTGGGATACCGCATACGGCAGCCCTGAGGGAAGAGATCTCTTGGTCCAAGTCTGCTAGTGAGTCCGTGGCCCGCTCCTGACGCCAGTTGGACGGTGCCTGGTCATGGCTGTCCATCGACGCCTCCTACTTCTTTGATGATCTCCACTGCCATCTGCCTATCGAAGACGTCCAGGGTCCGCTGGCGGGGATCCCAACGGAGCAATGGCTGGCTCATCAATGGTCTCTCACGCGGTACTTCGCCTGACTCTCCGGCAGGCCGCCTTTCCGTGAGGGTGCCATCTGGCGCGGGATCTTGCTCGGCGCCGGCCCGTACCGAGGGCGTCACGGGCGGCCGGTCTGGCCGTGGTAAACCCTCGTCTGCGCGACGCCACTGAGTGTGGATCTGCTGCACGACGACGGTGATGTCGGCAGGCTCACCCACGCACTGCATCTCGACAAGGACTCGCACGAGGGACTCGAGGTTGTTCCAGCGGGGGGTACCGGTGCCTCGCAATACAGCGCTGACCCCCTCGTGACTCAGCGTGCCGGGGAGATCGTCTCGTTCCCGGATCCATCCGCTGATGGTCCTGGCGGGCGGCTTGCCCGCCAGGGCGTACAGGTCGTGGAGAGCTGCGGCCAGATCTCTGCGCGGCCCGGGAGGAAGCCGCTCCTCGTCCGGCATGCGAATGCCTACCAAGGCATCTCCGTCAGTCTTTGTCAGGTTCTGTCAGGCCGTCAGTGTCCCAGCCATTCCAGGCCGGTGTCAGGTCATCACCCGAATGGGTCCCGTCGGAGCGCCGACAGGGTTGGCTCGGGCTCCTCCGCACGCGGCGCATCGTTGTTGCTGGCCCCCTCGCCCGAGGAGGCAGAGGAGGAAGGCAAAGACATGACCGTCCACGTCAGCCCGCTGGGGGCGGCGATTCTCGTGATCGGGACACTGGTGGCGTACGTCGTGTACCGGCACAGCACAACCGGTCTCGGGCCTGCGCGCCGCGGCGACCTTGTTGGCTCCATCGGTTGTGCTACTGCGGTGATCACCGTGCTCGTTCTGCTTCTCGGAGGTGGCGTTGAGGACGCGCGGAGCGAAGCACCGCCTTCTGTATCGCCCGCACCTTCGACTCCAGCCGCTCCCTCTACGCAAGGCTCTACCGGGACGTGACACGGGAGAGCGCTCCACGAGGAAGGCACCTAGCACTCTGCCTGGCCCGTCACCGGCGACTGTTGTGATGGCGGGCCTGATCAGGGGGCAAGGCTGTTCGTTCAGGCTCACCATGGCACGCGGCTAACTGATCGTTTCAGAATGACTTCGAAGGCGCCGGAGGCAGATGATGCTGCATGTGGGGGCGCGTAGTCCCTGGTGGAGATCAGCGCGTCGCTCGTAGCGGGTGCGAAGGCGCTTGAACTGGTGGAGCCAGGCAGTTGGGTAGGCCGTGCGGCGAGGTGCCTGAATCCGCCACATCACCACGCCAGGCCGCCGTCGGCGTTCAGCACGGGACGACGGCCTGGATAGGTGCGTCTCGCCGTCTCCAAGTCGCGCTCGTCGAAGTCGCCGGCGAAGACCAGCACTCCGTGGAGGAGTTCTGCCTTCAGTGCGGGGGTGGGCCAGCGGGTGAGTAGGGCTTCCGCGGTTATGGGGGCTGCTGGGGGCGGCAGGTCCGGTCCAGGCATGCGCGGCCTCCTCTCGTTCGGTGGCAGACGTTCCGCTACCGCAGCCGCTCCGCCTGATGGTGCTGGTCGTGGTGCTGGACTGCTTGCTGGGGGAAGGCGCGGGCCATCCAGTCCTCGGGAGCGCCGACCTGGCGCAGTGTGGCGATCTGCCGGTTGTAGTCGTGCCCTTCGGGGCTGGCGTGGACGCGCAGGTAGATGGGGTCGTCGTCGCAGGTGGTGTGGCCGGCGAAGTAGAAGGCGCAGGTGTGGTTCCACTGATAAAAGGTGTCCGGTTCGGCGCAGTGGCAAAACCGGTGGGCCACATGCATCGGCAGGCCCCACCGTGGGTGGCACAGCCGCTGCAGGAGCTGGTCGTGCCAGCGCGCGCGAGGGTGGGCGGTGCGGGCGTCGATCTTCCAGCTGTCGCCGTCGTCCCAGCACTGGACCCGGTAGAAGGCGGTGACGGTGTGGAAGAGCGCGATACGCCGGAGTAGCCCGCTGCCCACCGCGGCCCGCCTGGCCCGAGAGCCCTCGAGACTGGGATAGGCGCTGAGGTGGCCGGATTCCACGGGATCGAGCTGCGGGGCCGTCCACAGCGGCCGCAGACCGTTGTCCTCGCACCAGCGCCGGTGCCGACGCTCGATGTCCTCCCAGTTCTCTGCCAGTCCACTGGGCAGAACGAGTACGAGCGTGGCTGTCTGCTCAGGGTCTTTCACCATGTACAGGTGCAGCTGCCGACCGCCAGCCTCGATGGCGCTCACCCGCAGGCCGGGAATCCCGTGCGGATCGTCACCGCTCCCGGGCGCGGGAGCCGCGGGCAGCAGACGGCTCAGACAGTGCTCGGGGAAGGAGTACCGCTTCTGGCCCATGTAGGCGTCGAGGTGCAGTGTGAGGGACGTGCCGACGCCGCTCAGCGAGGCGATGCCGAACGGGTGCGAGCACAGATCAGGAGAGGTGCCCAGTTGCTCGAGAACGAGGCTCTCTAGCCGTGCCTGCGCCGGTGAGGCCGCAGGTGCCGGGTGGCTGGTTCGAAGGCCAGCGCGGCGGGACTGCCCACTGCACTCGGACCAGTAGCGGAGTTTGCGGGACTCCCACGAGGAACGGTCGCTCACGGCAGTGCCTTCCTGACGCGCCCTGCCCGATCCCGCACGTCAACAAAACACTTACGCGCTGCTGTGTGTGATCCCCGTGTGGTGCAGGCCGGTGCAATGCCACGCTCCTTGCGTTCCGGTACGCCGGATCGGGCGGCGCTCAGAACGTGGCCCGCCTGGGGCCAGGCGCCAATCATCCAGCCGGTGACCGAGGCAGGACGGTCGACACGTCACGGGTTCACTCGGACGGGCGCGTGACTCAAGCCCGCAGGGGGCAGGTGAGCGGCAGGACGCGCTCGGTCAGCTGCCCGGTGAGGTGGGTGTGGGTGAGGGCGGCGTCGGTGAGCCAGTCCGCTTGCGTCAGCTGGTCGACCAGGTGACGCAGCTTGCTGGGACCGACCGTGACCCAGGCAGCGAGAGCATTCAGGGCGATGCCTTGGCCCCCGGGACCAAGGCGTCCCGAGAGGTTGGTCTGGGTGGCCAGCGCCAGGGCGAACAGCCGGGTGCCGGCGGCCTTGGCCTTGCGGAGCTTCGTGTCCGAGACGGCCCTCTGGGCCCACGGAGACGTTGAGGAGCCGGCCGGTGTAGTGCCGTGTCAGAGTCGGACGAGCGCCTTGAGGCTTTCGCGGCGTTCCGAGTTGAGGCGGACATCGCGAGCGCGGCTGGGTTTGGCCCTTCCGTCCCAGGACGCCGTACACCGAGCGTTGAGGTGCGAACCGGGTGGGCAGCGACCCTTCAGTCGTGCGGAGGGGTCGACGGGGCTGACTCAGCAGGGCAGCTCGATTCCTTGGGCGAGGGCTAATGGCGCCTCGACAGCCCAACTTCGGGTATCGGCGGAGAGTCGCCGGTCATGGGCCATAGCGGTGAGCGTCTGCCTTGTGCTTTTCGAGCAGGAGGGATCAAGGACCAGCAGCAGTAGCGCGGCCTCGATTCGGTCTGGTTCCAACAGGGCCCTGTTCCGGGCAAGCGCGGCGAGCACATGTTCGGCTTGCTCGATGGCACCGACGGTGGCGAGTTCTCTTGCGATCTGGATGCTCAACAGAGGCGGCAAGATGTGGTGACTTGCAGCCAGAGCCTGCAAGGTGCGCAGCGCTGTAGGGAGGTGCTGCGGGCCGTACCTGCATAGGCGGCGTGCTGCGAGGGCACGCGTCGTCGGAGGCTCGGATTCGGTGTCGGCCAAGGTCGTCAGGAGCGCCGCTGCTTGAGCTCCAGAGCCTTGCCAATTCAGGTGATTGATGAGATCTATGGCACCAAAGCGATCAGCCGCGGATTCCGATGTCCGAACTCGGCTAAATAGCAGGGTTTGGGTTGCCTCGTGCAAGTCGGGCCCGAGCAGGGCGATGCCCTCCAGAAGCCCAGACCACTGAGGTTTTCTCTATGAAGATCACTTCCAGCGCTGGTTGAGGACGAGTGCGGAGCGGGTGATGTCGCCGATGCGGCAGGGGCTGAGTGTGATGCGCTTGAGCGCGCGCCAGCGTTCCTTGAGCTCGGCGGCGGCACGTTCCCCCAGGGCTCGGACGTACCTGATCAGGGCGTTCGGCATCCGGATGTCGATGTGGAGGGCTTGCTCGGAGCGGCCTTTCGGGCGGCGGACCGGGACACGAATGCCGATGCCCGCCCCGATGTAGCCCTTATCTGCCAGGGTCGGCAGGCCCTGGGCAGCCGCCTTGTAGAGCGCGGGCAGGACGTGGATCCGGGCCGCAGTGATGTCAGGCGTCGATCCGGGCTCAACCTCGGATACCCACAGCGGAGTGCCGTCCGGGGCGGACAGAAACTGCGCGTTGCCGCCGAACGCCTTGTGCTTCTGGCTGAACCACAGGTCGTTGCCGTTCTCGCGCTCCCTGGAGACGCGGTCCGACTCGATCAGGGTGCCATCCAGGATCACGTGCGTCATTCCTTCCTGCTGGCAGCGTGTCAGGACGTCGTGCAGGTCGGGGGCCTGGTCGGCAAGGACGTCGATGCCCTCGTGCAGGTAGCGGTAGCCAGTGGCCTGTGAGATCCCGGCGTCTCGCGCCAGGCAGTGCACGCAGCCACGCTCGCGGAACCAGCGCAACACCAGCACGGCCTGCCGGAACGGCCCGAGCGCCCGCGAGCCGCGCGGAGTGCCGATTAGGCGGCGGTGCGCGGCCAGTAGGCGGGCGAGGTAGTCCACGACCTGGCGGGGGACATCGAGCGTGGCAACATAGGTGACCAACGTGAAGCCTCTTGGTTACGAACATGATCTTGTGGTGAGACCTGTCCTACCAGGGATTTCACGGCAGTTCCGACTCAGGTGCACCACGACGGGGGCCAACAGTGCAGGAGCTCAGTTCCGCAGTCGTGCTCGTTACTGGAGTCATGGCCTCAGGGAAGTCCACCGTCGCCCAGTTGCTGGCCGAGCGGCTCCCACGCTCCGTGCACCTGCGCGGCGACAGCTTCCGGCGGATGATTGTGTCCGGTCGCGAGGAGTTCACGCCCCAGCCGACCGCCGAGGGAAGGGCTCAGCTGCGACTGCGCTACCAGGCATCCGCCGCGGTCGCAGACCTGTACGCGCAGGCGGGATGGACCGTCGTCGTCCAAGACGTCGTTCTCGGCGAGCACCTGGATGCCTACCTTGACGCCGTGACGGCGAGGCCCCTGTATTTGGTCGTCCTTGCCCCCCGCCCCGAAGCAGTCGCAGCGCGTGAGGCCGGCCGCCACAAGAACGGCTACGGCGGCCCCTGGACGGTCGACATTTTGGACGACGCACTACGCCGGGACACCCCGCTCCGCGGACTCTGGCTGGACACGTCGAACCAGACACCCCACCAAACCGTGGAGCAGATCCTCGCCGACCTCGCCACGGCTCGCATCGTCGGCTGAGAGATCCCATCAGAAGGTCGCTGAGAAAACCTCACTCATCACATCGGCGACCGAAGGGGCCCTGTTGGTTCCGTATCCTGCCACGCTCGACGTCCCGTACGAGCTGGTCGAGCATGTCGCCTGGCTGCTGCACGAGCACCGTCTGGCCTGCAACACACGCTGGCGCAAGCTCGGCTGCTTCAAGCAGGCACTGCTGGCCCTCGTCCATCTCCGTAAGAACGAGACGTTCTCGCAGCTCGGAGTCGGTTTCGGAATATCCCAGGCCACCGCCTGGCGCTACGTCGACGAGACCCTGGACGTGCTGGCCGGCTGGGCGCCCGGCCTCCATGAAGCCCTCACCGGCCTCGGTGAAGGCGACCACGTCATCGTTGACGAAACACTGATCCCCATCGACCGGATCGGTGCGGACGAGCCGTACTACTCGATGAAACACCGCAAGCATGGCATGAACGTGCAGGGCATCGCCCGGCCCGACGGCACACCGCTGTGGTTCTCCCGCGCGACGCCGGGCAGGGCCCATGACCTGACCGCGGCCCGCGCCCACGGCATCGTCCAGGCGTGCCTGACCCGGCAGGTCCTCGTCCTCGCGGACCGCGCCTAACCAGGGTGCCGGCGCCACCTTCCGCACCCCCCTACTACCACCACCGTGAACAACCCGAGCACTACCAGCAGTTCAACCGAGACCATGCCCGACTGCGAGCGCCGGGAGAACGCGCCTTCGCCCAGTTGAAAGCCTGGCGCCTGCTCCGGCGAGCGCGATGCTCCACTCGCCGCATCAGCGCGATCGTCCAGGCCGTCCACACGCTCCTGAACTGCAGCTATTCAGGATGAAAGAGGCTCACTGAGCTCTTTCAGAGCGGCCACTGATCGGGATACGGGCTGAGGTTTCACAACGCACGAGGCTCCTGTGCCGTTGAGGGAGGTGTTCGACGTCTCAACTCAGCGGTGCAGGGGCCTCATTGGCTCTCTAACCTGCCGCACTCGACCTGCCTCACGCTCTGGTCGAGTGGGTATCCATGCTCATCGTCACCCGTGAGGGTGACCGCCGCCGCAAGCTTCCGCCCCACCAGCGGGCCCTCGTGGGCCTGGTCTACCTTCGCCGGCACGACACGCTCACGCAGATCGCCGCCGGCTTCGGCATATCCGTCGGCACTGCCCACGCCTACGTCAAGGCCGTCGTCCAGCACCTGTCCGGCCGGGCATCGGGCCTCCTACGGGTCCTGCGTGAGGCCGATCCGGACTACGTCCTGCTCGACGGGACGCTCGCCGAGTGCGACCGGGTCGGCGACAGCCGGGCGGACTTCTCCCAGAAGCACCGCTGTCACGGTGTGAACGTCCAGGTCGTGGCCGATCCCGCCGGCAAGCTGCTGTGGATCTCACCCGCCCTGCCCGGCCGCACCCACGACCTGACCGCCGCCCGCACCCACCGCATCATCCAGATCTGCGAACGACAGGGCGTCCCCGTCCTCGCCGACCGCGCCTACATCGGCGCCGGCCCATGGGCGACCACACTGATCAGACGGCACCCGAACCGCGAACTCACCACGACCCAGCAGATGGTCAACCGGGCCCTGTCCGCGGCACGAGCACCGGTCGAACGAAACATCGCGAGGCTAAAGTCCTGGCGAATCTTCCGCCGGGCCCGCTGCAGCCCCAACCTCATGACTGTCATCGCCGCAGCCATCCTCACCCTGGAGCGTCAACGCTGAATATGCTCACTGCCGATCTCGTTTCATGTCTCGGCACGACGGCACGACGCGGCTCCGCATCGGTACCGCCGTCACGGGTGGGGTGAAAGACCGCGCATCAACGTGTCCCGCGAGCTGCGTACCCGCGCGCATGGCCGACCGATAAACGGCATGTCAGGCCCGGCACGCGAGTCCGGGCTTGCGTAGCGACGCGAGGCTACCAGCAGAGGCCGCACCACCGCAGAGCTTTACGACTCCCCGGGCATGGCACCTTCGGCCGTCGCCCGGTCCTGCTCCGCTTCGTACAGCAGCTGCTCGAAACTGGTCACCCAGAAGCCGCTGACCAGGGAACCGTCGAGCGCCAGTCTGGGGTCGACGATCACGCCCTGGCCCCGCGTCATGGTCAGCCGTACGAAGCGGTCGAACTGTTCGTCGGTCAGGAGCGCCGACACGGTGAACTCCGGCAGCTCGATGCCCGCCCGCTCCCAGTTTTTAAGGAAAGAGCCGAGGTTCCACGGGTCGGTGAGCAGGGAGATCACGCCCTCGACAACCACGGGCTCCCCCGTCTCGGCGTCTACGAGGTATGCCAGAGGGGTGTAGTAGCGCTCGCAGGTGGAGTACGCCTCTCCGATGGCCCGGGTGTACGGCACAACCTCGGCGTTCGTGCAGGGAATCGGATCGTGTCCTTGCGCCAGCAGGCGCGAGTAGGAGCCCCACTCGGCCTTGCTCGGGGTGTAGCAGAGGGGGTCACCCTTCTCCCGCGCCTCGGCCAGCGCGCGGTTCATTTTCTCGGCCTCCTGCGCGGCCCTGTCCGCGGACATGCGCGGCACTTGACCCCGGTCGGTGGTGTAGGTGGTTCCGCCGTCCTCCAGGATCATCCGGACGCACCATTTGCCGAGGGAGAAGTCGTCGTACGCGGACTTCCACAGGATCGGACCATGCTTGACCTGGGACTCCGCGAGAGCTCCGAACATCCCCTGTCCTCCTCGGAGAGCTGCCAGCCACCCGGCGTAGTCGAAGTTCCGCAGACGATGGTGATTCCGGAAGATCGCCGCGTCGGCCATGCCGAGTACACGGTCGGTCGGCGTGAGGCACGCCTGGTGGACCAAGCCCACGTCCTCCGGCTGTCCCTCCTCGTCGATCTCGACGAGCGGTGCGCCGTCCTCGGAGATCGGGTCGCCGCAGTGCCGGCAGGCGTAAGGGTCCTCGTGCGCCGCGGCGAGGCGGGCGCAGTGGGCCGCGTGGGCCAGGGCGGCGGCCGACTGATTCGGATCCTGCGGGAGGTCGGCGGCGAGAACCGCCACCCTCTTGTCCTCGTAGTCGTCGGCGTGGGCTTCCATGTGCCGGTCGCACCCCGCCCAGGTGGACCAGCGTCCGACCACCTCCCACGGCTCGCGCCCGCCGATCAACACCTGACCCGCCGAGAACGTGTGGCGCTTCGCGCCCGCCTCGTCGAAGCGCATGATGTCGGTGACGATGAAGTCGCACTCGGGATAAGGGGACTTGGCCAGCACCACGTCCCACCCGAAGGGCAGATCGGCCACGAGCTCGGCGGTGATCGGACCGGGGGCGAGTGTTGGCTGGTCCTGGGACGAGGGGCCCAGGTACGTGCCGAAGCGGTCCTGCACGGCGGCGACGTCGAGGGCGTGCCGGTCGCGTGCGAGCGACACGCCGAAGGCGATCATGTTGGCCCAGAGCAGGTTGGCGGGGACTGTGACCCTGCTGCCGAGGACGAGGAGGATCGCCGACTCCTGCGAACCGCCCTCAGCCAGATCCAGGGCGCTGACGTGGATGCTCGCCATGATCCGCTGGAGGCCGAGTTCGGTGATGTCCTTCCGCGTTCGGGCGAGGTAGTGGGATCGGATGATGTCCTGGGTCTTCGTCAGGACGTCCTGTTCGGGAGCGGTCAGGGGCAGGCTCTGTCCGCCGGCCGCGTTGAGTCGGGCGGCGTCGGTGACTTTCCGTAGTTCCTTGCGGATCCGGCCGGACGCCCCCTGCGAGGTGGCGAGGACGTAGACGTCGCCGGGCCGGTCGTCCGACACGTACTGCGCGACGAACTGGGCGAGGACGGATCCGAACTCCGACCCGGGGGCATCGGACAGGCTCAGCGTATTCTTGGCCTGCACGAAGAGCCGCCTGTCCGGGCCGACGACGACCAGGTCGTCGATCTCGTCGGCCGTCTCGAAGCGCAGCTCCGTGATCTCGGTGGCGGTGGCGCGCCCGAAGGCCGCGAACTCGAGCCCACAGAGCATGTGGGCCATCGCGTACGCCGCGATGCGCTGCTGAAAGTCGACGCCCGAGTGCGTGGCCGCACCCCCGCTGTTGCCCATGTGCCCTCCCTGGCGGAACACCGGAAAGTCTACGGCCGCTCGATCATGCTCAGCGTTCGTTACAGTGAACGTATAGTTCACTCATTTGAGAGCCCTGTTCAGGTTCCCGTGTACTACGCGGACACGTGCGAAGCGCAGGCCCGGGGTCGCGGCCACGGGTGAGCGGGACGGGGTGCCGTGGGTGGCGGTCGAGTACTGCCTGTTCCATCCGCAGGGCGGGGGACGGCCCGCTGACCGCGGATGGGTCGACGGCCACGAGATCGTCCCGGCGCGGGACCACGACGCCGGATTCGTCGTGGCCCGGTCCGCCGGCGACCTCCCGCTGCCGGACTTCACGGTCGGACAGTCGGTCGAGGTCCGCATCGACCTGGCCGCGCGCAGGACGTACGCGGCGCTGCACACCGCCGGCCACCTCATCGAGGCGGCCGGGCGGGCCCAGGGCTGGACGCACGCCGCGAACACCCACTTCCCGGGGCAGGCCCGGATCGAGTTCACCGCGGCACGGCCCGACCCACGCCTCGACACCTCGGAGGGCCTGGAGGAAGCGACTGAGGCGCTGCGGACGTACGTCGCCAAGGCCATCGCGGAAGACGCGCGCCTGGGAGAGTGAGCCGTTCGCCGAATGGCAGCATGCCCTCGACTGGATGAAGCTGAACTCCCTGCCCGTCAGTGAGCTGATGGAACCAGACGTCGTGCGCAGGGCGTTGGACGCGCTCAGCCGGAAGATCGACGGAGAGTCCGCCGCGGCGAAGACCGCCCTACGGAAGCGATCTGCCTTCAGCGAGGTCCTCGGAACTGCCGTCGAAAAGGGATACTTCGCGGAAAATTCGCTCGCAAAGGTCAAGTGGCAGGCTCCTGGGGCGAGCGAGGCAGTGGACCCGGCCTGCGTGCCGAATCCGACCCAGGTTGGGCGCCTGCTGACCGCCGTTGGCGAACAACAGGGCCGCGGCCCGCACCTTGAGGCGTTCTTCGGCTGCATGTACTACGCGGCGATGCGTCCGGCGGAGGTCATCCACTTGCAGATCTCACAGTGCCATCTGCCGAACGGCGGCTGGGGCATGCTCAACCTGAGCGGAGGTGTCGTCACGGCCGGCAAGGAGTGGACGGACGATGGCTCGGTCCATGAAGTGCACTCCTTGAAGCGGCGAGCCGTCAAGGCCACGCGTCCCGTGCCGATACCGCCGCCGTTCGTGCGCACACTGCGAAATCACGTCGATCGCTTCGGCGTGGCGCCGGACGGCCGAGTGTTTCGCAACGCGGCTGGCGGCTACGTTGATGCAGCGGCCTACGGCAAGACGTGGGAGCGAGCCCGTAAGAAGGTCCTGGCTCCCGATGAGCAGCCGACGCTGCTCGCCAAGAGGCCCTATGACCTCCGGCACGCCGGAATCTCGTTCTGGCTGCACTCCGGCGTGGATCCTGCCGAATGCGCGCGCCGGGCCGGCCAGGGCATCCAAGTGCTCTTCCCGTACTACGCCAAGTTCCTGGACGGTCTTCAGGAGCATTCCAACCGGCTCATCGAGGAGTCGATGCAGGAGTGGAGCCGGCGCAGCGAGGACAGCAGCCCCTCGGGCTGAGCCGCAATCTGGCCCGTGTATGGCCCGGAAGTGCTGGTCAGGACTGGGATGCGGGTGTGATGAACGGGGAGAAGGGGGACTTTCGACGCCTCGCCGACGGGAAGGCTCGAGTGCTCCAAGAAGGCGCTTGACCCGGGGAAAACCCCGGGTCAAGCGCCTTCCTTCGTGCCGCTAGAAGAACCCGAGCTTCTTCGGTGAGTAGCTGACTAGCAGGTTCTTCGTCTGCTGGTAGTGGTCCAGCATCATCTTGTGCGTCTCGCGGCCGATGCCCGACTGCTTGTAGCCGCCGAAGGCGGCATGTGCCGGGTAGGCGTGGTAGCAGTTGGTCCAGACGCGGCCGGCCTGGATCGCGCGGCCCGCGCGGTAGGCGGTGTTGGCGTCGCGGGTCCAGACCCCCGCGCCGAGGCCGTAGAGGGTGTCGTTGGCGGTGGAGATGGCGTCGTCGAAGTCCGAGAACGAGGTCACCGCCACCACGGGGCCGAAGATCTCCTCCTGGAAGACGCGCATCCGGTTGTCGCCCTCGAAGACCGTCGGCTGGACGTAGTAGCCGCCCGCCAGTTCGCCGCCGTGCTCGATGCGCTGACCGCCCGTCAGGATCTTGGCGCCCTCCTGCTGGCCGATGTCCAGGTACGAGAGGATCTTCTGCAGCTGGTCGTTGGAGGCCTGCGCGCCGATCATCGTGGCGGTGTCGAGGGGGTGGCCGGAGACGATGGCCTCCGTACGGGCGATGCCCGCCTCCAGGAACTCGCCGTAGTGGCCGCGCTGGATCAGTGCCCGGGACGGACAGGTGCACACCTCGCCCTGGTTGAGGGCGAACATCGTGAAGCCCTCCAGGGCCTTGTCGCGCATGTCGTCGTCGGCGAGGGAGATGTCGTCGAAGAAGATGTTGGGCGACTTGCCGCCGAGTTCGAGGGTGACGGGCTTGATGTTCTCGGAGGCGTACTGCATGATCAGCCGCCCCGTCGTGGTCTCCCCGGTGAACGCGATCTTCGCGACGCGAGGGCTGGAGGCCAGCGGCTTGCCCGCCTCGACGCCGAATCCGTTGACGACGTTGAGCACACCGGGCGGCAGCAGGTCCGCCACGAGGCTCAGCCAGACGTGGATCGACGCCGGGGTCTGCTCGGCCGGCTTCAGCACCACCGCGTTGCCCGCCGCCAGCGCCGGTGCCAGCTTCCAGGTGGCCATCAGGATCGGGAAGTTCCACGGGATGATCTGCGCCACCACGCCCAGCGGCTCGTGGAAGTGGTACGCGACCGTGTCGTCGTCGATCTCGCCGAGCGAGCCCTCCTGGGCCCGCACCGCGCCCGCGAAGTAGCGGAAGTGGTCGATGGCGAGCGGGATGTCGGCCGCCAGCGTCTCGCGCACCGGCTTGCCGTTGTCCCACGTCTCGGCCACGGCGAGCTGCTCCAGATTCGCCTCCATCCGGTCGGCGATCTTCAGCAGGATCCCGGCCCGCTCCGCGGCCGACGTCCTGCCCCAGGCGGGCGCCGCCGCGTGCGCGGCGTCCAGGGCCTTCTCGACGTCCTCCGCGGTGCCCCGTGCGATCTCGGTGAAGGGGCGGCCGTCGACCGGGCTCGGGTTCTCGAAGTACTGCCCGCGGGCGGGCGCGACGTACTCCCCGCCGATCCAGTGGTCGTAACGGGACTCGTACGAGACGACCGCGCCGTCGGTGTTCGGCTTCGCGTAACGCGTCATGTCCTTGGCCTCCCGGTGTGCACGCGCCGCCCGCCGTCGGACGGCGCTCGCGAGGAGGCTAGGAGCCGCGACGTTGCAGCCGGGTTGCGTGCCTCACGACCGCTGCCAGGCGTCCAGCGCGGCCGCCCGTGCCAGTGCCGGCGCCCGCTGGGAGCGCGGCAGCGCGGACGCCAGCGCGTGCCAGACGGGCAGGTCGTCGCCTCCCCACGCGCTGTAGGCCCAGTCGGCGAGGAGCGCCGGATCGCCACGGGCGATCAGGGCGGCGCGCAGCCCGTCCGCGAGCCGCTCGCGCAGCCGGGCCACCACCGGTGCCTGGGACCGGGGCAGCAGCGGCCCCGCGTAGGCTCCCAGCGCGCCGGTCAGCGCGCCCGCCGCCAGCCTGCGCGCCACCGTGTCGAAGTCCGCCTCGACGGGCAGCGCGAGCCGGTACGGGCGTGAGCGCAGCACGTCGGGACCCAGCAGCCGGCGCAGCCGCGACAGCTCCGCGCGCAGGGTCACCGGTGTGACGCTCTCGTCCTCGTAGAGCTCCACCAGGAGTTCGTCGCCGCCGATGCCCTCCGGCCGGCCGGCCAGCACGGTGACGATCTCGCTGTGCCGGCGCGACAGCCTCAGCCGGCGGCTCCCGGCGGTGAGCAGGGCCTCGTCCCGGCCCAGAGCGGTGAGCCGGGCGCACGGGTCGGGTGCGGGCGGTGCGAGGAGCGCCAGCTGGGACTCCGCGGCGCGGGCGACGGCCCCGACGAACGCCAGACTGTGCGGGTGGGCGAGCCGGTCCCCGCCGGTGATGTCCACGGCGCCCAGCACCCGGCCGGTCGCCGGGTCGTGGATGGGCGCGGCCGCGCACGTCCACGCGTGGACGTGCCTGCGGAAGTGCTCGGCGGCGAAGACCTGCACCGGCCGGCCGACGGCGATCGCGGTGCCCGGCGCGTTCGTCCCCGCGGCCGTCTCGGCCCAGCGGGCGCCCGGTACGAAGTTCATGGTGTCGGCCCTGGCGCGCGTCGCGGCCGGGCCCTCCACCCAGAGCAGCCGCCCGTGCGCGTCGCAGACCGCCACGAGGTGCTCGCCGTCCCGGGCGTAGGCGCCGGTGAGTTCCCGGATGACGGGCATCACCCGGGCGAGGGCGTGGGCGTCGCGGTAGGCGCCGAGATCGTCTCCGTGCAGCTCCACCCCGGCCAGCCCCTCGGGGCTGACCCGGGCGTGCGCGGAACGGCGCCAGGAGTCGGCGACCTCGGGACGCACCGGCAGCTCGACGCGGCCGGCCGTCAGGTACGCGTCGTGGGCCCTGCGCAGCGCCGCGCTCCGCTCGGCCGGATCGGCTCCGGCCTCCAGGGCCACCCATGTGTCGCTCACTCCGGCCTCCCTGCGCCCATCGTGACGCGGTGCGCGGCCGCCGACAAGCGTCCGGTGCGGACCAGTTCGCCAGGCCACCGGTCGGCACCGGTCGGCACCCGACGCTTGCCGGACCCGGCCCGGACGCTTGCCGGACGCGGCCGGCCCGGACGTCCGGCCGCGCCCGGACCGGGAGCCGTGGGACGCCGGTCGCGGACTGGTGGCCACGGACCGGGCCGCGGACCGGTCCGCCGTCAGGCGAAGTTCACCAGGCGGATGTACCGGCTCCAGTCCCACAGGGGCCCGGGGTCGGTGTGCGTGGCGCCGGGCACCTCGTGGTGGCCGATGATGTGGGCCCGGTCCTTCGGGATGCCGTAGCGGTCGCACACGTACGCGGTGAGCGCCGCGGAGCGCTCGTACAGCGCGTGGGTGAAGTAGGCCGGCCGGTCCACCCATCCCTCGTGCTCGATGCCGATGCTGCGGGTGTTGTAGTCCCAGTTCCCGGCGTGCCAGGCGATGTCGCGCTCCTGCACGCACTGGGCGACGTGGCCGTCGGACGAGCGGACCACGTAGTGCGCGGACACCTTGCGGGCGGGGTCCTTGAAGATGGACAGGGTGTCCGCGTACGTCTCCTGGGTGACGTGGACGACGACGTACTGGACGGGGTACGCCGTCGGCCTGGTCGACGCCGTGCGGTTGGACGCCGCCGCCGGGGTCCACTCCGCGGCGGGGAAGTCCGCGGCCGCCCGCGGCGCGGCGGCCGCGGGGGAGTGGGGGGCCGGGAGCAGGAAGCCGGCGGCGGCCGTCGCCGCGGCGCCCCGGAGCAGGTTTCTGCGGTCCATGGGACCTCTCCTGTCGGTGTGACCTGTGGGGGTGTCAGGGACCATGAGCATCCCGTGCCGGGGGTCGCGCGGCGCGGAGCCACGCGACACCGGCCGTGCGGATGTCGCCGAGCGCGGCCGTCGGGCGGCGGCGCGAGCCCATACGGTACTGGCGCGGACCGACGCGCGACAGGAGGCGTGCTGCATCAACGGGCATGGGGGGAGCGGTAGTTGACGGATGGGCGGGGTGCGCCCGGGCCCGGCGCGGCGCGGTGGCGGCAGCGGCCGACCGCCGCCGGACGCGACGACGCGCGCCTCCCGCCCCGGCTCGTCGTGTGCGTTGGGCCCCCGGGTATCCGGACTCGTGCGCGAGGGCCCCGGGGACCTGGTGCGCGACCGGTGGCTCACCCACCGGGTCCGGCCTCGTGCGCGAGCGGCCCCGGGTATCCGGCTTCCCGCCGCCGGGCCCCGCCCCGGCGCCGAGCTTCGCGCGCCCCGTTCCCCGTCTCGCACGCAAGTCCCCGTCCCCGGGGCCGCGTTCAGGCGCCTCCCGCCTCCCGGGCGTCCTCCTCCGCGCCGTCCGGCTCCCGGTCCAACCCCGCTGCCGACGCGAGGGCGGTCGCCGGGTCGGGCGAGGGCGGGCCCGCGGGCACCCAGGCCGAGCGCTCCCTGCGGTACGGCCACCAGCTCCCGTCCGGACCCAGCCGCAACTGCAGATGCTCGCCGACCACGGTCCAGCGCGACGTGCCCGCGGCCCGCAGCCGGGGGCGTCCGGAGTCGGCGCCGAGGCCGTCCCACGCCGACTCCAGCGCGGCCGTCGCCCGCGCCAGCTCTGCCTCGCCGGGCGCGAAGTCCGTCTCCAGGACGGCGAGTCCGGCCGCCCCGCCGTGGCGCCAGGCGCGGGCCGCCCGCTCCAGGGCGGCCGGCGAGCGCCCGGTCGCGGCCGCCAGCCGGGCCGCGACCGAGGGCGGCGGGGCGGCCGCCGCCATCCGCACCGCGTCCTGGTCCGCGGTGAGCGCGGGCGACGGCGGCCGTTCGGCGTGGCCGGGTCCGAGTGCCTGCGCGAGCAGCACCAGGGCCCGGGCCGCCGCGTCCCCGGCCAGGAACTCCAGTGCGTCCGGGTCGACGCCGGGCGCCGGAGGCGTCTGGGTGTCCAGCGCGGGCGGCGGCCCCGCCCCGTCCGGCAGCGGCGGCGCGTCGGGCAGCGCCGGCAGGATGCCCTGCGCGGCGAACGCCTCGTCCGCCCGGACCGACGGCAGGGGACCGGGGACGTCGTCCGCGGGTCCGGCCGGGGCGGCGGCCCGCGCGGCGCTGCGCGACTGGAGGTCGTCGAGCAGCCGCCGTTCCGCGCGCCCGCGCAGCAGCAGCAGCACGAAAGGATCCCGGTCCAGCAGCCGGGCCACCTGGTAGCAGAGCGCCGCCGTGTGCGGGCACAGGTCCCACGCGTCGCACGAGCACTCGGGCTCCAGGTCCCCGATGCCCGGTAGCAGGTCGACCCCGGCGGCGGCCGCGTCCTCCACCAGGTGCGGCGGCATGTCGTGGTCGAGCAGCGCCGCGATGTGCCCCGCCCGTTCCACCGCGACCGCGAGGAAGCGGTCCCACTCCTCGTCGTCGAGGACCGGGAGCAGCACGTCGCCGCGGTACGCCGTCCCGTCCCGGTCGCGCACCACCGCGGTGACGCGCCCCGGGCGGACGGTGAGCGCGCCCACCGCGCCCGCCCGTGCCTGCCGCCGGCCCCGCTTCAGCTGCTCGCCTTCGAGCGCGGAGTCCTCCAGGGCCTTCAGCCACGCCTGGCCCCACCAGGTCTCGGCGAAGCCGCGTCCCCGCGCCGGGGGCAGCGCTTCGAACGTGAGCACCCCGCCGCCCTCGGGTCCGGCCGCCGTCCGCCGCCCGTCGTGGTCGCCGCGCTGCTCGTAGTCGTCGTGGTCGTGGTGGTTCATCGTCCGCTTCCTCGCAGTTCCACGAGCTCCGCCAGCTCGGCGTCGGTCAGTTCCGTCACAGCGGCCTCGCCCGACCCCAGCACCGCGTCGGCCAGTTCCCGCTTGCGTTCGAGCATCCGGGCGATCCGGTCCTCGACGGTGCCCTCCGCGATGAGCCGGTGCACCTGAACCGGCCGGTCCTGCCCGATCCGGTAGGCGCGGTCGGTGGCCTGCGCCTCGACGGCCGGGTTCCACCAGCGGTCGTAGTGGACGACGTGTTCGGCCCGGGTGAGGTTCAGACCGGTGCCCGCGGCCTTCAGCGACAGCAGGAAGACCGGCACCTCACCGCGCTGGAAGCGGTCCACCATCGCCTCCCGTTCGGCGACCGGGGTGCCGCCGTGCAGGAACTGCGTCGGCACGCCCCGGCCCGCCAGATGTGTCCGCAGCAGCCGCGCCATCTGCACGTACTGGGTGAACACGAGGACGCCCGCGCCCTCCGCGAGGATCGTGTCCAGCAGTTCGTCGAGGAGTTCGAGCTTTCCGGACCGGCCGGCTGCGCCGGGGACGTCCTCCTTCAGGTACTGCGCGGGGTGGTTGCAGATCTGCTTCAGGGCGGTGAGCAGTTTGACGACGAGCCCGCGGCGCTCGATCCCCTCGGCGCCGGCCACGGCGGCCAGCGCCTCCCGCACCACCGCCTCGTACAGTCCGGCCTGTTCGGCCGTCAGCGACACGGCGCGGTCGGTCTCCGTCTTGGGCGGCAGTTCGGGGGCGATGCCCGGGTCCGACTTCCGGCGGCGCAGCAGGAAGGGGCGGACCAGCGCCGACAGCCGTGCGGCCGCCGCCGGGTCGGTGCCGCCCTCGACGGCCTGGGCGTAGCGCCGGCGGAAGGTCCCGAGACGGCCCAGCAGGCCGGGCGTCGTCCAGTCCAGGATGGCCCACAGCTCGGAGAGGTTGTTCTCGACCGGGGTGCCGCTGAGGGCGACGCGGGCCCTGCTGCCGATCGTGCGCAGGCGGCGGGCGGTGGCCGCGTAGGGGTTCTTGATGTGCTGCGCCTCGTCGGTGACGAGCAGTCCCCAGTCGGTGTCCGCCAGTCGTTCGGCGTCCAGCCGCATCGTGCCGTAGGTGGTCAGCACCACCTCGTCCGGCGCGAGGCCGTCGAGGGAACGGGACGTGCCGTGGAAGCGCCGCACCGGGGTGCCGGGCGCGAACCGCTCGATCTCGCGCTGCCAGTTGCCCATCAGCGACGCGGGGCAGACCACGAGCGCCGGACCGGCGGCCGACGGATCCGTCTGGCGGTGCAGATGGAGGGCGATCAGGGTGATGGTCTTTCCCAGGCCCATGTCGTCGGCGAGGCAGGCGCCGAGGCCGAGCGAGGTCATACGGTGCAGCCAGTTCAGACCGCGCAGCTGGTAGTCGCGCAGGGTGGCGGCGAGTGCCGCGGGCTGCGCGATGTCCGGACGGAGCGCCGCGGGGCCCGCCGGGGCCTCCGGGTCGGCGAGGCCGGCGCGCAGGCGTTCCAGCGCCCCCGTCGCCGTGACCTCGACGCGCCGTCCGCCCACGTCGGCGGAGCCGGTGAGCGCCGCGGCGAGGGCGTCCACGGGGGTGAGCCGGTGGTCCTCGAACTCCCGTGCGCCGCGCACCTCCTCGGGGTCGATCAGGACCCACTCGTCCCGCAGCCGCACGAGCGGACGTCCCGCCTCCGCCAGGCGGTCCAGCTCGTCGCGGGAGATCTGCCGGTCGCCGAGGGTGAAGCGCCAGTCGAACGCGAGCAGGGCGTCCGCCGAGAGGAACGACGGCAGGCCCGAGGACTCGTGGCCGGTCCGCGGCCGGCCTCCGTGCTCCGTCGGTTCGGCACCGGCCCCGACCGGGCCGCCGACCACGGCGTGCGCGGTGAGACCGCGGGCGAGGTGGCGCGGCCAGTGCACCTGGAGGCCGGCGGCGGCGAGTGCCTTCGCCGCGCCGCGCAGCAGGTCGGCGACCTCCTCGTCGGCCAGTTCGACGGCGTCGGGCACGGCGGCGTGCAGCAGGGGCGCGAGGGGCGGCCAGGCGTGCGCGCCCCGGCGCAGTGCCAGGAGCGCGTCCAGCCGTGCCCGGGGGCCGAAGGCGGCGGCCGCGGCTCCGGTGCCCGACCAGAGGTCGGCCGCGTCCGCGACGACCGCCGCGTCGGCGACGCTGTGGACCTGCACCACGGCGCGGAAGGAGGGGACCGTGTCGCCGGTGGTGCCGGTGCCCGTGCTCGTGTCTCCGGCGCCTTCGGCGGTGCCGGTGCCGGTACCTTCGGCGGTGCCGGCGGCGTCGATTCCGCGGACCTCGATCCGCAGCGACAGGCGGACACCGGCGTCGTGACCGGCGGCGATGTCGGCCGCCCAGTCGCGGTGGCCGGGCACGTGCTGCGGCTCGGCGGCGGCGTACGCGGGAGAGCCCGCGGCCGCCGGGGCGGCGGGGGAACGCGGCAGGGCGTCGGCCACCGCGTCGGCGAAGTCCCGCAGCAGCCGCTCCGGTTCGGGCATCAGGAGCGGTTCCGCGTCCGCGTCCAGCGGTACGGCGTGGGCGGACGGCGGCATGGAGGCGGCGAGCCGCCGCAGCCGGCCGAGGTCCTCGGGAGCGAGCGGGCCCATCCGCCAGGCGTCCCGCTCCGCGCCGCTGAGGCCGGGCAGCAGAAGTCCACGGGCGGCCAGTTGCAGCGCGAGGACGGCGGCGGCGCCCCAGAACGCCGATGCCGGGGAGGCCCCGGGGCAGACGCGTGCGCGGGTCAGCACCGGCAGGGCGTCGGCGACGGACAGCAGGAGCGCGTCCGCCTCGGCGGTCGCGAGGCCGTCGCCGGTGACCACCGTCAGCCGTTCCACCGGGCCGGCGGGCACTCCGTCCGGACCGGGCCCGCGGGCGCCGGAAGCGCCGGGGGTGTCGCCGGGGAGCAGGAAGGCGATGCGTCCGGTGCGTGCCGGGTCACCGGGGAGGAAGAGCGAGGGGAGGGCGGCGAGGGCCTCGACGGCCGTGGGCGCGAGGGGGGTGGCGACGGGCGGGGGCGGTGGTGCCGAAGGGTGCCTGTGCACAGCGACGATGCGTTCCTCAAATTTGACTACTGGGACCGGAGCGGCCGAGGGTACCCCAGCAGGCGCCGGACCGGGCGTCTTCTGCGCGTGATCCGTGTCACGGCGAGTCGGCCGGGGGTGGCGTCGGCACCACCCCCGGCGGCGGGTGTCCCCCCGCACGGGGCCGGGTGGTGACGCCATGGTCGCGGCCGCGGTCCGATCCGTACGTTTCTGGGGCCGGGACCGCACACGGAACACCGGCCCGAGCGCACGCCGCCGCGGTTGCTCCGCCGGGGCACGCCCCCGGAACCGCCCGCGGCGGGGTCCCGCCGCGTCCGCGCCCCCTGCCCGCCCCACAGACCGGAGTCCTTCCATGTCCCAGGCCGCCGTCACCCTCGGGGACCCGCCCACCGAGCCGACCGCCTCCGGCAACCGCCCCCGCCCGGTGAGCGAGTTCGCCCCGCTGCTGCGCACCGTCAGGGAGCAGGGGCTGCTGGAACACCGTCCGGGCTGGTACGCCCGGGGCATCGCCGTCAACCTGCTCGCCCTCGCGGCCGTGGCCACGGGCGTCGCGCTGACCGGCGGGTCCTGGTGGGTGCTGCTGTTCGCCCCGCTCCTCGCGCTGTTCTCCACCCGTGCCGCCTTCTTCGGCCACGACGCCGGGCACGCGCAGATCACCGGAGACCGGCGTGCGAGCAGGGCGATCCAGCTCGTCCACGCGAACCTCCTGCTCGGCATGAGCCGGGAGTGGTGGAACGACAAGCACAACAGGCACCATGCCCACCCCAACCACGTCGACAAGGACCCGGACGTGGTGGCCGACGTCCTGGTCTTCACCCGCCGGCAGGCGGGCGGCCGCACCGGGCTGCGGGGCTTCCTCACCCGGCACCAGGCCTGGCTGTTCTTCCCCCTCACCACCCTCGAGGGCATCGCCCTCAAGGTCTACGGCTTCCGCTCCGTGTTCGCCCGGAGCGTCCCGGCGCGCGACTGGACGCGGCGGCGCGTGCTGGAGGCCGGACTGCTGGCGGCCCACCTGACCGGCTACGCGGCGCTGCTGCTGTCGGCCATGCCCCTGCCGCGCGCCCTGGTCTTCGCCCTGCTGCATCAGGTGCTCCTCGGGCTGCACCTCGGCATGGCCTTCGCCCCCAACCACAAGGGCATGGAGATGCCGGACGGGGAGCACGGCAGGGACTGGGGCCACCTGCGCCGCCAGGTCCTCACCTCCCGCAACATCCGGGGCGGGCGTCTCACCGACTGGCTGCTCGGCGGGCTGAACTACCAGATCGAGCACCACCTCTTCCCGAGCATGCCGCGCCCGCACCTGCGCCTGGCCCGGCCACTGGTCCGCGCCCACTGCGCCGCGCTGGCGGTTCCCTACGCGGAGACCGGACTCGTCGACTCCTACCGTCAGGCACTCGCCCACCTGCACGACGTGGGGGAACCGCTGCGCACTCCCGCAGACGCACCCGTGCCCGCCGCGGCGGAGACGGCAGCCGGGACTGCGACGGGCGCTGCGGCTGCCAGGACCGCGACGGGCGCTGCGACCGCCGGGACCACCGGGACCGCTGCGGCCACCGGGACCACCGCAGGCGGCCGGGCGGACGCGACCGGGGCCGGGAACGGGACGATCCGGGAGGCCGCGGACCCGTCCGGGGCGGCCCGTCGCGCCCCCGGGCGCGCGGGCGCGGCCCGTGGGTGAGGCGGCGGCCCCGCCGGTGAGCCCGCCCAGGGGTGGCTCCGCCCGCGCGTGAGTCCGCCCGCGCCGGAGCGCGCCGGGGCCGCGGCTGCGGTGCCGCTGTCCCGGCGGTGCGTGCGGGGCGACGAGGCGGTGCGAGCGCGGCGACGAGGCGGTGCGAGCGCGGCGACGAGGGCAGGGAACCACGGACGGCGACCGAGCGTTTCCACGGAGAGAGGCGGCCACCGCCGCGAAGGAGGCGACGACATGTCGACACGTACCAAGGTCGTCATCGGGGGAGTGGCCGTCGGCCTGCTCCTGATGCCGCTGATCGGATTCTGGCTGTCCCTGCTGGTCGTCCTCGGCGTACCGGCGGCGGCCTATCTGATGCTCGACCCGAGCCAGCGCCGCAGACTCCGCCGGGTGTCCCGGCGCGAGATCGGGCGCTGAGACCCCCGCGTCCGCCCGGCCCAGCCCGCCGTCGGCGGCGTGCGCGGCCCCGTTACCGGGCCGCGCACCCGCAGGCGGCGCCCGGCTGCCCCGCCGGACGCGCACCCGCTGCGGGGCCCCGGGCAGGCGCGCGCGGGCGCTTCACGGCGTCAGGAGGGGTGCAGCGCGATCTTCTCCAGAGCGTCGAGCAGCGCGGCGAGCTGCGGCCCCCGAGGCACCGGGATCACCTCGCACGGCTCGTCGTCGAGCAGCACGAAGGCCATGTCGTCGGTCCGGGCCACCAGCGACCAGCCCGGCCCGTCCGCGCGGATCGTGCGCGCCCCGCCGGGGGCGAAGGCGGACCGCACCCGGCCGGGCGGCGGAGGCGTGTCCCCGTAGGCGCGGGCTTCGCGCAGCGCGCGCCGCAGGCCGGCCGCGAGGCGCTCCTCGTCCTCGGTCTCGTCTCCGTCGCCGGCCGCCGGCTGCTCCGTGCCGTCCTGTCCCGCCGCTTCCCGCGCGCCGTCCGGTCCGGCGTGTTCCGGTGTGCCGTCCGGCTCCACCGCCTCGCCCCGGTCGGTCTGCTGCCGCCACTCGTCCCACTGCCGGGCCACGTCGTCGGCGCCCATCCTGCGCTGGGCCGGCCCCCACTCCTCGGTGTCCGGCGGCCTCAGCGGCGGCCGGTCGCCCTCCTCGGGCTCCGGATCGTGCGGCGCCGCGACACCCGGCGCGGCGACCGCGAGCTCCAGCGGCCAGCCGGGCAGCGCGGCGACGACGGAGTGCTCGTCGGGCGACAGGTCGTACTCCATGCCGCAGTCCCAGGAGGCGATCGCGACGGCCACGAGGGAGACGTCGTCCACCACGACGGTCCAGCGAGCGCCCTGCGCGTCCTGCCCGATGACCAGGCCGTACCCCTCCGCGTACGGCTCCAGGGCGAGCGCCCGGCACGCCTCGGGATAGTCGTCCCCGAGCACGCCGGGGAACTGCGCGGGTGTGAGCAGCACAGCCGTCAGTACGTACAGCGCGTCGTCGTCCACGGCTTCATCCGCCCCGGGCACGGCTACCTCCCCGTCCGATCGTTCGTCGGCGCACCTTAACCAGTGGGTAACCCGCGCGTCGAGAGGCGGAGGGGGCCAAAGGCCGTCACACCGGCCGGGACGGTTCCGTGCCCGGCAGGCCGAGCAGACCGCGTGCCACGGCCTCGACCGGCTCGTCGCGCTCCCTGGCCAGAGCGATGACCGCCCGGCAGGCGAGTTCGTTGATCCCGAAGACCAGGGCGTCGGGTGCGACCCAGCCGGACACCTCGTCGAGCCGGTCCTCGTCGTCCTCGACGCTGGCGGTCACGTAGGCCGCGGCGGCCTCGAAGACGTTGTGCTGCGGCCGGGACGGGTCGGGGGGCGGTACGGGAACGGGCGGATGGGCGGCGAAGACCTTGCGCAGGCGGGCGAACGCAGGACGAACGGCGATCACGTGGAACCACCTTCCCCGGGACGATGCGGTCGGCGTATACCGCTGACACATCAAGTCTTCCACCCGGCAACGGAGTTCGAACGGGCGGAGCGGGGGCGCGCCGGGGCGCGGGGGTCAGTCGTCCAGGCGCTCGGCCAGCACCAGGAAGCGGTCGTCGCGGTCCGTGTACGAGAGCGTTCGCCACCCCGACGACGCCAGCAGCGGGCGGAGGTTGGGCTCCGCCCTCAGGTCGTCGGCGCCGAGGGTCCGTCCGTGCCGGGCGGCGAGCGCGGCCCGGCCGATGGGGTGGAACAGCGCGAGCGTCCCGCCGGGCCGCACGGCCCGGGCCAACTCCCGCAGATCCGCCGCCGGGTGCGGAAGGTGGGCGATCAGCCCCGCCGCGAACACCGCGTCGAGGGCGCCCGAGCGCAGTGGAAGACGGGCCACGTCCCCCTGCACGAGCGCGCCGCTGCCGCCGCGTCCGGCGGCACGCGCGGCGTCGAGCATGGCGGGCGTCAGATCCATGCCGATGACCACGCCGTCCGCGCCGACGGCCGCCCGCAGCGGTTCCATCGCCCGCCCCGTCCCGCACCCGGCGTCCAGGACCCGATCACCGCCGCGCAGCCCGATCAGGCCGACGGCCGCCGCGTAGGCGGGGCCGTCGTCGGGGAACCTGCTGTCCCAGTCCGCGGCGCGGGCTCCGAAGAATTCCTGTACACGGGTGCGGTCGTCGGCCATCCGTCCATGATCCGGCAGACGCGAGGAAACGTCACCCCCGGCCTCGCCCCGCGGCCCGGTCCCTCCGCCCCCCGGCCCGGTCCCTCCCCGCGGCTCGGTCCCTCCGCCCGGCCCGGCGGCTGGAACCCGTCGTCCGGTTCCGACGGCTCGAACCCGTCGTCCGGACTCCGCGTACCGACCGAATCGACTGAAGTGGGCGCATATTCGAGCGCTGTCCGATCGCCACAGGACATCCGCCTGTCACATTCCATCAGCTTTCGAACTGCGCCCCGGGAGCGGCCACTCCACCGGACTAGCGTCCCTGAGCCATGGGACACCTGGACCACGCCGCGTTCGGCGTGCTGACACCCGCGCTCTCCTACCTGATGGCGGTCATCGGAGCCGCCCTCGGGCTCCGCTGCACCGTGCGCGCGCTCGCCGCCACCGGCCGATCCCGCCGGAACTGGCTGCTGACCGCCGCGTCCGCGATCGGCACCGGCATCTGGACGATGCACTTCGTCGCCATGCTCGGCTTCGCCGTCCGCGGCACCGACATCCGCTACGACGTTCCGCTGACCATCCTCAGTCTCCTGGTGGCGATGCTCGTGGTCGGCGCCGGCGTCTTCTGCGTCGGCTACGGCAAGGACCGGCGGCGTGCCCTGCTGGTCGGCGGGGTCTCCACCGGAGTCGGCGTCGCCAGCATGCACTACCTGGGCATGGCGGCCCTGCGTCTGCACGGCGACGTGGACTACGACCCGGTGCTCGTCGCCCTGTCGGTGGTGATCGCCGTGGTCGCCGCCACCGCCGCGCTGTGGGCGGCCCTCAACATCAGGTCGCCCGTGGCCGTGGCCGTGGCCTCGCTGGTCATGGGCGCGGCGGTGAGCAGCATGCACTACACCGGGATGCTGGCCGTCCGCGTCGACGTGGCGTCGTCCGCGGGCGCACTTCCGGGGGCGAGCACCATGCAGTTCATCTTCCCGCTCGCGGTCGGCCTCGGTTCCTACCTCTTCGTGACCGCCGCCTTCGTCGCGCTGTCGCCGACGGCCGGCGAACGCGCGGCGTACGAGACCGCGGGCTACCCGGCTCACGAGCCGGGCACCCCACCGACCGTGGCGCGCACGCCCGCCGCGGCCCCCTGAGCCCCCGTCCCCGGCCCGCCCCGCCGAGCCCCCCGATCCGCCTGACTCCGCCGCGCACCGCACCACCCCCGCAAAACCAGGCCACCCCGCACCACCACACCACCGCGCTCCACCACCGCACCGACGCACCACGACCCGACCACTCCTGCGCACGACCCAGGCGCACCGTCCCGCCACCGCACCCCACCGGCGGCCACGCCGCCGCCCCCGGCCGCCCGAGCCCGGCAGCCCGCCCCACCCACCGGCACCGACGCCCCATCGGCGACGGGGCCGCCGTCCCACCCCGCAGCCGGAACCCGGAACGAGGAGGCCATGCACACACCCCGCACCCCCCAGGACGGCGAGAGCCCGCCCGCGCAGGCGCGTCCCGGCCGCGGACGGCGTGCCCACGCCGGTGCCCCGGCCGTCGAACACACCGGACACCGCCCGTCGCCCGCCCCCGAGGACCAGGGGCCGCCGGACCGCCGGACGCGACGCCTGGTGCTTCGTGCCCGGACCGTGCGGGCGAAGGTGATCTGCCTGCTGATGGTGCCCGTCCTCTCGCTGCTCGCGCTGTGGGGATTCGCCACCGTCACCACCGCGCAGGACATGGCTGCCCTGCGCCTGCTGCGCCAGGTCGAGACGCAGGTGGGCGCTCCGGTCGCCGCCGCCGTCACAGCCCTCGAGACCGAACGCCTCGCCGCGCTGCGGCAGATCGCCGCACCCGACGCGGAACGCGCCGCCGCGCTGCGGTCCGCCGCCGAGCGCACCGACGCGGCCCTGCGCGCACTCGGCCCGGACCGCGGCCGGACCGTCGCCGCGGCCGGCGCGGTGCCGGGCGAACTCGCCGACCGGCTGACCGCGTTCGCCGAGGCCGCCGGCGCGCTGGACGGCACCCGCAGGGCCGCCGCCGGCGGCACGGCGTCCTGGGAGCGGGCGTACGACACGTACGGCACGGCGGTCGAGGCGGCGTTCGCCGTCACCGCGGCGACCGCCGCCCTGCGGGACGGCGGACGGTCGGCCTCCGACGCCCGCGTGCTGCTGGAACTCGACCGGGCCGGGGAGATGCTGGCGAGGCAGGACGCGCTGCTGGGTTCCGCCCGGCTCTCGGGCGGGTTCACCGCGGCCCGCCTCCGCCTCTTCACCGGCGCGGCCGCCACACGCACCGCGTTCCTCGACGCGGCCGCGGCCGACCTGCGCGGACCCGCGCGCGCCGCCTGGCGCGAACTCGCCGGTGGCGCCGGCTACCGGGATCTGCGCGCCGCCGAGGACCGGATCGGTGCCGCTCCCGCGGGACGGCAGGCCGCCGGCGTGGTCTCCGCCGCCGAATGGGACCGGTCCCGCGCGGCGGTCGCGGGCGCGCTGCGCGACATCGGGTCCACCGCGCGCCGTGCCGCCGACCGCGCGGAACCGGCCGGCAACGGCCTGCTCACGGCCGCGGGCGCCGCCGTCGCGCTCGGCCTCGTGGCCGTCGTCGCCTCCCTGGTGATCTCGGTGCGCATCGGCCGCGGACTCGTGGTCGAACTCGTCACCCTGCGCAACGGCGCGCTCGACATCGCACGCCGCAAACTGCCGCACGCCATGGCCCGGTTGCGCACCGGGGAGCAGATCGACATCCACGCCGAGGCGCCCGCGGGCCCGCCGGCCGAGGACGAGATCGGGCAGGTGGGCGAGGCACTCGGCACCGTGCACCGGGCGGCGCTCGGCGCGGCCGTCGAACGCGCGGAACTGGCCGGCGGCATCTCCGGGGTCTTCGTCAATCTCGCCCGGCGCAGCCAGACCCTGGTCCACCGCCAGCTCGCCCTGCTCGACGCCATGGAGCGCAGGGCCGACGACCCCGCCGAACTCGGCGACCTGTTCCGGCTCGACCACCTCACCACCCGGATGCGCCGCCACGCCGAGAGCCTGATCATCCTCTCCGGCGCGGCCCCGGGCCGTGCGTGGAGCACGCCCGTCCCGCTGACCAGTGTGGTCCGCGCCGCGGTCTCCGAGATCGAGGACTACGCCCGCATCGAGGTGCGCACACTGCCCGAGGCGTCGGTGAACGGCACGGCGGTCGCCGACGTCACCCACCTGCTCGCCGAACTCGTGGAGAACGCCGCCCAGTTCTCGCCGCCCCACACCAAGGTGCGGATCACCGGCGAACCGGTGGGCAACGGCTACGCCCTGGAGGTGGAGGACCGGGGGCTCGGCATGGGCAGGGCGGCCCTCGCGGAGGCCAACCGCAAGCTGGAGGAGTCGGAGGCGCTCGACCTCTTCGACAGCGACCGGCTCGGCCTCTTCGTCGTCAGCAGGCTCGCCTCCCGGCACGGCATCCGGGTCCGGCTGGGCACCTCCCCGTACGGCGGGAGCACGGCGGTGGTCCTGCTGCCGACCACGCTGCTCCAGCCCGCCCCGCTGCCGGGCGGGGACCGCGCGGCCACGGCCACCGGGCGGCCGTCACCCGGTGCCCCGATCGCCGGCCCGTCGCCGGCCGGACTGCCGGCCACCGCGTCCGGGACGCCCGCCGCTCCGTCCGGCGCGCACCCCGCCCTGACCGCGGCGCACGGCAGCACCCCCGCCGACGCGCACCCAGCGCCGGGCACCCCCGCCGACGCGCTCCCGTCGTCCCGCACGCCCGGCCACGCGGACCCGTCGTCAGGCACGCCCGCCGGCGCGCACCCCGCGTCGCGTACGCCCGCCGGCGAACGCCCCCCGACGCGTACGCCCGGCAGCCCGCAGCGCCCCACGGGCGTACCCGGTGCGCCCGGTGCGCCCGGCGCACTCTTCGGACCCGGACGCGCCGGCGCGGCGGCCGGGGCGGCCGAGGACTCCGGCCACCCGGCGGGCACCCCGTCCGCGGACCCGGGGCACCACCCCCCGTTCCCCGGTCGCCCCGGCCCCCGGCCCGTCACCGGACTGCCCCGGCACCCGGACGCGCCCCCGCCCGGCGACGGCACCCGAGCGGTGCCGCCCCGCCGGCCCGCCGCCCCGGTGTTCCAGGCCCCGCACGCGGCACCGCCCGCCGCCCCTTCGGTGCGCGTGCTGCGTCCCGGTGGGGTGCCCGCCGCCCCCGTCGCCGAGGGCGAACTGCCGCGCCGGGTGCGCCAGACGCACCTCGTGCCGCAGCTGCGCGGCACCCCGCGCGCCGAGTCGCAGCCCGGCGGCCCGTCCGGCGCGGACGACCGGGGCCGCACCCCCGAACTGGTCCGCGACCGGATGGCGGCCTACCGCGACGGCTGGGTGCGCGGCGGCGGCACGCCGCCCGGCCCGCCATCCGCGGAGGACCGCGCCGCCCACCCCCACTCCGCCCGCTCCGTGCCGCGCCCGGCACACGCCGACCCCCGTCCCGCGCCCCCCGACCCCCGCCTGTTCCAGGGCGGGCCCGGGGCCCCGGGCCGGGGGCACTCGGAGCCGTTCCCCGGCCGCGGACCGGCGCCGGAGCCCGGCCCCGCACCCGGCCGGGCCGTTCCCCGCAGTGAAGGAGACCGCACATGACCGAGCACGAGCCGGCGACGGGCCACTACCGGTTCGGTGACCTCGACTGGCTGCTGGACGATCTGGTCGTCCGGGTGGGCGAGGTCCGCCACGCCGTCGTCCTCTCCGGCGACGGACTGCCCGTCGGCGCGTCCGCCGCCCTGAGCCGCGAGGACGCCGAGCACCTGGCCGCCGTGGCCTCCGGGTTCCACAGCCTGGCCAAGGGCGCCGGACGCCACTTCCGGGCCGGCGGCGTGCGGCAGACGATGGTGGAGATGGACGACGGCTTCCTCTTCGTCGCCGCGGCGGGGGAGGGGTCCTGCCTCGCGCTGCTCACCGCCGTCAGCGCCGACATCGGCCTCATCGCCTACGAGATGGCCCGGCTGGTGAACCGTGTCGGCGAACATCTGCGCACCCCCGCCCGCGTGAGCTCGCCGTGAGCGGCACGGCCGTCCCGCCCGGCAGCCAGTGGTACGACGCCGACGCGGGGCCGCTGGTCCGCCCCTACGCGATGACCGGGGGCAGGACCAAGCCCGGCCCGGCCAACGTGCGGTTCGACCTGATCGCGCTGGTCGTCGTGGACGAGCGGTCCGCCCCGGACGCGCAGGAGTCGCTTCTCGGCCCGGAGCACCGCACGCTGCTGTCCCTGTGCCGCTGCGAGACCCAGTCCGTCGCCGAACTCGCCGCCGACGCCGACCTGCCGGTCGGCGTCGTACGGGTGCTGCTCGGGGACCTCCTCGAAGCCGGTCATGTGAAGGTCAGCAGCCCCGTGGCCCCCGCACAACTGCCCGACGAAAGGATCCTGCGTGAGGTCATCGACGGCCTGCGCGCCCTGTGAGTGGGGCCGGTCACGGGCCGGTGGGGGCTCCTCGGCCCGCGGCGGCCGCCCCGCGCAGCCAGTCCTCGCGGCTCACGGCGTACTCCACGTCGCCGTGTTCGGACCCCTCGATCGTCTCGGGCCACTCCTCGAAGAAGGTGCGCACATGGACGAGCCCGGACTTCTCCATCACCCGCCGCGAACGGGAGTTCACCGTCATCGTGGTGGCCGTCACCCGGAGCACGCCGAGTTCGGCGAACCCGCGGCGGATCAGGGCACGGGAGCCCTCCGTGGCGAGCCCGCGCCCCCACGCGCGCCGGTGCAGCCGGTAGCCGAGCTCGACCTCCTCGGCGCTGTCCGGCGCCGTCGGCCGGAACTCGAACCAGCCGAGGAAGTCGCCCGAGGCACGGTCCTGCGCCGCCCAGTGACCGCGGCCCTCGCCGTGCGCCCCGTCGAGACAGGGGAAGCTGCGCAGCAGCGCCGGCAGGGTGTCACGGGCGATCTCCTCCCGCGACACCGGGCGTCCGCCGTTGATGTGGCGCATGACGTCCGGATCCCCGTCGAGCGAGAGCACACGGTCCACGTCATCGGGGCCGAACGCCCGCAGAACGAGCCGGCCGGTCTCCAGAAACCTCTCCATCGGCCGATTCTCGCCGCCGGCCGCGGCACCCGCAGGCGAATTTCCCGTGCCCCCGCCCGATCCCACCGCCGCACCGCTGCTCCGGCCCGACCACATCTGGGAGTGACGACGCATGGCCGCTGACACCACGCCGACCGCGCGAGGCGCGCGTATCGCACCGGACCCGCAGACTGCACCGGACCCGCACACCGCGGCGAACGCGTCCGGACCGCACGCCGCGGACGGCACGGAGGACCCGCCCGGAGCCGGAGCCGGCGGCGGCGCGGACAGCGGCGCGCTCGCGCTGAAGATCCTCGTCGCCGGCGGGTTCGGGGTCGGCAAGACCACGCTCGTCGGAGCCGTCAGCGAGATCCGGCCCCTGCGGACCGAGGAACCGCTCAGCGAGGCCGGCACGCGGGTCGACGACACCGAGGGCGTCGCGCGGAAGTCCACGACGACGGTGGCCATGGACTTCGGCCGCATCACCATCCGTTCGGGACTCTCCCTCTACCTCTTCGGCACCCCGGGGCAGGACCGGTTCTGGTTCCTGTGGGACGAGCTCTCGCAGGGCGCGCTCGGCGCCGTCGTCCTCGCCGACACCCGTCGCCTCGGCGACTGCTTCCCCGCGGTCGACTACTTCGAGCACCGCGGGATCCCGTTCGTCGTCGCGGTCAACTGCTTCCCCGGGGCACGGTCGTTCGGCGCCCACGAGGTCGCCCGCGCCCTCGATCTCGACCGCGGCACACCGGTCGTGCTGTGCGACGCGCGCGACAAGGACTCGGGGAAGGAGGTCCTCGTCCGGCTCGTGGAGTACGCCGGCCGTGTGCACACCGCCCGACTGCTCGACTCCGTCGGTTCCTGATGTGCGCACCTGCGCGACCGCGTGGGTTCCGGTGCGCGCCGCCGCGCGGACGCGACGGTTCCGGGCGCCGGCGGGTGCGCCTGCACGGCGAGACGGCGTGCGCCGGCGCACGGATCGCACAGCCGAACGCGCCCCCCGGCATCCGCCAAAATGCGGCGGACCTGCGCGGATCATGGCCGGGCGGTGCCGCTTCGCGGCGAGAGGACCTTGCCGAGGAGCGCCGCGTACGAAAGGCTTGCGCCAGACGTACGGCCACGGGGAACGTACGAGGGGGAAGGACGGCGATGGCGTTGGACAAGGGACTCGACTGGCTCCTGGACGACCTGACGAAGCGGGTCGACCACATCACGCACGCGCTGGTGCTCTCCAACGACGGGCTGGTGACCGGAGCGAGCACCGGGCTCGCGCGGGAGGACGCCGAGCACCTCGCGGCCGTCTCCTCGGGACTGCACTCCCTCGCCCGCGGATCGGGCCGCCACTTCCGTGCCGGCCGGGCCCGCCAGACCATGGTCGAGTTCGACGAGGCCATGCTCTTCGTGACCGCCGCCGGCGACGGCAGCTGCCTGTGCGTGCTGAGCTCGGCCGAGGCGGACGTCGGCCAGGTGGCCTACGAGATGACCCTGATGGTCAACCGCGTCGGCGAGCACCTGGGCGTCGCGGCCCGTCAGCCGGGCGACGTCAGCCTCTGAACCCCGGCGCCGGGGCTTCCCACCCGCCGTGGCCCTCGAGCCGCGGCGGTGGTCCGGCGGTTCCCGCCCCCGGCGGCCGGACCGGTCGACCGCCCCCGCCACGCCCCGCCGTCACGCGCGGACCGGCCACGCCCCGCCGCCACGCGCCACCGCCCGCGGTGGACCGCCCACAGCGCGCCGCGCCGCCTTGCCGGTGCCGCGCCCCGTGCCGCGCCGCGCCGCCCGAGAACGTCCCGCCTGCCCGTACCGCCCCCGCCCGGCGGCGGTTCCGCGTCCGGACGGAGTCGTGCCCGGACGGAGGCGTGCCCGGACGGGGGCGTGCCCGGACGGGGGCGTGCCCGGTGGCCCGGGCGGGCACCGGGCGGCGTGCCCGGAGCACCCCGTGAAGCTGCGCTGTGGGCCCGCTTAAGAAATCCTCGATGGACGCGACGCTCCGAGCTGGGCAGATTGGAGCCCGTCCACTGGGCGGGGCCGTATTTTCGGTATCCGGTCAGTCCCGTCGCATGCCTGGAGCCGTATCGATGAAGGCACTTGTCAAGCAGCACGCCGAGCCCGGTCTGTGGCTCACGGATGTGCCGGAGCCCGAGACCGGCCCCGGCGACGTGCTGATCAAGGTCCTGCGCACCGGCATCTGCGGCACGGACCTGCACATCAGGTCCTGGGACCAGTGGGCGCAGGGCGCCGTCACCACCCCTCGCGTGCTGGGCCACGAGTTCGTCGGCGAGGTGGCGTCCGTCGGCCCGGACGTCGCGGACATCGCGGTGGGCGACATCGTCAGCGGCGAGGGCCACCTGGTGTGCGGCAAGTGCCGCAACTGCCTGGCCGGCCGCAGGCACCTGTGCCGCAGCACGGTCGGCCTCGGCGTCGGCCGCGACGGGGCGTTCGCCGAGTACGTGGCGCTGCCCGCCTCCAACGTGTGGGTGCACCGCACCCCCGTCGACCTGGACGTCGCCGCGATCTTCGACCCGTTCGGCAACGCCGTGCACACCGCCCTGTCCTTCCCGCTCGTCGGCGAGGACGTGCTGATCACCGGTGCGGGTCCGATCGGCGTCATGGCCGCGGCCGTCGCCCGGCACGCCGGCGCGCGCAACGTGGTCGTCACGGACGTCAGCGAGCCCCGCCTGGAACTCGCCCGCAAGGTGGGCGCCACATTGGCCCTCAACGTCGCCGGGGCCGGCATCGCGGACGCCCAGCGGCAGCTCGGCCTGAAGGAGGGCTTCGACATCGGCCTGGAGATGTCCGGCCGGCCCGAGGCCATGCGCGACATGGTGGACAACATGACCCACGGCGGGCGCATCGCCATGCTCGGCCTGCCCGCCGAGGAGTTCGCCGTCGACTGGTCGAAGATCGTCACCTCGATGATCACCGTCAAGGGCATCTACGGCCGCGAGATGTTCGAGACCTGGTACGCGATGACCGTGCTGCTGGAGGGCGGCCTCGACCTCTCCCCGGTGATCACCGGAAGCTACGGCTACCGGGACTTCGACGCGGCCTTCGACGAGGCCGCCCAGGGCCGCAGCGGCAAGATCATCCTCGACTGGACCGTCTGAGCGTCCGGACCACCCGCGTCCCGCGTCCCGCCCCTCGCCCCGCACCGGCGACCCCTCTAGGAGACCCCTCATGTACGCGTCCGTCCGCGACGACCTCCGCACCACCCTCGACGAGATCCGCGACGCCGGCCTCTACAAGCCCGAGCGCGTGATCGGCACCCCGCAGAGCGCCTCCGTGGCCGTCACCGCCGGCGGCGCCGCCGGGGACGTCCTCAACTTCTGCGCCAACAACTACCTCGGCCTCGCCGACCACCCCGAGGTCGTCGCCGCCGCCAAGGACGCCCTCGACCGCTGGGGCTACGGCATGGCGTCCGTCCGCTTCATCTGCGGCACCCAGGAGATCCACAAGGAGCTCGAGCAGCGCCTGTCGTCCTTCCTGGGCCAGGAGGACACGATCCTCTACTCGTCCTGCTTCGACGCCAACGGAGGCGTCTTCGAGACCCTCCTCGGCCCGGAGGACGCGGTCATCTCCGACGCGCTGAACCACGCCTCCATCATCGACGGCATCCGCCTCTCCAAGGCCCGGCGCCACCGGTACGCCAACCGCGACCTCGCCGACCTGGAGCAGCAGCTCAAGGAGACCCAGGACGCCCGCCGCCGGCTGATCGTCACCGACGGCGTCTTCTCCATGGACGGCTACGTCGCCCCGCTCGCCGAGATCTGCGACCTCGCCGACCGCTACGACGCCATGGTCATGGTCGACGACTCGCACGCCGTCGGCTTCGTCGGCCCCGGCGGGCGCGGCACCCCCGAACTGCACGGCGTCATGGACCGCGTGGACATCATCACGGGCACCCTCGGCAAGGCGCTCGGTGGTGCCTCCGGCGGCTACGTCGCGGCCCGCGCCGAGATCGTCGAACTGCTGCGCCAGCGCTCGCGCCCCTACCTCTTCTCCAACTCTCTCGCGCCCGTCATCGCCGCCGCCTCCCTGAAGGTGCTGGACCTCCTGGAGTCCGCCGGCGACCTGCGGGAGAAGCTCGCCGCCAACACGGCCCTGTTCCGCTCGGCGATGACGGACGCCGGCTTCGACGTCCTTCCCGGCGACCACGCCATCGCCCCCGTCATGATCGGCGACGCCGCGAAGGCGGGCCGGATGGCCGAGCTGCTGCTGGAGCGGGGCGTGTACGTGATCGGCTTCTCGTACCCGGTCGTCCCCATGGGCCAGGCGCGCATCCGGGTCCAGCTCTCCGCCGCGCACTCCACCGGGGACGTCGAGCGCGTCGTCGCCGCGTTCACCGACGCCCGCGCCGCCCTGGAGGCGGAGACGCCGGCCTGACGCCCGCCGTCCCCGGGGCCCCGCTCCCGGGGAGCGGACGGCGGCGGCCGCCGCCGGTGACACAATGACGGCGTGATCGACCCCCGCCGGCTGCGCATCCTGCGGGCCGTGGCGGACCACCGTACGGTGACCGCCGCGGCCTCCGCGCTGTACCTCACCCCGTCCGCCGTGTCCCAGCAGCTCAACGCGCTGGAGCAGGAGACGGGGCACACCCTGCTGATCCGCGGCGGCAAGGGCGCGACCCTCACCGCGGCGGGGGAGATCCTGCTCGGCCACACCCACACCGTCCTCGCCCAGCTCGAACGGGCCGAGGCCGAGCTCGCCGCCTACGCGCAGGGCGCGGCCGGCGAGGTGACCGTCGCCGCGTTCGCCACGGGCATCGCCGAGGTGGTCGCGCCCGCCGTCGCGCGGCTGTCCGGCGAGCGGCCGGGCATCGCCGTGCGGGTCCGGGACGCCGAGGGCGACGAGAGCCTTCCGCTGGTCCTCGACGGCGAGGCCGATCTGGCGGTCGCGGTCGAGTACCGGGGGGCGCCGGGCGCGGACGACCCGCGGCTCTCGCGGGTGCCGCTGTACGCGGAGCCGTTCGACGCGGTGCTGCGCGCCGACCACCCGCTGGCCGCCGCGGAACGCGTCGAACTGGCCCGGCTCGCGGGCAGCGACTGGATCGGCCCCTACCCGGGCAACCCCTGCCACGACATGGTGCTCCTCGCCTGCGAGCTCGCCGGGTTCCAGCCGCGGCTGGTGCACCAGTCGGACGACTTCCGGGCCGTGGCCGCCCTCGCCGGGGCCGGCGCGGGGGTGGCCCTGGTGCCCCGCTCCGCGCTGCGCGGCATGGAGCTGGGCAGCGCGGTCGTGCGCTCGGTCTCCGGTCCGGCGGCCACCCGCCGGGTGTTCGCGGCGGTCCGCCGCGGTGCGGAGGAGCACCCGCTGATCAGCCCCGTGCTGGACGCCCTCGCGGTCACCGCGGCCGGTCTCCGTGTCGAGGACGTCCCGACCGCCTGACCCGCCCGCCCCGCGGGGCGCCGCAGGCCCGCGTCCCGGCGGGCCTACCGGGCGGGTGTCTCCAGCGCGCTCTTCAGATTGGCCAGCGTCGTGCGGATGTTGCGCCGCTGGAAGTCGGCGAAGGTGTGCCCGCGGGTGGCGATCCGGTCGAACACCCCGGCCACCGCGTCCGGCCAGGCCCGCCGGTCGTCCGTCCAGGTCTCCGTGACCCGCGTCCCGCCGCCCTCGGCCGGCTCGAAGCGGTACTCCCAGGTGGCGATCGGGCCCCGCAGCACCGGCCGCCGCAGCCCGATGGCCCGCACCCGGAACGCGAAGCGCTCACCGGGATCGGCCGCGGTCACCGTGCAGCGCGTCGTCCACGACAGCGGCCCCCGGGTGTTGCGGCCGTCGAAGACCGTCCCCACCCGCGTCCCGCCCGCGGCGTCGCGCACCACGGCGCCGCGGTTCTCGGGGCTCCAGCGGCCCATCAGCGTCGGATCGCTCACCTGCGCGTAGACGTCCGAGGGGGACGCGTCGATCACGACGCTGTCCGAGACGGTGAAGATCCGTGGCATCGTGATGACTCCGTTCGTCGGGGCCGCCCGACGCTACCGTGCCCCGATCCGCGTCGGCACCGCGGGGTGCCCCGCCGCGGCTCATCGCCACGCCGACGAGCACCACGCCCATCCCCGCCACCACCCGCGTCCCCACTTCTTCGCCCAGCACCACGGCGCCGAGCGCCACCGAGACCACGGGCAGCAGATAGCCGACCGCGGCGGTCGTCGTCGGCCCCTCGTCGGCGATCAGCCGGTTGGTCAGCGCGAAGGTGAACCCGGTGGCCAGCACCCCCAGCGCGACCACGGCGATTACCCCCGGCATCTCCACCGGGCCCCAGGAACCCGTGCCCTGCCCGGTGAGCGGGACGGCGAAGGCCCCGTAGCCCGTCGCCGTCACCAGCTGCGCGGCCGACAGCGCGAGCGGGTCGCCGCCCCGCCCCGAGAGCCTCCGCGCCATGTACGCGAAGGCCACGGCGTACGCGAGGGCCGCGCCCAGTATCGCGAACGCGCCCGGCCCGAGGTGTCCGCCGCCGCTCCAGGGCGCGAAGATCAGCAGCACACCGGCGAAGCCCAGGAGCAGACCGGCCACCCGCACCGGCCGGATGCCGCGTTCCGCCCCGGTGGCCAGGCCGATCAGCAGCGACCACAGCGGCGTGGTCGCGTTCAGCACTCCGGCCGTGCCGGAGTCGACCGACTGCTGACCGATGCCGAACAGGACGAAGGGCAGGGCGTTGCAGAAGAACGCCGCCACCAGCAGCCGCCGCCAGGTGACCGCGTCCGACGGCAGCCGCCGCCCCGTCAGTGCGCAGAGCGCCACCAGCACCAGCGAGCCGAGCGCGCAGCGAGTGAAGGCGATGAGACCCGGCGACAGGCCGCCCTCCAGGGCGAGTTCGGTCCACAGGAACGCCGAGCCCCAGAGCAGGGCCAGCAACCCCATCCGCACCACCGTGCCACGACCGCGAGCCACGTCCGTCTCCCTCCACCGCGCCGAGGAGACCACCGTGCACCCGCCTCCCGCTGTAGCACCAGTGAAGGGATCTGGACAGACCGTTAACCTGTGCTACATGCTTGATGTGCGCAGGATGCGGATGCTCGAAGCCGTGGTGACCTCGGGGTCGGTGACGGCGGCCGCCGCCGAGCTCGGCTACACGCCCTCAGCGGTCAGCCAGCAGATCGGGGCGCTCGAGAAGGAGACGGGCACGGAGCTGCTGGAGCGGTTCGGCCGGCAGGTGCGCCCCACCGCCGCGGGGCGGCTGCTCACCGAGCACTCCGCCGCGATCGGCCGGAGGATCGCCGAGGCCGAGACCGCGCTGGCCGATCTCAGGGCCGGACGCACCGGCAGCCTTTCCCTCCGCTACTTCGCCACCGCGGGGGCCGGTCTGGTCGCCCCCGCGGTCGCCGCCTTCCGCCGGGTGCACCCCGGCGTGCGCCTCGACCTGGCCCTCTCGGATCCACAGGACCCGCGGGGCGCCGTCCGGCGGGGTGAGGCGGACATCGCCCTGGTGGTGCCGCTCCGCGGGGAGCCCGGAGCCGACGGACTGCTGGTGGCGGAGCGACTGGCCGAGGACCCGTACCGCGTGGTGCTCCCGAAGGGCCATCCGCTCGCGGTGAAGAGGGTCGTCGACCTGGGCCTGCTCGCCGCCGAGCCGTGGGTCGGCACCGAATGGCCGCCGGGGCCCTGCCTGGAGCTGGTGACCGACGCCTGTGCGGCGGCGGGCTTCGTCCCCGGCTTCGCCGTGCGCAGCGAGGACCACGCCACCGCGCTGGGGTTCGTCGCCGCCGGGCTCGGGGTCGCCCTGATGCCGCTGCTCGGCATCGGCGGTGGTCACCCCGGGGTCGTCGTGCGCAAGGTCCGGGGCCCGCAGCCGGTGCGCGGCATCGAGGCCGTCAGGCGGAGTACGCAGCGGGAGGGTCCGGCACTGCGGGCCCTGCTCGGCGCCCTGCGCCGGGCGGCCCGGGGCGAGGCGGCGCCGGGCGGCCGGTGACACCCGGCCGGGACGCGGGCCCACGGGCAACGGGGCACGGTCCGGACCGCGCCGGACCGTGCCCCGGTCACGGGTGCCCCGCCCGACCGGGGCGCCCGTGGTCCGGTGTCCGGGGCGCCGTGCGGCGCCCCGGAGCGGGGTGGCGGAGGGTCAGCGGGTGACCGTCCACTTCTGGTTGGCGGTGCCGGCGCAGGTCCAGATCTGGAGCCGGGTGCCGTTGGCGGAGCTGTTCCCGGTCGCGTCCAGGCACTTGTTCGCCTGCGGGTTCACGATGTCGCGCGCGGCGTTGGCGACCCATCGCTGGGCCGCGGTGCCGTTGCAGGTCCACAGCTGCACGGGTGTCCCGTCCGCGGTGCCGCCCGAGGCGACGTCGAGGCACTTGCCCAGCGCGCGGATGGTGCCGTCGGCGCCCACGGTCCACCGCTGCGCGGCGTTGCCGTTGCAGTCGGTGATCTGTATCGGGGTGCCGTCGGCGGTGTTCGCGGCGGCGACGTCCACGCACTTGCCGCCGATGCCCGTGATCTGCCCGCCCGGGACCGGGGTGTCGCCGGTGGTGACCCGCACGTGGTCGACCACCAGTTGCTGCGGGAAGACGGTGCTGCCGTCGGGGTCGCCCGGCCAGTAGCCGCCCACTGCCAGGTTGAGGATCAGGAAGAACGGCTTGTCGAACACCCACTGGCGGCCGCCGAGGTCGGCGGGGGTGCGGCGCTGGTAGACGGTGCCGTCCACCGACCAGGTCACCTCGTTCGGGGACCAGTCGACGGCGAAGGTGTGGAAGGCGTCCGCGAACCTCTGTCCGCCCGGCAGGGTGTAGCCCGCGCCGATGCCGCCGGAGCCGGAGTACCCGGGACCGTGCAGGGTGCCGTGGACGGTGGAGGGCTCGAAGCCGACGTTCTCCATGATGTCGATCTCGCCCGAGGCGGGCCATCCGACCTGGCCGATGTCGTTGCCGAGCATCCAGAAGGCAGGCCACATGCCCTGTCCGCGCGGCACCTTCATGCGCGCCTCGACGTGCCCGTACGTGGTGGTGAACCTGCCGGCGGTGTTGAGACGGGCCGAGGTGTACTCGCACCGGCCGTACCAGCACTGGTAGTTGCCCGGGTTCTCGCGGCGGGCCGTGATGACCAGATGGCCCTGTCCGTCGAGCGCCGCGTTGCTGTTGCCCGCCGTGTAGTACTGCCGTTCGTGGTTGTTGACGTTGTCGCCGGTCTCGGTCTGCCACTTGCCGGAGTCGGCGGCGGCGCCGGCAGGTCCGTTGAAGTCGTCGGAGAAGGTCACCGCGGCGGCCGCCGCGGCCGGCCGGGGCGCCGGTGCGGCGCCGGCGCCGGACGCGGGGGCGCCGAGCAGGCCGCCGGCCAGGGCGGCGGCGAGCGCCAGGACGGCCAGCGGACGGCCGGGCAGCCGTCGGCGGAGGGAGCGGGGGGAGTCCATGACTCTCCCTTCCGGTACGTGGGGATGGAAGGGGCTGTCGTGCATATGACAGGACGACGAGGGGGCTCGCCCTGGGGGACGGGCTTGCCACGGCATTGATTCAAGAAGTGAAATAAGGGGGTGTCAAGGGCTTGGTCCAGACCGGTCCCGCGTGGCGCGCGAACGCGCCACGCGGGAAGCGGCCCCGGGCCGCCGGACGATCAGACCACGGCCCCGCTGCGGTCGCCCGCCCGTGAACGCCCGCCCCTGCCCGCCCCGTTGCCGCTCCGCGAGGCGGCTGCGGGCCGCCGCCCGTCCGGGAACCGGTTCTGGAGCAGCACGGCCACCGGCATCGCCGTGAACACCGTCGAGGCCATGCCGACCACGACACCCGCCAGCAGCGCGACGGAGAAGTCCGTCAGCGAGTCCCCGCCGAGGAAGGCCAGCGCCACCAGCACGAACAGCGCGCCCATACCGGTGTTGACGGTCCGCGGAAGGGTCTGCGCCACCGCCCGGTCCGCCAGTTCCGCCCAGCTCGCCGACGTTCCGGTGCGCCGCAGTTCGCGCAGCCGGTCCAGCACCACCACCGTGTCGTTGACCGAATAGCCGATCACCGTCAGCAGCGCCGCGAGGAACACGCTGTCGACCGGCTTGCCCAGCCAGGCGAACAGCCCGACCACCAGCAGCACGTCCTGCACCATCGCCACCACCGCGGCCGCCGCGAACGTCCACCGGAACCGGAGCGAGAGGTAGAGCAGCTGCGCCGCCACCGCCAGGGCGAGCGCGATCAGCGCGTAGGTGCGCAACTCGTCGCCGAGGCTGGGGCCGACGAGGTCGTCGCGTTCCACCGACACCTCTCCCACCGCCCCGGTCAGCGCTTCGCGGATGCGGTCCTGCTCGTCGTCGCCGGTCTCCTTGGTGCGCACGGAGACGCCCTCGTCGCCGGTCGTCTGCACCACCGCCTGCGGGAATCCCGCCCCGACCACGGCCTCCCGCGCGGCGTCCGCGTCCACCTGCCGCTCGGCGGCGTACTGGACCACCCGCCCGCCGGTGAACTCGACCCCGAAGTCGAGTCCGCGCGCACCCACGCCGCCCAGCGCGAGCATCAGCAGCGCGGCGCAGGCGCCCAGCCAGCGACGCCGGTGACGCATCAGCCGGGGCGGCCGGCGCGTCAGCCGTGCCCGCAGCCGGCCCACCGTCGCCATCCCGGTGACCGCGGGCCGCCGGACGACGGCACTCCTGCGCACCGCCCACTCCGCCAGCAGGCGGGTGATCACCATGGCCGACACCATCGACGCCAGCACACCGATGACGAGGGTCACGCCGAAGCCCTTGACCGGCCCCGTCGCGAAGACGAACAGCAGGACCGCCGCGAGCAGCGTCGTCACATTGGAGTCCGCCACCGCGCTCCACGCCTTGGCGAACCCGGTGCGCAGGGGCCCGCGCAGATCGCGTGTCCTGCCCCGGCTCCCGGCCCCGGGCCTGGTGTACTCCTCCCGGGCCCGCTCGAACACCAGCACATTGGCGTCCACGGCGATGCCGACGGCCAGCACGAACCCCGCGAGACCGGGCAGGGTCAGCGTGGCCCCGAGCCCGACCACCGCGGCGTACGAGATCAGTCCGTACAGCGCGAGCGCGACGGTCGCCAGCAGACCCAGCAGGCGGTACACCGCGATGATGAAGACACCCGTGCACACCAGGCCGATCAGGGCGGCGGCCGCGCTGGCCCGGATCGCCTCCGCGCCGAGCGTCGGCCCGACGGTGCTCTGCTCGATCGCGGTCACCGGCACGGGCAGCGCGCCGCCCTTGACCAGTGCCGCGAGATCGCGCGCCTCGTCCGCCGAGAACCCGCCGGTGATCTGCGCGGAACCGCCGGAGATCCCCGCCCCGCAGGGCACCGAGGCCTCCATCCCCGGCGCGGACAGGATCCGGTCGTCGAGCACGATGGCCACCCGGCGGCCCGGGTCCGCGGGCGGGGCGCACGCCGCCTCCCCGGTGAGCCGTGCCCAGGTGTCACCGGCCGTGCCGCGGAAGGACAGGTCGACGGTCCAGCCGCGGCCCGACTGGGTGTCCAGCACGGCCTCCGCGTCGTCCACGCCGTCGCCGGTCAGGGCGGGCGGTCCGAGCCGCAGCCCGCTTCCGGGCGCGCCGGGATCGGCCAGGACGCGCGACCCGTCCGCCGCCGGCGCCCCGGCGTCCGAGGGGTCGGCGGTCCCGGTGACGGGGTGGAAGGTCAGCTGGGCGGTGCGGCCGATGACCTCGGCCGCCTTGCGGGGGTCCTGCACCCCCGGGAGCTCGACGATGATGCGCCGCTCCCCGGAGCGGGCGAGCGACGGCTCGGCGACGCCGAGGCCGTCCACGCGCTTGCGCAGCACCTCCAGGGCGCGGTCGGTGGCCGCGGCGTCGGCGCGGACGGTGGGCGAGTCCCGGGTCTCGAGCACGATACGGGTCCCGCCGCGCAGATCGAGTCCGAGCCGGGCGGGTGTGGTCAGGGCGACGTACAGGGAGACGCCGACGACGGCGAGCGCGACGAGCGCGCGCCAGTACGTGGAACGGCGAGATGACATGGGGTTACTCCACGGGCGGTCCGCGGGAGGCGCCGTCCGCGCACCGGCGGACGCCGCACCCGGGGACGGGCGGACGCGAGGGGAAGGCGCACCCGCCGGGCGCCGGCACGGGTGGCCGGCGCGCGTGGGCCGTGGCCGCCGGTCCGCGGGCATGCCGCGGCTCCCGGCACGGCGGGCGCGTGGAACGTCAGCTGTGCCGGGTGGCGGGAGGACCCCGTGTGTGGCGCGGGTCGTACGCGTCCCCGGGCGGCGCGCGCTCCTGGCGGGGGCCGCAGGCGGCGGTGCCCCGCAGGTGCGCGGGGCGGTCCGTGCCCGAGCCGCTCGCCACGGCGGGCGGGGCGCCGGGCAGCCGCACGGTGTGCTCGGCGGCGGCGGTCTGCTGCACGGCGGTGTCGGCGGCCGAGCGGGACGGCGCGCGCACCAGGGTGCGCTGCTCGGCGCCCCGTGGGGCGGCGGTGGCCGCGGGTGACGGCGTCCCGGTCGTCGCGTGGGCGGCCGCGATGCTGTGCGGGCCGGTGGCCGCGGGGGACGGCGCGCCGGGGAGGGCGGAGAGGGAGGCGGCGGCGGGGTGTCCGGGAACGGCCGGGGAGGCCGGTGACGTACCGAGCAGGACCAGGAAGACGGCCCACACGCCGAGGAGGACGGAGGGCATGGCCGCTGCCGTCGTCTGGCGCACACGCCGCTTCACGAGCGCCCCCCGTCCGGGTCCGTCCGCGGCACACCCGCGGTCCCTCGCGCTCAGCGTAGGCGAAGCCGGCCGCCGCCCGGTCACCGCCCGTGCCGGCGGCCCCGAGGAGGCGCCGGGGTGCGCGGCACCCCGCACGCGTGCTTCCGGGCGCGCGGGCGACGGCGCCGGTGACCGAGCCGCACGCGCGGGGGCCCCGGCCGGGAGGGGGAGGCCCGGCCGGGGCTGTCCGGAGACCGGAGGGTCAGCGCGCGGGGCACTCCTTCCAGGCCAGGTGGTAGATCGTGCTGATGTCGCCGTCGGTGGAGTCCATCGTCATGTAGCTCGTGGCCGCCGGGTCCGAGGTGCCGGCGGTGACGCGGAGCTCGGTGTTGATGTTGAAGTTCCGCTGCACACCGCACGGCGCCCAGACGAGCTGGGCCCAGTCGGTGTCGTCGGTGGCCTGCCAGTTGTCCTCGTAGGGCCCGCGGAACGTGTGGGTCCGGGACGCGGTGCTGGGCGAGCCCTGGAAGTAGTAGGAGGCCTTCTCCGTGCTGCTCGCGCCCGGCCGGAGGGAGGCGTAGCCGCGGTAGTCGGCGCTGGCGACGGCGTAGGTGAAGCCCTGCGGCACGTGCACCAGCAGGTTGAGCTGGCAGTTCCTGCGAGCCGCGGTCGGCGGGGCGCCGCCGCCGGTCTGTGCGAGGTATTCGCTGTACGTCACGGTGAACGCGGTGTTGTCCTCCGACACCGCGACGGCCGCGGTACCCAGCGGGCACCCGGATCCGTTCACGGTGGCGACGTCGATGACGATCTTGTCCGGCGGCGGGTCGACGATCGACGACCCGCCCGCCTGCGCGGGCAGTGCGGAGGTGAACAGCGCGGCTGTCGCCGCGCCCACCAGGAGCGGTGCTCTCATGGTTCTCCGTCCATGGCTTCGGTGCCGGCGGCACGGCCCGCTGGGCCGGGCCTGCGGCTGGGGGGTGCGGCCGCCGCCGGGGCGGCGGCCGTCACGGACCGGCTGGGCCGGATCGCGTCGTGCTCTGCCGGGTGCTCACTCACCGGTCCCGTGGACCGGGCGGAGCGGAGGTCTGGCACGGCCGTGATGGTTGAACTATCATGCACATGTCAGATCTCTCGCCTTGTCCCGCCTCGGCCGGAGGCGGGGAGTGGTCGAATGCTAGAGAGTCCCGGTGCGGCCGGGCTGTACGTCCCCCGGCCAATGACACCCCGCCGCCGCGCCCGGAACTGGCCGGGACGGACGTTGCACACCCGGCGTTCCCCGCCCGGGGCCCGGCCGCGCGTGAGGTGAAGCCGCCCGGCCCGGCCGCCCTCCCGGCCCGGCGCTCCTCGGCGACCGCGGGCCCGATGCCCTGCTCACGCCGGGAACGCGGTCGGTTAGGCTGCCCTTGCCTGGTGGTCGAGGGCGGGCAGACCCGGATGTCCCCGCCGCAAGCGGGGACCGGGGACGGAACGGGCAGAGGCAGGACGCAGATGAGAGACGGTGACCGGCCCCGCGCACGGCGCGTGGCGCGCCCGCCGGTGACGGGGAGCGCGGGCCCCGGCGCGGCGTCCGGGAAGCGGCCCCGTGGATAAGGTCGCCGTCACCGCCGGAGCGCTCTACGTCATCGTGCTGCTCCGCGCCGGAGGGACGTTCGCCCTCGGCTGGCTCGCCGGTGCGGGCGCCCGGCGGAGCCGGTTCTCCGGACGCATCTCCTCGGCGAAGTTCCTCCGTGCCGAGCGGGCGATCCAGCGGTGGGGTGCGCCGGTCGTCGCCGTCTCCTTCCTGACCGTCGGCTTCCAGACCGCCGCCAACTTCCTGGCCGGCAGCATGCGCATGCCGCTGCCGCGCTACCTTCCCGCACTGTTCCTCGGCGGAGCGGCCTGGGCGCTGATCTACGCGACCGCCGGGCTCGGCGTGCTGGCGGTGCTCGGCCGGCTCTTCGCCGAGCGGACGGCCCTCGGGGTGTCCGCCGTGGCGGTCCTCCTCCTCGCGGTGTCCGCAGTGGTGCTGTACCGCAGACGGAGGGCGGCCGCGCCACCGCCCGGCACGGTGCCCGAGGAGGGCTGAGCCCGGCCCGCGGAGGCGGACCGGGTTGACCGGCTCACCCCGGGGCCACCGCCGTGGCCGCCGCCTCCCGGTTGCGCCGCAGGGCGTCCCGCAGCCTGGCGGCCTGGGTCACCAGGCGGGAGCGGCCGGGCCGGGCGGCCACCGCCTCCAGACCCGCGAGGGGCTCCGCGACGGCCCGGGACTGCTCGGCGCACTCGGCCGCCGTCTCCACCAGTTCGCCCGTGCCGCGCGGGTCTCCCGAGCCCGTGAGCAGGACGGGCAGGACCCCGGAGAGGACGGCCCACACCGTGGCATGGGCGCCGGTCGCCGCCGCGGTCCGCAGCGCGTCGGCGAGGCGGCCCGGCTTCACCGTCCCCATCTCCAGCAGTTCGCACAGGTCGGCGCCGAGCAGGGCCGTGTCCAGCTCCCTGCGGCCCGCGAGGGTCAGCAGGGCGTCGACCGACCGCAGCCGGTCGTCCGCGTGCCGGGCGCCGAGGCCGGTGGCGACCGCCAGGTGGAGGGCGGGGCCGGCCGGCCCCGCGGGGCCCGCGGCGGCGAGCCCGGGCAGCATGTCGGTGCCCCCGCGCTCGTCGTCGAGCGCACAGGAGGTGACGCGGGCCAGCGACCAGGCGGCCAGGGTGTCACGGTCCTCCGGCAGCATCGCGATCAGCACGTCCGGGTCGCCCGCGTCCCAGCAGCGCCCGGCCCCCTCGCGCGCCGCTGCGAGTGCGCGGAACGCCGGGGGGAACTCCGCCGCCGCGGCGGCCCGTTCACCGGTGTCCAGGAGGTGGCGGTCGAGGGTGTCCCTGCCATGGAAGCCCACCCCGCCGGCGCGGCGGGTGACGGCCGCGGGCCGGCCCGACTCGCCGAGCCAGGCGGCCAGACGCTCGCCCTCCGGCGTGCCCAGGGCGGCCGCCCCGGGCAGCGCGGACGCGTCGCGGCGGACCCGGAACAGGGCCTGCGCGAAGTCCACCGGACCGGGGCGGGTGCCCGTACGGGCGTACTCCGCCAGACGCGAGACGAGGGCGTCCGGGTCCAGGCTGCCGCTGGTCAGCGTGGGCGTGGAGAGCAGGAAGGGCAGCGAGCCGTCCACGACGCCCCGGGCCGCCTCGACCACCCGCGCGTGGCGGGCGGCCGCCGCGTCGGCGTGGTGGCAGTCGCTGCGCCAGGTGACCAGCGCCTCCGGCTTCGGCCCGGACGGACGGGCGTCCAGGACCGCGGCGGCCACGTGTTCCAGGCCGGGCAGGTCGTCGGTGTAGTAGTGGCGGCGCGCCGGGTCGAGCCAGTAGCGGTCCGCCAGGGCCGGCCGCAGTGCCGCGGCCAGGGCCGCGCGGTCCCGGTGGGCGTGCCGGACCAGTCCGTCCAGTGCCCGCTCGAACTCCTCGACCGGCGCGACACGGGCGTTGACGACCGCCGCGACGAGCTCCACGGTCTCCTCGACCGACGCCGGGGACGGGCCGAGCGGCGCGGGCGGCAGGAGCGGCGGCAGGATCTCCTCGTACGGACCCGGTTCCTCCGCGGGGGCGGCGTCCGCACCGAGCAGGGCCACCGCCCGCGCCCGGTGCACGGGGCTGAGGAGGTGGGCCAGGCCGGCGAGCCGGGCACGCAGGTCCCCGTCGTCGCCGAGGTGCGCGGCGGCCAGCTTCAGGGCCCGCTCCTGGACGTCGGTGTCCGGGTGGCCGAAGGCTTCGCCGAGCACCGGCAGCAGCACGGACGCGGTCCCCGGGTCGCGGGCGAGCGCTCTGCCGAGCAGCGTCAGCTGCGCACGGACGAGCTTCTTCTCGGGGCGGAAGAAGACGCCGGCGGACATCTCCGCCAGCCGTGCGGGAGCCAGCTGCCCGGCGGCGGCCAGGCGGGCCAGCACCTCCTGCGCCTGCCCGGCCACGGGCGACGGGGCGTCGGCGGTGAGCGCGATCCAGTCGGCCGTCCGCTCCCGCTCCTCCTCCGGAGTCGGGCGGAGGGATTCCAGGACGGCGCGGTACGGCTTCAGCTGGAGGACCGGACCGCCGCGCAGCAGCCGGGCGGTGCAGGCGTCGAGCAGCACGGCGCGGTCGAGCCGGCCCTCGGCGGCGAGGGCCGCCAGCGCCCCGGGCCACTGCTCGGGGGCACCCGGTTCGTGATGGGCGGCGAGGGAGGCAACCGGTTCGGGCGTCTCGAACAGGCGGGGGGCGAACGCCGTGAGGTGGGGGTCGCGGCGCAGGACGTCGGTGAGCCTGCCCCGTTCGGTCCACGCCTCCGTCGCCCAGCCGTCGACGCAGCCGTCGGCGGTGGGCATCGGGCAGCCGGCCCGCCGCACCAGTTCGCGGACGAGCGGATAGTCGTCCCGGGCGGTGGAGGCGCGGGCCGCGAGCCGGTGGGCGAGGTCGCCCAGCCACCGGGGCGTGCGGTCCTCCAGCACCTCGACCAGCTCCCGTACGGGGACGCGCCCCCTCAGCCGCATGTCGCGGCCGCCTATCCACGAGGCGGCGGCGGCCGCGCCGGTCTGGCAGGCGGCGCCGGCGACGAGGAGCGCGGGGCTCACCCGGACACGCTCGTCCCAGCGGTCCCAGCCGGAGGCGCGCAGGTCGCCGCGCAGCTCCTTCAGCGCGGCCAGCAGGTCACGCCGCCGGGCGCGGTCCAGCGGTGCCACGAGGGCGGGCAGCCGGAGGGTGTGCCCGGCGCGGACGGCGGCGAGGACGTCGGGCGTGCCGGCCGGGGTGACCGGTGTCGTCGTGGCGGTCGTGGCGGTCGTGGCGGTCGTGGCGGTGGGTGTGGTCGGCGTGGTCGGGGTGGTCATCGTGCGTCTCCGAGAGGGGCGTTGGTGCCGGACGGGATCGCGGCGGAGCCGGCGGCCGGGGCGGCGCCCGGGGTACGGGTGCCGGCGGCGGCCGGGGCGGTCCGGCGGGCGATGCGGGTGGCGAGGGCGTGCTTGCAGGGTCCGCGGCGGCCGCGGTAGTCGGCCCACCACTGGCAGGTGCAGCTCAGCGCACCCCCGGACTCCCGCACCCGGTAGCGGCGTTCGCCCGACGCCACCTGCGCGGTGGCCGGACCGTCGAAGGCGACGGCGCCCTGCGCCACCAGCGCGCGGGCGGCCACCAGCCGAGGGTTGTGGCGCTCGGCGCGACGTGCGTCGTACGGCAGTTCGCGGTGGAACCAGGCGGCTTCCGCGAGGTCGTAGCCGACCCTGCCCGCCGTGCCCAGGAGGGTGAGGGCGGCCCGGACCCGCTCGGCGGGCAGGCCCGACTGCTCGGCCAGGTCGGCGGGGTCGATGCGGGGCTCCCACGCCAGCAGCACGGACACCAGGTCGGCGTCGCCGGCCGCCGTGTCGCCGGCGAGGGCCTCCAGCACGCTGCCCTCGCCGGAGAACCCGCGGTCGGCCTCCGGGGACAGGGTGAGCGTGAGCCGCATCCCGGGCAGGGCGACCTCCCAGGCGGAGGCGGTGGGCGCCGTGCCGTCGGGGACGGGCCCGTAGACGCGCAGCCCGGTGGCATGGCGCAGCACGCGCTGGAAGGCGCCGAGGCGTTCGGGGCCGGGCAGACAGACCGCGCCGGGAGCCGGGCGGGTGGTGGGGCGCAGGGTGCGGCCCGCGGGGACCACCCACAGCGGACCGCCGGCCCGGCCGCCGGAACCGCGGGGGAGTGAACGCAGGAAGCGCACGGCCTCGGCGGCGGTGAGCTCCGCGCGGAGGTCGAAGCCGGTGGTGATGGCCTGGGACTCCGCGAAGCCGCGCAGCCAGCGGTCGGGCAGCGGCACCTTCTTCTCCACGACCGGCCCGTCGAGCGTGGTCACCGCGAGCTCGTCCGGGCCGACCCGCAGATGCAGAGGATCGGTGTCGGTGAGCCGTGACAGCGCCTCGCGCAGCGGGTTGTTGACGTCGACGTTGGTGGTGCCGTGACCGGTGTCGGCCCCGCGCAGTCCCTCGGGCAGGATGTCCAGGCGGGCGTAGACGCCGCAGCATCCGGAGAAGGACTCGAACCGCAGCCGGTCGCCGCCCGCGGTGACGACGGGGTCGAGGGAGGCCCGCAGCGTCCGGCGGAAGTAGCGGGCGGCCGCCACGTCGGCGACGGCCAGCAGGCCGCGCGCGGCGGCCTGCGGCTCGCCGAGGAATCCCGCGAAGAAGCGCGGATGGGCCTCGGCCCCGGCCGGGGTCGTACCGCCCGCGGTCTCCAGACCGAGACTGCGGCCGGCGCCGGAGCCCGTCAGCGTGGAGGAGCCCGCGTAGGCGAAGGTGTGTGCGGTGCGCGTCATGAGGGAGAAGCTACGAGAGGGCACTGACAACGGTGTTGGGCCTGACCCGCATTGCTCCGGTCGGGACGGCGGCCGTGAGGTGTACACGCGGGCCGTTTCCTCGCAGGGCCGGAGCACCCGCCGGTTCATGAGGCGTGCCCGATCCGCCGCGGCCCTCCCTGCCCTTCCGGTGGCCCGCCCCGCCCGCTCCCGCCGTTCCGGTGGCCCGCCCCGCCGGGCGGCGTCAGACCAGCAGGCGCAGCGCCGTGTCGCAGACCCCGAGCCGTACGGTCTGCCCCCAGGTGAGCGTGAGCGCGTCCGCCTCCATACCGTCGCCGAAGGCGACCAGGCGGTCGCACTCGACGGTGACCCGCAGCCGCTCCGTGGCCGAGAGTTCGCCCGCCGTCCGCGTCGTGCCCGTCGCGGGGGACGGCCACGCCTCCCGCACGAACCACAGCAGACGCCGGTCCGCGGGAGCGGGCAGAGCGAGGCCGCTTCCGCGCTCCAGCCACAGCGACCGGAGCCAGCCGGTGGCGCCCGTGCCGGTGCCGACGAGGATGCCCGACGAGGCCTGCGCCTCGGAGCCGGCGTCCTCGCCGTCGGGGCCGACGCGGTAGCGGGCGGTCTGGTGGCCCGCCGGGCCGAGGAACACCTCGTTGAGGGCGACCAGCCGCTGGGTGTCGTCCGCGACCGCCTCCACCATGGCCAGCTGGTCAGCGGCCGCCGCACCGGGCCGGACGGCGGACCGCAGCAGCCGGCCGGCGTCCGCGGGCCGGTGGCGGACGAGGATCCCGGGGTTGCGGCCGGGATCGGTGTCGATCCCGGCCACCGGCTGACCCTCCAGGTACTTCGCCGTGTTGGCGACGAGCCCGTCCTGCCCGACGACCACCACGACATCCTCCGGGCCGAAGAGGAAGCGGTCGAGATCCGCCCTCTCGACCCGGGCCCGGCGCCAGGTGAGCGGCACGGCGGCGGCCACGTCGGCCAGCGCCTGCACCGCCCGGTGGTGCCGTTCGGCCACTTCCGCGATGCTCCGGCCCCGGGAAGCGAGGAAGAACTCCGCCTGGCCGCGGGTGCCGTGCCGGGCGAGCAGCTCCTCGTACTCGGTGGTCCGGTGGACGATCACGGCGCGCGGGGCGAGGCTCACGGCCGCGCCCCTGCCGCGGGCCCGTTCCCGGCGGCGGGCCCCTCCGCCGTGCCGCGGCCCGCCGCCCCGGAGTCCGCGGTGCCGAGCCTCGCCAGCAGCCCGGTGAGCACGTCGGGCGACAGGGTCACGCTGTCGATGCGCGGCAGGTTCTCGGCCAGCCGGGTCGCCGCCAGGGCGTGCAGGGTCGCGGGGGAGGCCTCCGCGTGGACCCTGAGCCAGGCGGCCTGCGCCTCGGCCCGCGCCCCGCCGGTGAGCCGGGCCGCCTCGGCCTCCGCACGGGCCAGGCGCACCGTCCGCGCCGCCTCCGCCTCGGCCCGTACGGCGTCGGCGGCCGCACTCTCCTCGGCACGCCGCCGCGCGTTGATGCCGCTCTGCTCGACCAACTGCTCCTCGCGGCGGGCGAGTTCGATCTTGCTGGCCAACTCGTTCTCGGCAATGGCACGTTCGCGTTCCACGGCCACCGCGCGGCGTTCGTAGGTGGCCCGGTCGGCCTCCTGCTGGATCTGTTCCCGGGCCGGGGTGCGCAGCGCGCGTTCGACCTCGGGCTCGGGGCGTATCGCCACCACGCGCACGGCGACCACCTCGATCCCGGTGGCCGGCAGCCGCGGTTCGGCGGCGAGCCCGCTGCCGACCCGCTCGCGGACCGTGGCCACGCCGTCCGCGAGCGCCGACGCGAGGGTCGTACGGGCGAGGACGTCGAGGGCGTGCTGCTGGGCGGACTCGGTGAGCAGGGTGGCGATCTGCTCCAGCGGCGCGCCGCGCCAGGCGCCCGAGTCGGGGTCGATGGAGAAGTCGAGGCGGGCGGCCGCCGTCGCCGGGTCGTGGATCCGGTACGTCACCGTCGCCTGTACGCCGACGTCCTGGAAGTCCGAGGTGCGCGCGTGGAAGGAGACGGCCAGTTCCCGGTCGTCGACGGGCACTTCGGAGAGGGACGAGGTGAGCGCCCGGAACCAGAAGCTCAGTCCCGGCCCGTCGTGGACGAGCCGGCCGCGCCGGTGGCACCGCACATGGGCGGTGGGGGCCGCCCGCAGGTGACGCCAGCCGAAGCGCGCGGTGATGTCTGCCATGAGAACCTCTTTTCGTCGTCATGACGATATTCGGTGAGCCGGTTGTCGTCAAGGAGACGAGAAGTGGATCGGTCGACTCCGCTCCGTTCCGGCGGAGCCCCCGCCGCGTAGGCTGAGTGCCGATGTTCACCGCCCAGGGCCCCACCCTCACCGAACTCGCCGTCCAGGCGCTCTCCTCGACGCGGCGGGGCTACGACCTGCTGGCGCCCGCGTTCGACCACACCCCCTTCCGCACGCCGGACGCGATCCTCGACCCGGTGCGCGAGGCGCTGGAGACGGTCGGCCCGTTCGGCGCGGGGCTGGACATCTGCTGCGGCACCGGAGCGGGCACCGCTCTGCTGCGGCGGGTGTGCACGGAACGCGTCACCGGCGTCGACTTCAGTGCCGGCATGCTCGATGTCGCGGCACGCACGTCACCGGCCGGGCCCGGCCCTCGGGTCGACTGGGTGCAGGCGGACGCACGAGCCCTGCCGTTCCGGGGGGCCTTCGACCTCGCCGTGAGCTTCGGTGCGTTCGGCCACTTCCTCCCCGCGGAACGGCCGTTGCTCTTCGCCCAGGCGCACGCCGCGCTGCGTCCGGGCGGCTGTTTCGCCTTCCCGGTGGTCGCTCCGCCGGGGCCGGACTCCTGGCTCTACTGGGCGCTGCTCGGCTTCGACGCGGCCATGCGGGTGCGCAACGCCCTGTGGCGGCCCCGGTTCGTCATGTACTACCGGACGTTCCCGCTCCCGGGCGTCCTCGCGGACCTCCGTGCGGCAGGATTCTCCGTGGAACTCGTCCCGCTCGCCGCCCTCGGCCGCCGCGACGACGGCGCTCCCAGGGCGCGCCTGGTGATCGCCCGCCGCGCCGGCCGTCCCGTTCCGTCCGGGGCCTCCTGACCGCGTCCGCGCGCCGCCCGCCTGGCAGGATGCCGGTGGGGCTGCCGGGGCCGGTGGGACCCGTAAGGCCGACGGGGAACGGCGGGAACGGCACACCGGGAACGGGGCGGGGGATGGGCACGGACGGTATGGACGGCACGAACGGCACGTATCGGAGCGCGCCCGAGCCGGACGCCGCCGACGGCACCCGCCCTGCGGCGCGGACCGTTCCCGGCCGGCAGCCCGTCCCGGCGCGGTGGCGGCGCGGGCGGCTGATCGCGGTGTGCGCGGCCCTGGTCGCCGCGCTCCTCGCCCTCCACCCTGCCGTGCCGAACGCGGGTCCCCGGCTCGGCAGCCTGCTGGAGACGTTCCTGCCCTGGCTCGCCCTCGCCGTCCCCGTGCTCCTCCTGGCCGCACTGCTGCGGCGCTCCGCCACCGCGGCGGCGGCGACGGCACTTCCCGCGGCGGCCTGGCTCGTCGCCTTCGGGCCGCTCCTCCTCCCCGGGGGCGGCGCGCGGCACGACCTGGTCGTCGTGCAGCACAACGTCGCCGACGACAATCCCGACCCGGCCGGCACGGCGCGGGCGCTGGCGGACGAACGGCCCGACCTCATCGCCCTGGAGGAGGTGACGCAGGACGCGCTGCCCGCCTACGAGAAGGCACTCCGCGCCCGCTACCCGCACCACGCCGTGGTCGGCACCGTCGCGCTGTGGTCCCGCCACCGGATGACGGACGTGGCCCCGGTGGACATCCGGCCGCGGGCCGTGGACCCCGGCTGGAACCGCGGGATGCGGGCCACCGTCCACACGCCCCACGGAGAACTCGCCGTCCACGTGGCACATCTGCCGTCGATCCGGCTCGGTGTCCGCGGGCTGCGGTCGGCCGACCGGGACGAGAGCGCGGAGCTGCTCGGCGCGGCCCTCGCGGCCGAGCCGATCGAGCGCCTCCTGCTCCTCGGGGACCTCAACGGCACCCTCGACGACCGGGGCCTGCGCCCGCTGACCTCACAACTGGGCGCCCCGGGACCGGGTTTCGCCTTCAGCTGGCCCGCCGGCCTGCCCGTGGCACGGATCGACCAGGTGCTGGCCAGGAAGTCGACCGTGACCGGCCTCAGTGCCCTCCCGGCCACCGGCAGCGACCACCTCCCGATCATCGCGCGGATACGGTACTGACACGGCGACGGGTGGCAGCGGCGCGCGGCGGGCGGCCTCGGGCCGGTGACCACGCGCCGCGTTCCACCGGGCCTTCCGCTCCCCGCTCACCCGCCGGGCGGTCCGGCGCGGGGCGGGAACGGCATCCGCCGGCGGACCGAAGAGCAGGGCCGCCAGGACGCAGCCGAGCACCGCGCCGAGCACCTGCGCCCCGACGAACGCCGGAACCGATGCGGGGGCGATGCCCGCGAACGAGTCGGAGAGCGAGCGCCCCACCGTGGCGGCAGGGTTGGCGAACGCCCCCGAGGAGGTGAACCAGATCGCCGCCGCCGTGTACGCGGCCACGGCGAGCGGTGTCCACCGGTCGCGTCCGCTCCGCCGCAGCCCGGCGATCAGGAACACCAGGCCCGCTGTGGCGACCGTCTCGCCGACCGCCAGATGGCCGGCCGACCGGTCCTGCTCCGACCAGCCCGCCGGAGCGCGCCCGAACATCGCGTCGGCGACCACGGCACCGGCGATCGCCCCCGCCGTCTGCGCCCCGACGCGCACCAGGGCGTCCCGCCCGGCCCCGCGGCCGCGGTCCGATGCGCTCCACCACGCCCAGAGGGTCACCACCGGGTTGAGGTGGCCGCCGGACACCGGCGACAGCAGCGCGATCAGCAGCCCCAGGCCGACGGCCGAGGCCAGGGAGTTGGCGAGCAGCGCCGTCCCCGCGTCCGGGGCGAGCGCGTCCGCCCTGATGCCGGAGCCGAGCACGACCGTCACCAGGGCAGCCGTCCCGAACAGCTCGGCCGCCGCCCTGCGCGCCGGGCCCGCAGGGCGGAGACCACCGGGGGCATCCCCCCGCAGCCTCTCCACAGTTGTCGTCATGCGGAAAATATATTCCGATGAATGGAAGATCGGGAGAGGGGTGGGGGTGAGGCCGTCCATGGGGCCTGCTGATGCCGTAGGCCGTGGCCCTCGCTGAGAGCGCTCCCACCCTGGGTGCGCTCCTGGCGTCTGCCGCTGACACATCACCTCTTGTGGGCCCGGCGGCCGTGCCGACGCATTCGTTGCCGCCGCCCGCCGGTGCGGGCCCGGTGCGCGCGACAGCGCCCCGGGCCGACCGTGCGTCGGGCCCCGGGGCCGCGTCCGTCCCGCCGGCGGCGTGCTCAGCGGCACACGTAGACGAACTCCGCCGCCGCGGTGTGCCGTCCGGGCGAGTCGATCCGCACCTCGGCCCGCGCCGGGAACTCTCCGCGGCCGGTGAAGGTCCACCGCAGATGGAGCGTTGCTTCGCGCTGCCCCCGCGTCACCGTCTCGTACAGCTGCCCGGACGAGGTGCCGTCACTGCGCTCCCACCGGTACGCGATGGTCCCGGCGCGCCCGTCGGTCGCGACCACGGCCACGACATCGGCCGTGCCGTCGCAGCCCGGACCCTCGGCGGGCGCCCGGACCGAGACGTCCTGCACAGCGACACCCGGGCCGAAGCGCTGCCAGGCGAGGAACGCCAGCACCGCCGCCAGGATCACCGCCGCCGGCGCGTAGCGGCGCCACGCGGGACGCCCGCGCCGACCGCCGCCGTCCGTTCCCTGTGCGGCATCCGCCTGCCCGGCGAGAGTGCCGTGCCACACGCCGGTGTACGTCGGCGGGCCGCCGCGCTGCCTGACCACGGCGGTCACCCCCGGCCCGAACCGGAGCACCTCGCCCTCCACCCGGTCCGGCTCGGCGTCCGCCGCTTCCCGCAGCGTCGGTCCGTCCACCGGCCCGGGAAGCGTCCGCCCCTGCACGGGCTCCATGAGCGTCCGCCCGTCCGTGGCGGCGTCCGCCCGCGGTGCGGGCGTCGCACCGTGCGCCGCGGTCGGCCCCGTGGCGCCCTCGGGCCCGGGACGTTCGAACCAGTGGCTGCCGAGAGCTGTCGCGCTGTAGCCGCCCCCGTTCCCGTTTCCGTCCCGGCTCCCGCCCTCGATGCCGTCCCCGGCCGCCTGCGTCCGGCCCGTCTCGGGCGTGGCGGTCCCGGCCGAGGGCAGCCGGACCGTCCCGGGCGCGTCCCCGCCCGACTCCGCCCGCCCGTCCGCCGCGCCGCCGGGGCTGCCCGCCGCGCCGCCGTGCCCGCCCGGTGACCCGGGCTCGTCGTCCCGCCCTCGGGCGGGCGGCGTGGGGGAGTGGTGACCGCTCATGAGACCGGGCACCCCCGCCGCGTCAGGAGCTGCTGCGTCGAACCGCCGCCTGCCCAGGCGGGATCGGTCGACGCCTGCACCGCCCACCAGCAGCCCTTCCCCTGGAAGGTGTGGGCCAGCGGCAGGGTGTAGGACGTGGCGCCGCTCCGGCTGAACGTCTCACTGCCCTCCGGCACGCCCGGTTCGCCCTTGCTGTCGCCGGTGTACCAGGTGATCACGACGGTGACCGGGCCCGGCCCGTCGGTGGTCACGTCGACGGACGCCTGACCGGTCACCGGGCCGGTCTGGCGGAAGAGCGTGACCGCCACCGAGGTGACCCGTACGCGCGCGGGCACGGGGGTCACGGATGCCGTCGCCGACGCGGAGACCGTGGGAACCGGCTCCGGCGCCGCGGGCGTGCTCGCGCTCGCGGTGGGATCCGCCGTGGGCGACGGCGGGCCGGACGAGCCCGACGGTGTGACGGAAGGGCTCGCCGCCGGTGAGGCGGGCGCCGCGGAGGAGGCCGGCGTGTCGGACGGGGGAGACGGCGTGCCCGGGCCCGGCGGCCCCGCGCTGGTCGTGGCCACCGCCTCGGCCGTGGTCTCCCGCCGGTCCTCGCCCGCTCGCGCCGCCACGGCCGCGAGCCCGGCGATCACCACGGCGACGATCGCCGCCACGACGCCGCGCAGCCCGGGGAGCAGCCGCCGTCCGGCCCCGGGGCCGCCGACCGGGGGAGGCGGCGCGGCCAGTGCGGTCGTCGCCGCGTCGGTGGTTCCCGCCGCCCCGGCGGCTGCCGAGGGGAACAGCAGCGGCAGCAGGGCCGCGAGCGCTGCGAGCCGGCCCCGGCCGCGCTCCTCCCAGTCCGGGCCGTAGGCCGCCCCGGCGATCTCCTCCAGCTCCGCCACGAAGGCGGCGGCGTCCGCGGGCCGGTCCGCCGGAGTCTTCGCGAGCCCGCGACGGATCAGCGGCCGCACCGGCTCCGGCGTGTCGTCCTCGGGGACCGGCGCGCCGATGTGCTGGAGGGCCAGCTCCGCGAAGTTCTCGCCGCCGAACGGCTTGCGCCCCGTCAGGCACTCGTAGAAGGTCGCCGTCGCCGCGTACACGTCCGCGGCCGGCGAGGCCGCGCCGCCCTCCCACTGCTCGGGAGCCATGTACGCCGGTGTGCCGGCGACACCGGGTGTCGCGCCGTGCCGGGCGGCGATGCCGAAGTCGACCAGTTTCGACGAGCCGTCGGCGGCCACCAGGACGTTCTCGGGCTTGTAGTCGCGGTGGACCACACCGCGCGCGTGCGCGGCGGCCAGCCCCAGCAGGGACCCCTTCAGCACGACGAGCGCCGCTTCCGGCCCCGTCGCCCCCTCCCGCGCCAGCAGCGCGCGCAGGGCGACGCCGTCGACGAGCTCCATCACGATCGCCGCGCCCGCGGGGGCCTCGACGTACTCGTAGAGGCGCACCACGTGCGGTGTGTCGAGCCCGCCGAGCAGCCGCGCCTCCGCCCGGAACTCGCGCACGAACGCGGCGTCCGCGCGCAGCCGCTCACCGAGGTACTTCACGGCCACCGGCACACCCGTGGCGTCGTGTATCGCGAGCACCACGCGACCGCCCCCGCCGGTGCCCAGCTCCCGGGTCTCCGTATAGCCCGGTACCGTCCACACACCCATCACGTTCCCCCCGAACCGGCCGTCGCCGCCGCACACCGTAGCGCCACGGTCCGTCCCCGGCACAGACACCGTTCGCCCACATCCGGTTCCGGCGCGGGCGGCACGGAAGGCATGTCTCCCGGCGTGACCGTGGTCCGCTCGCGCCGGCGGGAGAGCGAACCGGGAGCGGTGCGACGGGAGTTGCGCAGGGGACCGGGGCGTTGTGATTGGCATGGACCTGCCGTGTGATCTCGGCTACGCTCCGTACCGGGCGCCGTTGAGAGCGCTCTCAGAATGCGCGCGCCTGTTCCACCCCCACCTTTGCTGGAACAACCGAAAGGTCGACGCCATGAGACGCACCACCGTGCTGCGCACCGGTCTCTCCACGCTGATGCTCCTCGGGGCATGGGCGGCCACCGGAGCCGGCCAGGCCGCCGCGGCCGACCCGGACCGGACGCCGGCCGCCACCGCCGAGATGTCCACCGGCCTGGTCGAGGCCATGCAGCGCGACCTCGGCCTCACCGCGGCCGAGGCGCACGAGCGCCTGGCGGCGGAGAAGGCCGCCGGGGCCGTCGAGGCCGAGGCCCGCAAGGCCGCGGGCGCGGCGTTCGGCGGGTCCTGGTTCGACGCGGAGAGCGGCAGCCTGACGGTCGCGGTCACCCAGCCGGCCAAGGCGGCCGCCGTACGGGCGACCGGCGCGGCCACCAGGATCGTGCAGCACACCGAACGCCGCCTCGACGCCACCAAGGCCGCGATCGACGCGCTGCCCGCGCCCGCCGGGGTGAGCAGCTGGCACGTCGACCCGCGCGGCAACCGGGTCGTCGTCTCCGTCGTCGCCTCCGAGCGTTCCGACAACGATGTCCGGCGCTTCCTCGACCGCGCCCGCGCGGCAGGCCCGGTGACCGTGGCGGAGGTCGCCCAGGCCCCGCAGACCTTCGCCGCCGGTACCGTCGGCGGCGACCCGTACTACACCGGGAACGTCCGCTGCTCCATCGGCTTCTCCGTGCACGGCGGCTTCGTGACGGCCGGTCACTGCGGACCGCAGGGCCAGGCCGTACGCGGCTGGGACGGCTCGCACATCGGCCACTTCCAGGGTTCGTCCTTCCCCGGTGACGACTACGCCTGGGTGAGCGTCGGCAGCGGATGGTGGACCGTGCCGGTGGTCCTCGGCTGGGGCGCCGTCCCCGACCAGCTGGTCCGCGGCTCCAACGAGGCGCCCGTCGGCGCGTCGATCTGCCGGTCCGGATCCACGACGCGCTGGCACTGCGGCAACATCCTCGCCAAGAACGAGACCGTCAACTACAGCCAGGGCGCCGTGCACCAGATGACCAAGACGAGCGTGTGCGCCGAAGGCGGCGACTCCGGAGGCTCGTTCATCAGCGGTGACCAGGCGCAGGGCGTCACCTCCGGCGGCTGGGGCAACTGCAGCACCGGCGGACAGACCTGGTACCAGCCCGTGAACGAGATCCTGAACCGCTACGGTCTGCGGCTGCACACCGCCTGAGGCGCGACCCGCACACGGCACGCCCGCCGTGCCTCCGCCCCCGCGGGCGGAGGCACGGCGGTGCGGTCGCCGGACGGGCCGCGCGCCCCGCCCCGAGGATCCCCGGACCGGTTCGGGACGGTACGGAGCCCGGCGTCGGATACGGTTCCGGTGTGGTGATCACAGAGGACAACCCGGCGCCGGGCACGGCATTGCTGCTGGCAGCCGCCCCTGCCGGCAAGGGACGGCTGGTCGACGCGGCGTCCGTGCTGCCCTCCCTCGCCGCGGTTCCCGCGGAGGTGCTGACCGGGTCGGCGGGCGCGCCCGCACCCGCCGCGGCGACGGTCGTCGAACTCGCCGACCCCCTGGACCCGCAGACCGTGCTGACCCGCATCCGTGCGGCCGCCGCGGCGCCGGGACCGTTCTTCCTCTATCTCGCCGGGCAGTTGCACCTCGACCGCAAGCAGCGGCGTCTGCACTTCGCACTGGCCCGCTCCACGCCCGCCACCCTGCGCTACACCGCGCTGCCCTGGCACTGGCTCGCCGCCGAGCTCGGACCGCGCCCGCCCGGTTCGACCACCGTCGTCGCCGACCTGGTCGCGGACGCCGAGGCGCTGCGGCAGGTGCGGGAAGGGGCGACGGCCCTCGGCCCGTCCGTACTCCAGTACGGCAGGGTGGTGCCGGCCGCGGGCCGCAGGAACCTCGCGGAGCCCGCGTACCTCCGGGCGATGGCGGAGATCTGGCGCAGCGGTGCCAGGCCCGCACCGGCGGAGCTGCACGCCGCGGCCCTGTCCCGCACCGAACCGGCGGACGGGGCGGTGCTGTTCCCGTCGTCGCTCCCGCCCTCCACCGGCCCGGTCCCGGCACCGTACGCCCCCCACACCGCGCCGCCCACCGCCGCCCACGCGGCGCCGCCGGCACCCTCGCCGCCCGCACCCGCCGCCGTCGTCCCTCCCGGGCCCGCACGGCAGCCGTCCCCCCGCCCGCCCGCTCCCGACGCCCCGTCACCGGTATTCCGCCCCCGTGCCGTTCCGCCCGCCGCCCCGGCCGAGGCCCCGCCGGCCCCCGCCGAAGGCGCCGCGACCGAGCAGACCCCCGCCGTTCCCGTCCCCGCCGCGGCCGGGCCCACGCCCACTGCCCCTGCCGCCCCTGCCGTGACCGAGCAGGCCCGCGCCGGGGCCGCTGCGGCCGAACCGCCGCCCGCCGCCCCCGTCGTGGCCGAGCCGGCACCCGCACCCGCGCTCCAGGCCGCCCCGCTCGCCGCCGCGCCCCCGCTCCCGGCGGCCCCTCCGCCCACCGCGCACCGTCGCCGCCCCGTCCGCGGCGCGACCGCCGAGGACGGCAGCGGTTCCGCTCCCGGGGTGCCGTCCCGCGCGGGCGCGGCGGATCCCCATCCGGCGATCCTGGACGCGGCACGGGCCGGACGCCACACCGAGGCCGCCGCTGCCGCCGCCGCCTGTGAAGGCGAGGCGCTGCGCACCCACGGGCCCGCCTCGGCCGAAGCGCTCCACTGGCTGGAGGTGCGCGCCGACCTCGCGCGCCTGGCCGGGGACGCCGCGCGCAGCTGCGAGCTGTGGATGGCGGTGGCCGACGGCCGGCTGCGCCGGCAGCAGACCACCGACGACCCGGACGTCGAGGGCGCCGTCGACCGCGCCCACCACCAGTGGGAGCAGATCCGGGACGCGGGGCGGGCCCGCCGGCTGGCGCCGCCCCTGGTGCAGTTGCGCCGCCGTGTGCCGGGACGGCAGCGCGGCGCGCTGAAGTTGCTCCAGCACCGGCTGGAGCAACTTCAGCACGCTGGCTAGACCCGGCCCGCCGTCCGGCGGACGGTGCCGGGAGGGTCCCGTCAGGCGGGGCGTTCACGCCCGGTCTCGTCGGGGATGTCGGCCTCGATCCGCTCCTTGCGGACGCGGCCCGTGACGGTGGTGTCCTCGACGCGCTCCTCGACGGCGAGCCGTACCCGCTCCACCGGTTCGGCACGGGTCTCGACGACAGCGCGTTCCTCGTAGAGCGTCACGTCGTGCTCAGCTTCGGAGATGTCCGGACCGGAGAGCGCCGACTCCCGGTTGGCCTCGGTGATGGGCTCGCGCTCCAGCCGCACCTCGGTGTGGCGCAGCGGCACGCTCTGGCTCTCCTCCTCCGTCACGACGTACTTGCGCAGCCGGGCGTGGCCCACTTCGTGGCGTTCGGTGCCGACGTGCATGTGCTCCTCGGACCGCGTCATCGCCATGTCCGTGTCGCCCGCGGCCGCCGCCCCGGCCGCCTCGGTGTCCCCTGCGGCGGTCATGCCCGCGGCCTTGGTGCCACGCGTACCCGCCGTGCCCGCAGTGCCCGCGGCCTTGGTGCCACCCGCGGACGCCGCTCCGGCCGCCTTGGTGTCGCCCGTCGCGGCCATGCCCGCGACCGTCGTGTCGCCGGCCCGTGCGTGCCGTCCGGTACGCGCCGTACCGGCGGTTCCGGCCGCTCCGGCGCCGTCCTTCTCGCCCCGTGCCTTCGCGGTACCCGCCGCTCCTGCCGCGCCGGCGGCTCCGGCCGCCCCGGCGGCACCCGCCGCTCCCGCGCCGTCACCCCCCGAACCGTCCGCCGCCCAGCCCTTGTCGGGGCTGTTGGCGTCACGCCAGGCGGCGTCCCAGTCGAGGCTGTAGTGCTGGTAGAGCCGTTCCTCCTCCTGCCGGGAGAGGTGCCCGGCGGCGTCCACGGCCACGTTCGGCGCGTCCTTGATCTTGTCCTTCGGGTACGGCACTTCGAGGTGGTCGTCGACCATCGTGGCGTTCTGTATCGGGACGAACGATTCGCTGGTGCCGAGCAGGCCGGTCTGCACGCTGACCCAGTCGGGCTGCCCCGTGGCGTCGTCGACGAACACGTGTTTCGCGTTGCCCACCTTGTTGCCGTCGGAGTCGAAGACGGCGTGGTCGAGCACGTTCGGGATCTGCTCTCGCGTGATCATGTCTCTCCCTCTTCCGTGGGGTCCCTCAGCAAGGGGGTAACCATGACAAAACAACCCAAACGCCATGTGTGGGACCGGTATCCCCGTGATACGATCCGATCCGCAACGGAACGAAACAGGGGAGGTTCGCCGTGCGCGTCAAGGACTTCGATCATGTGGTGCTCAACGTCGAGGACGTCGAGCGGTCGCTGGCGTTCTACTGCGGCCCGCTCGGGCTGGAGCCCGTCCGGGTCGACGAGTGGCGCGCGGGCGAGGTGCCCTTCCCGTCGGTGCGGATCAGCCCGACCGCGATCATCGACCTCTTCCACCGCCCCCGCGGCACGTCCAACGTGGACCACATCTGCCTGGTCGTCGATCCGCTGGACTGGCAGGAGGTCATCGACTCGGGGCGGTTCACCGTCCTGGACGGCCCGGTCGGCCGCTTCGGCGCACGGGGTGACGCGCAGTCCGTCTACGTCGAGGACCCGGACGGCAACACGGTGGAGCTGCGCTGGTACCCGCAGGACGTCCCGGCGTGAGCCCCGTCGCGGCCGGCCGCCCGCGGGATCCGGCGATCGACGCCGCCGTGCTGGCCGCGACGCTCGACGTCCTCCGTGAGCAGGGGTACGGCGGATTCACGCTCGAAGCCGTCGCCGCGAGGGCGGGCACGACCAAGCCGGCGATCAGGCGCCGCTGGCCGGTCCGCCAGAACCTCGTGATCGACGCACTTGCCGGAGTCCTCGTCACGCCCCCCGCCCCGGACAACGGCTGCACCCGCTGCGATCTCACCGCCAGCGTGCGCCTGCTCGCCGAGGCGCTGGACGAGCGCCTGCCGCCGGGCGTGCTCGCCCCGCTCCTCGCGGACTGCGCACGCGACCCGGACCTGCACCGCCGTCTCGTCGACACCGTGGTCGGGCCCAGCAGGGAGGCTGCCGCGACGGCCGTGCGCCGAGCGGTCGGGCGCGGTGACCTCCGGCCCGACGTCGACCCCGACATGCTCGTGGACATGCTGGCGTCGGCCGTCTACCAGCGCGCGCTGCTCGGCGGAGCCGCGCAGCAGCCGCTCCCGGCGCGGTCGTTGGCCGATCTGCTGCTGCGGGGCGCCGCCGTGGACTTCGACCGGCTCGTGCGCATCAGCGAGTTGCCGCCCGAGGCGCGCCACGCCCACCCTCGCTGAGCCTGAGCCTGAGCCTGAGCCTGAGCCTGAGCCTGAGCCTGAGCCTGAGCCTGAGCCCGAGCCCGAGCCCCGAGACGTGCGGTCGCACCCCGCCCGATCTGCCGCCTTCACCGTCCGTATTCGACGAAAATGCGCACAATGTCCTGCCGTGCAAGGCTGATCCCGCCCCGACCACCCAGCTCGAAGGAGAGACTGATGGGTATCAAGGACCAGTTCCAGGACAAGGCCGAGCAGCTCAAGCAGGAAGCGCAGAAGCGCATGGGCGACAACGCCCCCGAGCGCGGCGGCCAGGACCGGGAGCGCGGCCGGCAGGACCAGGAGCGCGGGCGCCAGGAGCGTGAGCCGCGCCAGCAGATGCTGGACGAGGACCAGGGCCGCCGCCAGAACTGATCCCGACGCGGGACAACGTGAAGGGGCGCATCCGTCACGGATGCGCCCCTTTCTCTTGCCCCATCCTCGTGCCCCTTCCCCTTGCCGTTCCCCCGCACGGCTCGCCCCGGCCGCGGCGTCACCCGTTCCCCCGCCCCGGCGTGCCGCCGGCGGCCGGCCGGATTCCACTGTGTCTGTCCCCTGCGCTTCGCGCGCACGGCCCGAACCACCGCTTCGCCTGCCGGAGCCCGACGTCCCGGGAGACCCGATGTCGACCAAGGCCACCTCCCCGCACGGGCGTCCGCCCGGTCCGCACCGCCGCGGAGCGCTGCGGACCGTCGGCGAATGGTGCGCCCGGCACTTCGTCGTCGTCCTCGTGCTCTGGGTCGCGGCCGTCGTCGGAGCACAGGCGCTCGACCGGGTCTGGGGCGGCGACTACTCGGACAACTTCGCCCTTCCCGGCACCCAGTCCCAGGACGGCCTCGACGTCCTCAAGGCCCACGAGCCGTCCGCGGGCGGCTACAGCTCGCAGATCGTGCTGCACGACCCGGACAAGCCGCTGACCGACTTCTCCGACCAGGTCTCGCAGACCGTCGCCGACCTGGAGAAGCTCCCGCACGTGCTGTCCGCGCAGAACCCGCTGCCGCCGCCCGGCACCCCGCCCCCGTCGTCCGGCAGCGCCGACGTCGGCCCGCTCTCCACGGACCAGAAGACCGCCTACATCACGGTCCGCTTCGACCAGCAGCCCTCCGTCCTCGGCTCCTCCTACCTCGGCGGCGTCGACGACTCCGTCGAACCCCTGCGGTCCGCGGGCGTCACCGTCGAGTACGGAGGGTCCCTCGGCGAACTGGCCCGCCCCGAGCCCGACGACCGCACCAGCGAGGCCATCGGCTTCGCGGTGGCCGTCGTCGTCCTGCTGATCGGTTTCGGCAGTGTGATCGCCGCCGTCCTCCCGCTGGTGACCGCGCTGCTCGCGGTCGTGTGCGGCCTCGGCCTGCTCGGCCTGCTCGCGGCCGCGACCACGTTCGCCACCGTCTCGCCCACCCTGGCCACCATGATCGGCCTCGGCGTCGGCATCGACTACGCCCTGTTCCTCATCACCCGCCACCGGCAGAACCTGATGGACGGACAGGACCCCGTCACGGCCGCCGGGCGGGCGGCGGCGACCAGCGGCCACGCCGTCCTGGTCTCCGGGTGCACCGTCGTGATCGCCCTCTCCGGCCTCTGGGTCTCGGGCATCTCGTTCATCGGCAAGCTCGGCCTCGCCGCCGCCGTCACCGTGGTCACCGCCGTGCTCGGCGCGCTCACCCTCGTCCCCGCCATGCTCGGCCTGATCGGCCGGCACCTCGACCGGCTGCACGTGCGCAGGCCGGTCGCCGAGACGGAGGCCGCACCCGGCGCCGAGGTCCAGGGCACCTGGCACCGCTACGCCCAGCGGGTGGAGCGGCGCCCGTGGTGGTTCCTGGGCGGCGGCGTCGCCGTCCTCGCCGTGCTCGCGATCCCGCTGTTCTCCATCCAGCTCGGTCACATCGGCGACGGCGCGGACCCGAAGTCCTTCACCGACCGCAGGGCCTACGATCTGATGTCCTCGGCCTTCGGCCCCGGCTCGAACGGCCCGCTGACCCTGGTCGTCGACCAGACCTCGGTGCCCCAGTCGGACCGCTCCGCCCTCGCGACCCAGGTGCAGGACGCCCTGAAGAACGTCCCGGACGCCGCCGTCATCACCCCGCCCAAGGCCACCTCCGACGGCGACGTCCTGATCGCCACGGCGTACTCCGTGGCGCCCCCGCAGGACGAGCGCACCACCGAGCTCACCAACCACCTCGCGGACGACGTGCTGCCCGGCGCCGTGGCCGGAACCGACGCCACCACCTACGTCACCGGCACCACGGCGGCCCAGGTGGACTTCCTCGACATCGTCTCCTCGCGGCTGCTGCCGATCATCCTCGTCGTCGTCGGCCTGGCGTTCCTGGTGATCCTCGCGGTCTTCCGCGGCGTCCTGGTCGCGGTCAAGGCCGCCGTGCTCAACGTGCTGTCGATCGCCGCGTCCTACGGTGTCGTGGTCGCCGTCTTCCAGTGGGGCTGGGGCGGCCCCGCACTCGGGGTCTCCGGCGACGTGCCCATCGAGAGCTACGTGCCCATGATGATGTTCGCCATCGTCTTCGGGCTGAGCATGGACTACGAGATCTTCCTGCTGTCCCGCGTGCACGAGGCGTGGGTGCGCACCGGGGACGCGAAGGCGAGCGTCGCACACGCCCTGGAGATCACCGCCCGGGTCATCACCTGCGCCGCGCTCATCATGGTGAGCGTCTTCGCCGCCTTCGTCATCAGCGACAACATCGTCGTCAAGATGCTCGGCCTCGGGCTGGCCGCGAGCGTGCTCATCGACGCCACGGTCGTCCGGCTGCTGCTGGTCCCGGCCGCCATGACCCTCATGGGCAAGGCCGCATGGTGGACACCGCGGTGGCTCGACCGGCTGCTGCCGCACATCGATCCCGAGGGCCGGCAGGAGAACTGAGCACCCCGGCGCAGCGCCCTGCCGGACCGAGTCCGACCGCACCACATGGCGGCGGCCACAGGGGGTAACCGCACTCCTGTCGTGGACACAGCACAGCAGGACGAAGTGGGGGCAGCCATGTGGCGCTCGGGAGCGAAGACCGGTACGGAGAAGGCGGCAGTCGAGGGGCCACCGGGTGCCGCCGCCCCGGTCGGGCCGTGGTTCAGGGCCGCGGCGGTGGTGCTGGCGTTCGCCGGCACGGTGGCCTTCAGCCTGGTGCTCGCCCGGCTGACGCTGGAGCCGTCGGCCGCCTCCGAACACCTCACCCACAGCAATCTGCAGCCCGGTGACTCCATCCGGGCCTATCTGTCGCAGCCCGCGCTCAAGGACACCGTCAAGCAGCTCGGCGGCAACATCGCGCTCGGCGTGCCGTTCGGCGTCCTGCTCCCCGTCCTCGCGCCCCGTGCCCGCGGCCTGGTGCGGGTGGCGGTGCTGACCGCCCTCGTGATGATCTGCGTCGAGCTCGTCCAGGGTTCGCTGATCACCGGCCGCGCGTTCGACATCGACGACGTCATCCTCAACACCAGCGGCGCGCTCATCGGCTACCTGCTGCTGGGCCGCCGCCTCGGCCGTGCCGTCCACCCGCGCCGCTCGCACTGGTGGCACCGCTGGACCAAGCGGGCCTGAGTCCCCGGGGCGCCGGCCTCACCGCTCGCGCAGCACCCCGATCTTGTCGATCCGGTGCTCCGGGTTGCCCCGGTCGTCGCGCCAGTGGTTGCCCGCCGCGTCGTCCTCGGGCGTGGCACAGGTGGAGATCGTGATCATCGCCCGGGTCGGCTCACGGCCCGGGTGGCCCGGCACCGCCGCCCGCTGTTCGGCGAGCGAGCGCTCGGAACGGAAGGACGTCTGCCGGGTGCCGGTGATCTCGTACTCGAAGACCTCGCCGCCGAGGGTCACCCGCACCACGTCGCCCACGTCGAGCGCGGGCAGGTCGCGCAACGGCCCGCCGGCCGACAGCCGGTGCGCGGTCACCAGGTAGTTGCCGACCTCGCCGGGCCCGACACCGCCCCGATCCCCGTAAGGGGAGGCGCCGAGGCCCCGGTTCTGGATACGGGTGCCCGGCCAGTCGTCGGTCGTCCCCTCGTACGGCACGACCTTCAGGTCCGCCAGCCCGATCTCCGGGATGGACAGCAGCGCCGCCCGGGTCCGCGGATCGGGGGAGGGGGAGGGCTGCGCCGTGCGGCCGACGGGGCCGCTCGCCGCCACCACGGGCCGCTCGGCGGCCGTCGCGGCCGGCCCCGCCGAGGACATGGCGGGCTCCGGCGACCGCTCGGCGGCGGGAGCGCCGGCGCAGGCGCCGAGCGTGAGGAGCAGGGCGCCCGCGAGGACGGCGGGAAGGATGCGGGGTGAGGTCATGGCGTACCGGATCGGGCCGGGGACGGTGGGCGGCGGTCCGCACCGGGGCGGGTGACCGCGTGTCGCTCAGATGTTCCATCGTATCGAACATCTCGGGCATCCCGGATATGTCCACGTCCCTCGATGTCCCTCCATCGGAGGACGCACGCGGGGCACGTGCCCGGAGGCGGGCCGGGCGGTGCCACGATGGCGGTCACCGCCGGGACGCTCCCGGCAGCCGTACCCCGCGCACCCGTGACAGAGAGCGAGCCCCGGCCGTGCAGCACCACCGCCCCGCAGCCGTCCTCGCCGCCCTGCTCGCGGTCACCGCGCTGCTCGGCGGCTGCACCGCCCGTGAGCCGGTCCCCGCCGGGAGCGCGGCGGCCCTGGTGATGACCCCGGGGGCGGGCGCCGCCGGGCGGAGCACGGCGGACGAGTACGCGCGCCGCGTCGTGTCACTGGTCAACGACCACCGCCGGCAGGCCGGCTGCGAACCGCTGCGGGTCGACGACCGTCTCACCGCCGCGGCCCGGGCCCACGCCGGCGACATGGCCTCCCGCGGCTACTACGAGCACCGGAGCCCCGAGGGCCGTGACGGCGGGGACCGCATCACGGCCGCCGGATACCGGTGGAGCCGCTGGGCCGAGAACATCCACAAGGGGCCCCAGGGCCCGCAGGACGCCGTCACGGGCTGGCTGGGCAGCGCCACTCACGAACAGATCGTCACCGACTGCGCGTTGACCGACACGGGGGTCGGCGTCAGTCTGGAGCCGGGCGGCCCGTGGTGGGTGCAGGACTTCGCCGCGGGCGGCTGACACGGGGCCCGGCCCGCCGCCCCCGCACTCGGGTCACCGCGGTGCGCCGGCCCCGGTGAGCAGGCCGTACGCGACGGGGACCAGCCGGTCCCGCAGCCGGAAGCGGCGCGTGGAGACGGCCACCAGCGCGGTGTCCGTCTCCGGGTAGAAGCCCAGGAACGCCTGCTGCCCGCTGGTCGCCCCCGAGTGGAAGTACACGGGGCCGTGGTCGGCCGGGTGCCGGAACCAGGTGAGCGTGTGGACGTGCCGGTGCCGCACCCCGCGCCGCAGCACCGGCCGGTGCACCTCCCGCAGCGCCCCTGCCAACGGGTTTCCCTCGGGGCGGAGATGGGCCTCCAGGTAGGCGAGCAGGTCGTGCACGGTGGCTCGCACCGCCCCGGCCGCCGCGAAGCCGCCGATGTCCAGCGGGGGAGTGCGCCGTACCCCGTCCGCCGCGTGGCCGACGGCGTCCCGGGCCGGGCCGCCGGGCCGCAGCGCGGTGTCCGACAGGCCCAGCGGCCGCAGCACCCGCGCCGTCAGCAGGGTGTCCCACGGCGCCGAGGCGGCCACCGACAGCGCGTGCCCGAGGGCGGCCACCCCGAAGTTGGAGTAGCGCCACCGGGTGCCGGGCCGGTGGCGCGGCCCCGCCCGCAGGAAGGCGCGCACCACCCGGTCCGCCGGGTAGTGCGCGTACGGGTTCGTGGACCAGCGGCGCACGGCCTGCGGATAGAAGTCCGCGGGCAGCGGCGGCAGCCCCGCCGTGTGGGTGATCAGGTGCGTCAGCGTGACCGGGGCCCGGCCGGGAGGCCGCCGCGGGTCGAGGAACCGCGCCGCCGGTTCCCCGCCCGACAGTTCCCCCGACTCCACCAGCCCGGCCAGCAGCAGCCCGGTGAACGTCTTGGACGCCGAACCGATCTCGTACCGCAGCCGCTCGCGCGGAACGGCGGGTGCGGGCCCGGTTCCTCCGGCGACCACCGTGCGGCGGCCCTCGCGCGAGAGGGCGAAGACCACGTCCGGCGCGTCGACCGCGGCCACCGCGTCGGCGAGCACCCGCCGGGACGCCTCCTCGCCCACCGCCTGCGCCGCCGCGACGGCCGTCATCCCGCGAGCCGGTCGAGCGAGCGGGAGGTGGCGAGCACGGACGCGAACGCGGCGACCAGCGTGGGGTGGTAGAGCATGTCGAACACGTCCTGCGGGTCGCCCGTCGGCGCCTCGCCCACCGCGGGCATCGAACCGTCCGGCAGCTGAGCGGCCGCGAAGCCCTCCCACACCCGCGCGTCGAGCGCCGGGCGGGGCAGGCAGGCGTCGACCACCAGCAGTTCGCCGAGCAGGTCCCAGCGCCGCAGGTCGAGCCAGTCGTCCAGCCACACCGGCAGCCAGTCCGCCAGGTACGCGGCCAGGTCCTCGGGGAGCCCGTCGGGGCGCTCGCCCCAGTCCGTGAGATGGAAGACCGTGTGGGTCACCGCGTAGGCGGTGTGCCCCTCGACCGTCCACGGCTCCGGCCGGCGGCCCAGCCAGGTGCGCCGCAGCGCCTCGGCGGGTTCCAGCGAGGGCTCCAGCCCGAAGCGCTGCTCGAACCGGGAGAGTCCCAGCCGGCGCACGGGGGTGACCTCCAGCGCCGCCCAGCTCTCCAGCCGGTGGTTGAGCCGCACGGCCCGCTCCAGCTCCGGCTGCGAGTAGCCCAGTTCCCGGAACGGCAGGTACACCTCGAACGGGATCGGCGAGGCCGGCTCGGTCCGCTGGGCCCGCACCAGCATCCGTCCGCCGTCCAGCACCTCGCGCCAGGCGTGGTCGATCAGCGACCGCGCCATCGCCGACTCCCGGGAGCCCGACACACCCTCGCGGAACAGCACCTTGCAGATCAGGGCGAGTTCCCCCACGGGCTTGAAGCGCTCCAGGAAGCCGGTCTCCGGGTCCGCGTCCGGCTCCAGGCGGAAGCCGTCGCGGTGGGTGTGCAGCCAGGCCACGGCCTGCTGACCGACGTCGTGGAAGAGACGGGTGGCGGTCGTCATGACGGGACCTCCGGCGGGACGGCACCGTCGAAGCGGGCGAGCACGAGGGCCGAGGCGAAGACCGCCATCAGCGTGGAGTGGTAGACCCCCACGAAGTCGCGGCGCACCCGGCGCCCCGTCGGGCCGGGCCCGATCTCCGGTACGGCCCCTGCCGCGTCCTGCGCTCCGGCGAGGGCGGCGAAGGCTCCCGCCACCATGGCGGGGTCGGGCGGACCCGGCAGCGCGGCGGCCACGGCGAGCAGTTCGCAGGCGAGATCCCACTGCTCGTCCTCCAGGCACGAGTCGAGCCACGGCGGCAGCCAGTCGCCGAGATAGGCGGCGACGTCCGCGGGCACGGCCCCGAAGTCGTGGCCCCAGTCGGTGAGATGGAAGACCACATGGGTCAGCGTGTACCCGGCGGCGCGTTCGAAGGTCCACGGCTCCGGGAGCCCGCCGAGCCACGTGCTCCGCAGCACTGCCGCCGGGTTGTCGCGCACCGGCAGCCCGCACCGCCGCTCGGAGTTGAGCAGGCCGAGCCGGCGGTTGGGCTGCTGCTCGGTCAGCCGCCAGCTGCGGGTGCCCGCCAGCAGGGCCGCGCAGGAGTCGTACCCCGGGTGGCGCAGGCCGGCCGAGGCGAACGCGGCGTAGATCTCCAGGGGGTAGGTGGCGGCGGGCTCCAGCCGCTGGAGGTCCAGCAGCAGCGCGCCGTCGCGGGTCTGCTCCCAGGCGAAGGCCAGCAGCTCGCCCGCCCGTTCGTGCAGGACGGTGCCCGGAGCTGTGCGCGCGCGCACGGTGACACAGACCTGGGCCAGCTCGCCCAGCGGCTTCCAGGAGCGGTTCACATCGGCCTCCGGGGCGAGCGCGTCCTCGCCGAGCCGGAAGCCGTCCCTGTTGTCCGACACCCAGCCGAGTGCGGCGTCGGCCAGGGACCTGATGCCGGCAGCGGTCACCGCGGCTCCCCTTCCCGCAGCAGCCGTGCCGCCTCCAGGTGCATCAGCACCCGCGCGTCCGTACCGCCCATCTGCCCCACGAACTCCAGCCCCGCGTCGAGGCCCAGGGTGTCCGGCACACCGTCGAGGAGGACCAGCCAGCGCCCGGCCGCGGCGGCCTGGAGCCAGTCGCGCCGCCGTACGGCGCGCACGAATCCGCGGGCGACGTCCAGCGGCCGCTCGGCCGCGGCGGCGGCCACGGCGGACGGCGAGCCGGGCAGCGCGAGCGCGCCGAGGACCGCCAGCTGGTGGGTGAGGTACTGCCACGGGGCGCCGCCGAGCCAGGCGGCATCGGGTTGCGGCGGGCCCGCGGGGTCGGCGGCGAGACCGCCGAGACGCGTCAGCGTCCGTGCCATCGCCCAGTGGCTCCAGCGCGTGGTGGGCGCGGCGTCGGGCGCCGGCGGGAAGCCGAGGACCGCCTTCTCGAAGGCGGCCAGGTCGTCGGGCGCGGCGCTCCGGCCCGGAAGAAGGGCCGGAAGCATGGCGTCCGCCCCCAGTACACGTGTCGCCGCGAGGGCGAGATCCTCGTCGCCGGCCTGACCTGTGACACCGCGGAACGCCACGAAGTGGTCCCCGCTCCGAAGAGCGGAGACCACCTGCGAAGCGAGTTCCTGCACTGCCTCCGTCAGACGGGACGTGCCGGGCTGCTCCATTCGTGACTCCCGTCAGCCCTTCTTGGGCCGCGGGGTCGGGGGCGAGAGCAGCAGGGCTCCGCCGCCCGCGATGAGCGCGAGTGACGCGCACTCGCGGGTGTCACGGTAGAAGCCCTCGGGCTCGACCGGGTTGAGCGCTGCTTCGAGGTCGGTGTCCAGGGCCGTCGTACGCGGCTGCTGAGTCACAGGCTTCGTGGAAGACATGCCATCCCCTTTCGGGATCCATGAGCAGATGCAGTACCAGTTGAACCCAGTCCGAAGAAGCTCGCAAACGGCGCGGACCTGGGCAAATCTCGTGAAATATTCAAACGCCGGGCGGCACTTGGCCGTGCGCGCCCGCGTGCGCCTCCCGCCCGCTTCGGAGGCCGTGCCGACAACGGCGTTGCCGGGCAGACGAGTTGTCCGGCAGCGCCGACGACCCCCTGCGACGTACCCGTCCCGCCGCAACGGCCATGGGGGCGCACGCGCGCGGGCGCTTCGCGCCCCCTCGGGCCTGCACGGACGGTGACGGATCCGGGGGAGGCGCGCCGCACGTTCGGGTGTTCGGCCGGGCGGTGTCCCCCGATGGGGCGGTTCCGCGGGGGGCCGCGCCGTGCCCCGGTGATGTGCGGGCAGGGGACGCATGTCCAGGAGGTTCCGCCATGACCGCCCCCGTGCACCCGTCCGTGCCCGCCGCGCCGCGGCGGTGCGCCGCGCGGCCGCCGCGGGTGCCCGCGGTCCTCTTGCTCCTGCTCTCCCTTGTCTCCCTTGTCTCCCTGCTCGCGCTCGCGGCCACGGCCGCCCCCTCCCACGCTCCCCTCGACCTGCGCGTCCCCGTGCAGGGGTCGTCGGACGCGGGCGGGCAGGCCGAGGAGGGGGAGGCGGGGCAGTCCTCGGCCCGCGCATCCCGCACCGCTTCGCGTGCCGTGCGCCCGGCCGGGCGGGTCGCGTCCCCGCGGTGCGGCCGCCGGGCGCCTGTGCGGGTCCGGCCCGTCGCCGGCCGGCCCGTGCCCCGGGCTCTGCGCTGGACGGTGCTGCGCTGCTGACGGCGCCCGGCTCCCCGGGTGTCACCGGGGCGGCCTCCGGACCGTCATCCAGCGACAGCAGTGAGGTGTACCCCCATGGCCATCGACCCCTTCGCCGCCCTCCACGCGATGGTGCGCGCAGAAGCCACCAGGACCGCCGTGCCCGAAGCAGCCGGAACCGCCGCGCCCGCCGTGCCCGAGGACGGCGGGCGCCGTGCCGAAGCACCGGGCGAGCGCCCGGACGGCGCACGGGAGTCCCGCCGCGTCATCGGGGGTGATCCGGCGGCGAGTTGAGCGCCCGCGCCTCCCGGCCGTCTCCGGGAGGCGCGGCTCCCGGCCGCCGCTGCGGCGGTCAGGCCGCGGTGGCGGGGAGGGGCAGCGTCGCCCACACCGTCTTGCCGCGGGGCGCGGTCGGGCACCAGGACCAGCCGTCGCACAGTGCGCCGATCAGCGCGAGTCCCCGTCCGCCCGGCGACGAGGCGCCGGCCGCCCGCGGCCGGGGCGGCTCGGGGCTCGGATCGGCGACGGCGCACACGACGTGGCGCGGATGCCTGAACAGGCCGAGCCAGACCGGGTAGTCGGAGCCGTCCCCGCCCCCCGGCCCGAGGGCGTGGCACACCGCGTTGGTCACGAGTTCGGTGACGAGCAGATGCATGTCGCCGGCGATCCCCGGCAGGGACCACTCGTCGAGCGTGTCGCTGACGAAGCGGCGCGCCTGCCGGGCGTTCTGCGGGTCCCCGTCGAGACCGCAGGCGGCGAACCCGGCGAGCGTGCACGGCGGCGTGTGGCCGCAGAACTCGGCGGAGCGCGCGGGCGGCGCCATGTCCGGGGCCGCGGGCCCCGTCGCTCCCGGGAGCCGTGGGCCACTGCTGACGCGGTGCGGCAGATGAATCGTCACGGGTCATGTCTCCCTGGAGGATTCGCTGTTCGACAGCAGGCGCCGGACGAGTATTGTCGACGTGTGTCCCATGATGCAATTGCATCTGGGATTGCACCGGGGGAACGGCGGAACTGGCGTACGAATGGCGAGGAGCTGGTACGAGTGGAGTTCGAGAACGGAACGGCGGCCGGAGAACTGCCCGGAGCCGTCTGGGTCAAGAGCAGTCACAGCAACGCGACGGGCAACTGCGTGGAGCTCGCCGCGCTGCCGGACGGACGCATAGCCATGCGCAACTCCCGTGATCCGCACGGGCCGGCGCTGGTCTATACGCGCGACGAGGTCGCTGCGTTCGTCGCGGGCGCCAGGGACGGCGATTTCGACCGTATGGTTGGCTGAAACCTTTTGCTGTTGGGGTCGTTCGGCCATTGGTGCGAGCGGCGATGTGCTGGGATACTGGCGCCTTCCATAGTCTCCGCAGGAGTGTGCGATGACTGCCGCCGATCCGAGTCCGTCGCTGTTCGTCCGGCCGCTGGGGGCGGTCGAGGGCAACCCGACCGCCCTGAAGCTCATCCTGGGCGGCAAGCTGCGCGAACTGCGGACCGGTGCGGGCCTCGATCCTGCCGACGTCGACGAGAGGCTCGGCTTCTCGCGGTCCAAGACCAGCCGCATCGAACTCGGCAGGCACGGATGCAAGCCGTCCGACGCCGAGGCGCTGCTCGATCTGTACGGCGTACGGGACGAGGAGGACGCCGCCGAGTTCATGCGGCTCGTGCAGCAGTCCCGCCGGCCCGACTGGTGGCGTTCCTTCGGCGACGTGCTCTCCGACTTCTTCCAGCCGCTGGTCGCGCTCGAAGGCGCCGCCGCGACCATCCGCACCTACGAGCCCTTCTACATCCCGGGCCTGCTCCAGACGTCCGCGTACACGCGCGCCGTCATCGAGTCGGGCCCCGGCCACCTGCTGGCGCACGAGGTCCGGCGCCGGGTGGACCTGCGGCAGGAGAGGCAGCGGCAGCTCGACCAGCCCGACGCCCCGCGGCTGTGGGCGGTGATCGACGAGTCCGTGCTGATGCGCTCCGTCGGCGGTCCCCAGGTGATGCGCGATCAGCTCACCCATCTCGTCGCGATGATGCGCCGTCCGCGGGTGACCCTCCAGATAGCGCCGCTCGACGTCACCGCCGCCGTCGGGGTCGGCACCGGAGTGAGCTACCTCCGCTTCGCCCTCGGCGATCTCAAGGACGCCGTCTACATCGAGCACCTCACCGACAGCACGTTCTCCCAGAAGCCGGTGACCGTCGAGCAGTATCGCGACATGCTGGACCGGCTCGGCGCCTGCGCCCTCACTCCCAAGGAGACCCTGGGGAAGCTGGAGGAGCGCCTCGCGTCGCTCGGCTGACCGCCGTGTCCGCGCGCGCCCGGCACGCGGCGAGGCCGGTCGGGCGGCCACCCCTCAGGGGCGGCCACCCGACCGGCCTCGCCGATTCCCGCCGTGCGCAGTCCGTACCGGCCGTGGCGAGGGGCCTACGCGAGCCGGGCCACGCCGCCCCACTCGATCCACTCGTCCGTCTGCTGGACGGGGGCGAGGTCGGTGTCCGGGCGCCAGGTCGACACCTCCACGAGACCGGGCTCCAGGATCTGCAGCCCGTCGAAGAAGCGCGCCACCTCGTGCTCCTCGCGCACCCGGCCCCAGTGGCCGCCGGTCGCCTGCTCCATGAACTCGGTCACGAAGGCCCTGATCTCCGGCCGGTCGCTGACCAGCTGGCACACCACCAGGAAGCTGCCCGGGGCCAGGCGTTCGGCCACCCGGCGCACCAGCGCGCCCGGGTCGTCCGAGTCGGGGATGCAGTGCATCACCGAGACGAACAGCGCGGCGACCGGCTCGTCGAAGTCGATCAGCCGCCGGGTCTCCTCGTGCGCGAAGATCCCGTCCGTGTCGCGCATGTCGGCCTGGATGACGGCGGTGCGCTCGTTCTCGTCGAGCAGCGCCCGTCCGTGGGCCAGGACGATCGGGTCGTTGTCGACGTAGACGACGCGCGAGTCCGGGGCGACGGCCTGCGCGACCTGGTGCACGTTGTCCTGCGTGGGCAGGCCGGAGCCGTGGTCGACGAACTGGCGTATGCCGTACTCGGAGGCGAGCATCCGCACCACGCGCCGCAGGAAGTTGCGGTTGTTGACGGCCAGGATCTTGGTGCTCGGCACCTGCTGGAGCAGCTGCTCGCAAGCCTCCCTGTCCGACTGGTAGTTGTCGTCGCCCCCCAGGAAGTAGTCGTACATGCGTGCCACGCTCGGCACCTTGGTATCGATGGCGTCGGGGCTCCACGACTTGTGTTGCATCCAGTCCTCACACCCGTCGGTAAAGATTCGGCCGTTGGGACGAACATGCTAGGGAGCACGGGGATGCCGGTACAGGTGAATGGACGAGCGCGATGCCTCGCCCGGCGCCTTTCGGCCACACAGTGACCGACGGAGCAGGGGTGCTCCGTGATCTTGTTCCGGGGCCGGCCCCCGTCGTGCGCGCCGGCCGCCGCCGGAGGGACGCGCGGGGCGGGCTCCGCCGCTCCCGCGGCGCCCGGCCGGCGCGCGGACCGGCGGTGATCCCGGTCACGGGGGGTGCCGTCCGCCCGGGACGGAAGCGGGGGCCGCCGACACGAGGGGTGCCGGGCACCCCGTACACTCGCCGGTGCTTTCGGCGGCCGGGCTCGACGCCCGTCCCGTCGGGCGTACCGATGCAACCGACGAAGGGACCGACAGTGAGCTCCGCCGACAGGGCTGACGCACCGATCTACGACAGCCTGGTCGAGGAGCGCGGCGACGTTCCCGCCGACGTCCGGCGTACGGCCGAGGAGACCCTCCGCGAGGTGGGCCGCACCCTCGACTTCGACCTCCGCGGCGCGGGCGTGTTGCGCTAGGACTGCTGCGCTGCCGCGGTCGCGTACGCCGGACCGGGTTTCGCGCCGGCCGGCGGGCGGGTGCGGCCGCGTGGGCCGTACCCGCCTCTGCACTGTCCGGTCGCGGGGCTTCCCGCCCTTGGGGCTGCGTGAGCGCTTGCCGCTCCGCACCACGGCAGCCTCCCGGCGGGCGCTGCCGCGTGCCGCATGACCGTCGGTCGTTCCCCCGCCCGTGCGCGGCCGCGTCCCGTCCGGTGCGCCGCGGGTCCGTGCCGGCGTGCGTTCGCCGTCGCGGACCGTCCCGTACGGCGTGCCGCCCCTGCCGACGCGCGGCACAGAGGAGCGGCCGCGCTGCGCCCGCCCGCAGCGCGCAGGCGACAGCGGGTCCCGCCGCGCGCCCGGCTCCGTCGCCGATACCGCGCGCCGCGAGGACCCCGCCGGCGTGACCGCAGAAGCCGCCCGAGTCCCCGAGTCCCCCGATCCGGCCCCCGGCGATCCGCCTGCCGCGCGACCGCCGGCCGTCCCACCGCCCGGGGCCGCCGCCTGCACCCGCAGGGCACCCCTGAGTGGCTCCTGCCCCCGCGCGAGCGCCCCCCCGGCGCGCACCTTCACCCGTTTGCCCCCGGTCAGCGGCAGGCGCAGAGTGTACATAAAGGTCTGAATCGTCACGGAATCGGGCAGTCACTGACGTCGAGACGTACCGGGCGGACACTGTGCAGCAGCCTCCGACGCACGAGAAGCCGTCCGGCGCCGAACCTCCGGACCGCCTCGCCCCCGGCACGGGCCGGGGGAACCCCGCCACCGCCCACCGGCGGATGATGCTGATCTACGTCCTCTGCGTCATCCCGCCGACCGTCGTCTACCTGACGGTCCCCGAGCGCCACACCACCGCCTGGGCGGTCATCGGCCTCGCGAGCGTGGTCGCCATCCTGGTCGGCGTCCACGTCAACCGGCCCGCCAAGCGCTGGCCCTGGCTGCTGCTCGCGGCCGCCAACCTGACCTTCACGGCCGGTGACACCTCGTACAACATCCTGGAGTCCTTCTTCGGCCAGGAGAACCCCTTCCCGTCCGTCGCGGACCTGCTGTACCTGCTCACGTATCCGCTGTTCGCCGCCGGGATCTTCGGCTTCATCCGGTTCCGCTGTGTCTCGCGCGACATCGCCAGCCTCCTCGACGCCCTGCTGCTGACCAGCGGCCTCGCCCTGCTCTCCTGGGTGCACCTGATCCACCCGATGTCCGAGGACAGCTCGATGAGCTGGTACGAGAAGGCGATCACCATCGCCTATCCGCTCGGTGACGTCCTGATCCTCGCCATGCTCGCCCGCCTGCTCACCCTCGGGGGGATGCGCGACCGGTCGGTGCAGCTGCTGACCGTCGGCACCGTCGGCATCCTCGCCAACGACGTCGTCTACGGGCTCGGACAGCTGGAGGGCACCTGGCGCGTGGGCACCTGGATGGACCTCGGCTGGGTCGTCTTCTTCACCGCCTGGGGTCTCGCCGCACTGCACCCGTCGATGGTCAGACTCACCGAACGGGCCCCGGAGCAGCCGCGGGGCATCGCCCACCGGCGGCTCGCCGTGCTCGCCGCCGCCTCGCTCGTCGCCCCCGCGATGCTGCTCTCCCAGTCGCTGCGGGGCAACGTGCAGGACACGGCGGTCACGGCGGCCTTCTCCGCGGTGATGTTCCTGCTGGTGCTGGCCCGTCTGTGGGGACTGGTCACCGACCACCGCAAGGCCGTCACCCGCGAGCGCGGGCTGCGGGTGGCGGCGGCGTCGCTGGTCGGAGCCGTCACCCCCGAGGACGTCGCGCGGTCCGTGGACGCCGCCATCGGCGCGCTGTTCCCGCGGCCGGTGGACCACAAGGCGCTGCTCCTCGTGGACGTGGGCGGGCGGCTGAGCCCGGTTCCCCCCGAGGACGGCACCTGGCGCCGGCACCTGCGGCACACCGGCGAGGAGCGGCCGGACGACGAGGATGCGCCACCCGCCCTGCGGGCCGGGGGAACGCGGACCGTCGCCGTCCGGGCCCTCGGGCCGGAGGTGGCCGCCGCGGCGGCGCCGCTGCGCACCGGACTGCTGTGCCCGCTCGTCGTCGAGGCGCCGGACTCCCGGGCGACCGTGACCGGGGCGCTGCTGCTCGCCGTCGCCGAGGAGGAGGTGGGCGACCTCGCCGGCGCGGTCGAGTCCCTGGCCTCCCAGGCGGCCCTCGCCCTCGAACGCGTCGGTCTGAGCGAGGAGATCAACCGGCGCCGGAGCGAGGCGTACTTCCGGACCCTGGTGCACAACACGTCGGACGCCATCCTCATCCTCGACGACGACAACACGGTCCGGTACGCCAGCCCGTCCGCCGACGGCATGTTCGGCGGCACCTCCTTCACCGCCACGCCGCTGACCCGGCTGGTCGACGCCCGCGACCGCGAGCGCGCCCTGCGCACCCTGGAGCGGGCGCGCGAGGCGGACGCCCCCGACCTCCACGACGACTGGCGCGTGCTGCGCAACGACGGCACGGGCGTCGACGTCGAGGTCCGGTGCAGCAACCTCCGCCACGAGCAGACCGTGCACGGCATCGTGCTCACCCTGCGCGACGTCACCGAGCAGCGGCAGCTGGAACGCGAACTGACCCACCGGGCGTTCCACGACTCGCTGACCGGCCTGCCCAACCGCCTGCTGCTGCTGGAGCGGATCGAGCGGGCCCTGCTCCGCGGCCGCCGCAACTCCACTCTGACCTGCGTCCTCTTCGTCGACCTCGACGATTTCAAGATCGTCAACGACATGATGGGCCACTCCGTCGGCGACGAGCTGCTGGTCGCCGTCGCCCGGCGGCTCACCGGCACCCTCCGGCTCAGCGACACCGCCGCACGGCTCGGCGGCGACGAGTTCGCCGTGCTCATGGAGGGTGTGAAGGAGACCTACGACGCCGAGGTGCTCGCCGCGCAGGTGGTCCACGCGCTCGGGCGGCCGTTCCGTCTCGGCAGCGGTTCGCACAGCGTGTCCGCCTGCGTCGGCGTCGCCACGGCCCGCGACGGAGCCCAGGCCGAGGAGCTGCTCCGCGACGCCGACCTCGCCCTGTACGCGGCCAAGACCGCCGGCAAGCGGCAGTGGCGCCGCTACCGCCCCGACCTGCACACGGGCATGGTGGAGCGTCACGAACTCCAGGCCAGCATGGACAGCGCCATCAGCGAGGAGTCCTTCGCCCTGCGCTACCAGCCGATCGTCGAACTCGCCGGCGGCACCGTGGCCGGATTCGAGGCCCTCGTCCGCTGGCCGCACAGCCGGCGCGGACTGGTGCCGCCCGCCCAGTTCATCTCGCTGGCCGAGGAGACCGGGCACATCACCCCGCTCGGCGCCTGGGTGCTGGAGCGCGCGGCCACCGAGGTCGCCGGGTGGCAGCGGGCGCGCCCCGGCTCCGCGCCGCTCTACCTCAACGTCAACGTCTCACCGCGGCAGTTCGTCGACCCCGGCTTCGTCGACGGGGTGCGGCACGTACTCGACACCTCGGGCCTCGCCCCGGGCTCGCTGGTGCTGGAGCTCACCGAGTCGGTCCTGGTGCGCAACGAGCAGATCCGGGCCGCGATGCGGGTCCTCAAGAGCCTCGGGGTCTCGCTCGCCATCGACGACTTCGGCACCGGGTTCTCCTCGCTCAGCTATCTGCGCGAGTTCCCCATCGACGTCCTGAAGGTCGACAAGTCGTTCATCGACGACATCGTCACCGACGGTCAGCAGGTCGCCCTGGTCGAGGGCATCGTGCGGATCGCCGACGTGCTCGGGCTCCAGGTCATCGCGGAGGGCATCGAGAACAGCGGCCAGCGCGACCTGCTCTCCGCCATGGGCTGCCGGTTCGGGCAGGGCTTCCTCTTCGCGCACCCCATGACCGCGGCCGAGGCGCAGCGGTTCCTCGACGAGGGCCACACCTGGCAGTCCGCGCGGGTCGCCGGCCGCCAGACCCGCCGCCGGGCACCCACTTCCGGCGGAGGCGTGCGCAGCGAGCAGCGGTGGCGCGATCTCGCCCGGCTCCAGAAGTCCAGCCGCATGTGCGACGCCGTGATCGACGAGGTGCACGGCCGGCGCATCCGCAGCGAGGGGCAGTGGCTGGTCGACTTCGCCTCCTGCAACTACCTGGGCATGGACCTGGACCCCGAGATCATGGACGCGGTCGAGCCGCAGATCCGGCGCTGGGGCACCCACCCGAGCTGGTCCCGGCTCATCGGCAACCCCCGCCTCTACCCCGAGATCGAGGAACGGCTCACCGGCCTGCTCGGCGCCCCCGACACCCTGCTCCTGCCGACGATCACCCTCATCCACGCCTCCGTCATCCCCGTCCTCGCAGGCCGCGGACAGGTGTTCGTCGACGCGCGGGCGCACCGGACGATGTACGACGGCTGCCTCGTCGCCCGCGGACAGGGCGCCTCCGTGCTGCGCTTCCACGCCGAACACCCCGACGAGCTGCGGCAGTTGCTCGCCGAGGCCCCCAAGGGCGTCCCCCTGCTCGTCTGCATCGACGGCGTCAACAGCATGACGGGCAACCTGCCCGACCTCCACGCGCTGTCCCGGATCTGCCGGGAACGCGACGCCCTGCTCTACATCGACGACGCGCACGGCTTCGGCGTCATCGGCGAGCGCGGGCCCGGCGAGTCGTCGCCGTACGGCAGCCGGGGCAACAGCATCGTGCGTCACCTGGGCATGGACTACGACAACGTCATCCTGGTGGCCGGCTTCTCCAAGGCGTACTCCTCGCTGCTGGCCTTCCTCACCGCCCCGCCGGCGCTCAAGTCCCACCTCAAGGTGGCCGCGGCACCCTACCTGTACTCCGGGCCCTCGCCCACCGCCTCCCTCGCGACCGCGCTCGCCGGACTGCAGGTCAACGAGCGGCGCGGCGACGAACTCCGCGCGGAACTCCACCGCAAGACCGCCCGGGTGCTGGACCACGTCCGGGGCCTGGGGCTCGCCACGCCCAACACCGACGGACTGCCGATCATCGAGATCCCCCTCGACGACCACAGCGACCTCGACGCCGTCGGCGACTTCCTCTGGCACCGCGGCATCTACGTCACACTCGCCGCCTACCCGCTGGTCCCGCACGACCAGGTGGGCTTCCGCGTCCAGATGACCGCGCTGAACACCGACGAGGAGATCGACGAACTGAACGAGGTGCTCACGGCGCTGACCGACCGCTTCCCGCTCAAGCGGCGCCCCGGCCCCGGCGGCGACCCCCTGGCGCCCGTCCGGGCGGGGCGCCCGGCGCCGGGCGGGCAGCCGCGGTGACCGGACCCCGCGCCGGCGGCGCGCCCGGCGCCGTGCGCCGCAACGCGGACGCCGACTGGGACCGCTGGCCCGTCGACGACTACCTCCGGGAGAACTACCGCGACCTCCACCCGTGCGACGCGGCCGTCGTCCGGCACCACGCCGCCTTCTACCGGACGCTGCCGCCCGGCTCGGTGGCCGCCTCCGTCGAGTGCGGCGCAGGTCCCAACCTCTATCCGCTGATGGTCGCCGCGGGGGCCTGCCGCCGCATCGACGCACTGGAGCCGGGCGCGGCGGGCCGCGCGTACCTCCGCTCGCAGCTGACCGGGCCGGTCGACCCCGGCTGGGAGGCGTTCTACGCGCTGTGCCGGAGCCTCGACCCGGCGCTGCCGCCCCGGCTCGACGCGGCGCTGGCCGGGGTCAGAGTCGTCGCGGGAGACCTGTCCACCGCTCCGGAGGGCCGCTACGGCCTCGCGTCGATGACGTTCGTCGCCGAGAGCGTCACCGAGAGCGCGGAGGAATTCGCCCGCCTGTGCCGCGACTTCGTCCACCAGGTCCGGCCCGGCGGGCTGCTGGTCGCCGCCTTCATGGCCCGGATGCCGAGCTACCGCATCGGCTCCGGACCCGTGTGGCCGGCCTTCCCGGTCGGCACCGCCGAGGTGCGCGCGGCCTTCGCCCCCCACACCGGGCACCTGCGCCTGGCCCGCGTGCCCAGGGACCCGACCCTGCCCGACTACGGGGACGACGGGATGGTCCTGCTGCGCGCGGTGCGCCGCCCGCGGCCGGGTCCTCAGCCCAGCAGTTCGCGGTAGAGCCGGGTGTAGGCGGCGGCGGACCGGCCGGCACCGAACCGCGCGTCGGCCGTGGCGCGGCCGCGCTCGGCGACCCGGTCCCACCACCAGGGCCGGTCCAGCAGCTGGCGCAGCAGATGACCGGTGTGATGGGGGTCGGCCGCGGGGGTGCGCAGCACCGTGTCGCTCAGGGCGGAGAACTGCGGCAGATCGCTGAGGATGACCGGCCGGCCGGTCGCCAGGGCCCGCAGCACCATCGGCGGCACGTCCGCGCGCCCGGTCATCCGCCGGGGCACGTACAGCAGCACGTCCGCCGCCGCGAGCAGCCCCGGGAGGTCCCCGACGTGCCGCAGCACCTCCATGTCGAGCAGCCCCTCGCGCGCGGCGATCCCGCGCAGCAGGTCCTCCGGCGGCCGGGGGCCTTCCGCGCCGCCCGGGCCGTCCTCCGCCAGCGCGAGCACCAGTTGGAAGTCGGCCCCCGCCCGGGCCGCCACCCCGGCCGACAGCATGGCCTCCTCGGTGCCGCCGTCGCCGATCGCGAGCACCATGGGCGGGGTGCGCTCCTGCCGCCGCCGCACGGGCCAGAGGTCCAGCCGGACCGAGGGGTTCACCACCCGCACGGGCCCGAACCCGGCCTTCGTCAGCTGCTGGGCGGTCGCCTCCGACAGGGCGACCGTCCGGCCCAGCGGCCGGCAGCCGGCGAGCGCGGCGGGGTCGACGGCGGCGGGAACCGTGTGCAGCACGGGACGGCTGCCCGCGACCCTGGGCCACAGCCGGGAGAACGCCGCGAAGCCGGGCCCGACGGGCAGCACGGCGTGCACCAGACCGGCCCGCCGCGCCGACAGGGCCGCCGCCGCCAGGATCTGGAGGCGCACCGCGGCGGACGGCGCGCCCTCGCGGCTCACCACGGACACGCTCTGCCCGCCGGGCGCGTCTCCGGCGTTCCGGGCCCTGCCCCACCAGCGCCGGAACCAGGCGTACTCGACGTCCGGCACGGTGAGGAGCAGTTCGCGGGCGAGCTCGGTGCCGGGGGTCTCGGGGCCGTCGAGGGGCCCGCAGGTCAGCAGCAGCACCCGCGGCTCGGCCCGGTCAGCGGACATGGGACCCACCCCGCGGGTGCGCGGGCTCCGGCCCGGCGGCGGGCACGCCGCCCCGCCGCGCCGGGCCGCCGGGGCCAGGGCGCCCGGGATGGCGCGGACGTCCGGGGGGCGGGGCTGGACAGCCGTCGGGATCGTCGGTCCGGCGGCCGCGGGAGGAACGGGCTCCGACCTGACGGGAGCGGCGCCGCCGTGCCGCCGGGCACCGGCGGCGGGACGCCGGACGCGCACGGGCGGCCGCGAGGCGGACGCGGTCGGTGGCCCGCCGCGCGGGATGCGGGGACGCGGGGCGGCGGGCGGCGGCGGGCGGCGAGGGCCAGTCGGTCACCCGGCGCAGCGGGTGGGGGCCCGACGGCGCCGCGACGCGGCCGACCTGCTGTGAGGGCATCCGGTACCCCTTCCCGGTCCGCTCCTGTCCGGCGTACCGGGCCCGGTCGCAGCGGGCCCCGTACGGCACAGAAGCCTGGAATTCAGCCTAAACCCATCGTTTTCCGAGCGTCAATGACGCCGCTTTCCGTGCGGCTCCGGGCCACCGGCCGGCGCTCACGCCCCGCCGCCCGGCGGTGGCGCGGAGTCGACGCCGCGCCGCACCGCCTCCGGGCCCGGGCCGGGCCGGGACCGGGCCGGGAGCAGCCGCACCAGACGCGGCAGCGCCGTCCGGGGGCGCTCGCGCAGCATCGTCCCGAGGATCCGCGCGCCGTCCCGGAAGGTCGCCGCCCGCACCGCCTCCGGAGGGCGTGTGCGCTCCCTGCCCGGGACCTCCGCGACCCGCAGGCCGTAGTGCAGGGCGTGGACGACCATCTCCGCACCCAGCTCCACACCGTCGGGCCGCAGCTCCAGCACCGGGACGAACTCCCGGCGGAAGGCGCAGAAGCCGAACCACAGATCGGTCAGCCGCTGGCCGTACAGCCGGCGGGCGAGGAACAGCAGCACCACGTGCCCGGCCCTGCGGACCAGCGGATACCCCGCACTGCAACCGCCCGCGATGAAGCGCGACCCCTTGACGAAGTCGTACCCGCTGTCCAGGTAGTGCAGGTAGTGCGGGACGTCCTTCGGCGACATGCTCCCGTTCGACGCGATGAGCACCACCCGCTCCCCGCAGGCCGCGAGCATCCCGGCGTGCGGGACGTCGCCCGTGCCCCCGCCCGGCTGCTCGACCCTGCGCACACCCGCCGTCACGGCCGCGGGCACCCGGACCCGCTCCAGCGCCCGGGCCCCGCCGACCAGCACGATCTCCTCGACGCACTCCGGCACTTGCTCCAGGAGCCAGGACGCCCCACGCGCGTCACCGCGCACCGGCACCACGAGGGAGACCGCGGGACGCGAGGGGGCGGGGCCCGGAGCGGCGGACGGGGTCCCCGCGGGGACGCGGTCCGTGGCCCGGCGCAGCGGATGACTGACCAAGGCGATCGCCTCCGGCGGAGCCGGCCCGTGCACCGGCCGGTGCACTCGGCCATTTCATGATGCTGCCGCCGCTCGCGGAGGGTCAAACGGGCCGGTCGCCGTCCGCGCCGAGCGGCGCGGACGACGCCGACGGGACTAGAATTCCGGCTATGGCCGGGCGAATCGAGGACTACGCCCTGATCGGCGACCGGGAGACCGCGGCACTCGTCGGCGCCGACGGGTCGATCGACTGGATGTGCGCACCCCGCTTCGATTCCCCCGCCTGCTTCGCGGCGCTGCTCGGCGACGAGGAGAACGGCCACTGGTGGATCGGCCCCGCCGGCCGGCCCCGCTGCACCCGCCGCGCCTACCGCGGGGACACCCTCGTCCTGGACACCGTGTGGGAGACCACCGCCGGAGCCGTGCGGCTGACCGACTTCATGCCCTCCCGCGGCTCGGGGCCGCTGGTCGTCCGCGTCGTGGAAGGGCTGTCCGGGCGTGTGGAGATGGGCAGCGACCTGAGGCTCCGCTTCGACAACGGCCGCATCGTGCCGTGGACCTGGAGCGTGGACGCCCGCACGGCGGCAGCCGTCGCCGGCCCGGACTCCGCGTTCCTCCACTGCGACCGCACCCTCGGCACCGACGTCAGCAGAAGATGCACCTCGGCACGGTTCACCGTGCCCGCCGGGGCGCGGATCTCCTTCGTCCTCGGCTGGAGCCCGTCGCACATCCCGCCGGACATGTCCACGGACCCGGCCGCCGCCCTGGATCAGACGCTCGGCTTCTGGAGCTCCTGGGCCGCGAACTGCCGCTATCGCGGACCGTTCTCCGAGGCCGTCATGCGGTCCCTGATCACCCTCAAGGCGCTCACCTACGCCCCCACCGGCGGGATCGTCGCCGCGGTCACCTCGTCCGTCCCGGAGGACCTCGGGGGCGAACGCAACTGGGACTACCGCTTCTGCTGGCTCCGCGACTCCACCTTCACGCTCTCCTGCCTGCTGCGCAGCGGCTACCGCGAGGAGGCGGTGGCCTGGAAGGACTGGCTGGTCCGCGCCGTCGCCGGGGAACCGGCCGACCTCCAGCCGCTGTACGGCGTCGGCGGCCAGCGCCGGCTCCCCGAGAGCAGCGCCGAGTGGCTCGCCGGCTACGAGGGATCGCAGCCGGTGCGCTTCGGCAACGCCGCCGTCGGACAGCTCCAGCTCGACGTCTACGGCGAGGTCGTCAACACCGTCTACTCCGCGATGCGCGCCGACGTGCCCATCGACCGCCATGTCTGGGCCCTGATCGCCTCGTTCATGGACCACCTGGGCAGGCACTGGACCGAACCCGACGCCGGATTCTGGGAAGTCCGCGGCCCGCGACGCCACTTCGTCCACTCCAAGGTCATGTCCTGGGTCGCCGCCGACCGCGCCCTGCGGATGGCCCGCGTCGCCGGGCTGCGCGGGTCGGCCGACCGGTGGCGGGCGATGCGCGGGGAGATCGCCGAGGAGGTCTGCCGGCGCGGCTGGGACGACGAGCGCTCCACCTTCGTCCAGCACTACGGCTCCCGGCAGGTCGACGCCTCGGCGCTGCTGCTGCCGCGCCTCGGGTTCCTGCGCCCCGACGACCCCCGGCTGCTGGGGACCATCGAAGCGGTGCGCGGCCTGGGCGAGGACGGATTCCTGCGCCGCTACTCCTCGGACGCGGGGCCGGTGCACGAGGTGGACGGACTCACCGGGGGCGAAGGGACGTTCCTCGCCTGCTCGTTCTGGTTCGCCGACGCCCTCGCGCTCACCGGGAGGCGCCGCGAGGCGCGCGACGTCTTCGAACGGGTGCTGGACGTCCGCAACGACGTGGGACTGCTCGCCGAGGAGTGGGACCCCGCGGTCCGCCGGCAACTCGGCAACACCCCGCAGGCGTTCAGCCATGTCGCGCTGGTCAACGCGGCGTTCGCACTGCACGGCACCCGGGAGAACGGACGCCGGCAGGGCGCCCGGCGCCGGCCTGCCGGAGCACACGCGTGACCCACCGCGTGCCGGACCGCCGGCCGCGGCCGCACGAGCCGTCGACGACCGCGAGAGACAGGAGACGCCGCATGGGCGGACGGGCCGCACGACGCACAGGATCCGCCGTCGCCGTGTGCACGGCCGCGGCCCTCGCACTGGGGCTGGTGACCGGATGCTCCGGCGGCGCTCCGGCGCCGGCACCGTCCGGCACGCGCAGCGCGCAGCAGGACGTCTCGTACTTCACCGGCCTGCCGGCCCGGCAGGGGCGACCGGTCCTCGCCGTCAAGATCGACAACGTGCGCCCCGCCCGGCCCCACACCGGACTCGGCTCCGCCGACCTCGTCTACGTCGAGCAGGTCGAGGCGGGTCTCACCCGGATCCTCGCCGTGTTCTCGTCCCGGCTGCCGCCCCGCGTCGGCCCGGTGCGCAGTGCCCGGGAGTCGGACCTCGAACTGCTGCGTCAGTTCGACCGGCCGGCCCTCGCCTACTCCGGTGCGCAGTCGGCCCTGCGCCCGCTGATCGACGCCGCCCCCGTGGAGGCCGTGCCCCCCGGCCGCGCACCGAAGGCGTACGAGCGCGGCGGTGACCGGCCCGCCCCCCACAACCTCTACCTGCGTCCCGAGCGCGCCCTCGCCGCGGCGGGCGACGCCGGTGCCGCCTCCGACATCGGGCTGCGCTTCGGCCCCGCGCCCGAGGAGGGCCGCCCGGCCACCGCGTACACCGTGCGCTACCCGTCCGCCCGCTACGGCTTCACCTGGTCCGCCGTCGACAAGGGCTGGCGCGTCGCCATGGACGGCATTCCGGCGGCCACCACGGACGGCGGGCCGCTCGCCCCGGCCACCGTGGTCGTGCAGTACACGACCATCCGCCCCTCCGAGTTCGGCGACCGCTTCGGCGGCGTCACGCCGTACACGGAGACCGTCGGGTCCGGGCGGGCCCTGGTGCTGCGCGACGGTCGCGCGTACGACACGCGGTGGGAGCGGCGGACCGCGGCGGGGGACACGGTCTTCATCACCGGCCGGGGCGAGCGGATGACCTTCGCCCCCGGCCAGGTGTGGATCGTGCTGGCACCGGCCTGACGGACTGACGGGGCTGACCGGACTGACGGGGCCGGGGCCCATGCCCGCCGTGCGGGTACGACGCCGGTGTGCTGACGTCGAAGGAGGACCGCGCAGGGAGGTGGCCTTGTTCCGGATGCACGGGCGGCGGGAGCGGACACGGGCCCGCCTGTGGGCGGCCGAGCAGGCGCTGGACGCCATCGGCACCGCCCTCGACGAGCGCACCCTGTGCGAGGAGCTCGCCCGCTTCCTCTGCCCCGGCCTGTGCGACGCCGTCGCGGTTGACGTCCTGCCCCCGGCCGGATCCGGCGGCGTGCCCCGGGCCGCGGACGCCCCGGAGCGCGCCGCCGTCCGGGGGCGCGCCGCGCTGCTCGACGCCCCGGACGCCCGGCCGGCGCGAGGCCGCACCGCTCCGGCCTGCCTGTGTCTGCCGATGCGCGCCCACGGACAGGTCCAGGGGATGCTGCTCGCCGCCCGTGCGGGCCGGGGCTTCAGCCGCGACGAGACGGACATCCTGCGGCACGCGGCCCGGCTCACCGCCCTGCTGATCGTCCACGCGCGCTCCCACGCCGCCGCCCGCGGCACCGCACTCGACCTCCAGCGCGCCCTGCTGGCCGAGCCCGGCCGCCCGCACCCGAACCTGGAGCTCGCCACCCGCTACCTGCCCTCGGGGCGGGGCAGCCTGGTCGGCGGCGACTGGTTCGAGACCGTCCGCCTCCACTTCGGGCGCACTTTGCTCGTGGTGGGGGACGTGATGGGCCACGGCGTCGACGCGGCCGTCGACATGAACGCCTACCGCTCGGCCCTGCGCTACGTCGCCTCCGCCGACCTTCCGCCCCACCGGGTCCTGCGCCATCTCGACGCCACCATGGCGGCCACGGCCGAGCGCCGGCCGGCCACCTGCCTGCTCGTCCGCGTGGACCCGGCCCGCTCCACGGCCACCTTCACCGGCGCCGGGCACCTGCCCCCCGTCCTCTTCACACCGGACGGCGAGGCGCGGCTGGTGCCCGTGCCGGTCGGGCCGCCGCTCGGCACCGGCGTCGGCGGGTACGAGGCCGTCACCCGGCGGCTGTCCGGCGGGGAGACGCTGCTGCTCTTCACGGACGGACTCGTGGAGCGAAGGGACGAGGACATCGACGCCTCGCTGGCGCGGCTCACCGGGCGGTGGACGACGCCGGGCATCGGGGCCGAGGAACTCCTCGACGCGGTCCTCGCGCGGTGCGACGCGGAGCACGCCGAGGACGACGTCGCCGTCCTGGCCGCCCGCGTCCGCCGCCGCCCGGCCGCGGCGGACGGCACGGACCCGGCCCCGGTCTGACACCCGGCGTCCACCGGGCTGCCCGGGGCCCGCCGGGGGCGGACCGGGCGGGCCCGTGGACACGGGGGAGGCGGGGTCCTTCGGGCCCGTGGCGGTTCGTCAGTCACGGACCCGAGATCTGCCAGCAGGAGGTCTGGATCACGAGGAGATTTCCCCGTCCCGGCCGTCCTCCGCCGGCTGTCCCGCCTCCCGGCCCCGTCAGCCGCTCACCCGAGCCGAGGCGCGCAACCGCACCGGCAGGGTGCGCAGCCCCTGGATCGGGATGGACGCGTAACGGTCCGAGCCGAACGACGCGTCCGCGGGAGCCAGATCGGGGAAGCGCTCGAACAGCGTGCCGAGGGCGACCTCGATCTCCAGCCGGGCCAGCCGCGCGCCCAGGCAGTAATGGGCTCCGAAACCGAAGGCGGCGTGGTCGCGGCGGGTGGACCGGGTGTGGTCGAAGCGCTCGGGATCGCGGTGCCGCCCCGGGTCCCGGCCCACCGTGAACAGGCTGGCGATCACGGGATCCCCCTGGGCCACCCGCACACCGGCGATCTCGGTGTCCCTGACGGCGTAGCGCATCAGCGCGTGCGGCACCGGCGAGGAGAAGCGCAGCCCCTCCTCCGCGGCGTCCGCCCACTTGCCGGGGGCGTCGGACGCCAGCACCCGCTCCAGCGCCGCCGGGTCGTCCAGCAGGGCGTGCACCGTGTTGGTGATGGCGTGGATGCTCGTCTCGTGACCCGCGATCATGATGAGGAACAGGGTTTCCACCAGCTCCTGCTCGCTCAGCCGGTCCTCGTCGTCACGGGCCTGGATCAGCGCCGTGGTCAGATCGTCGCCCGGCGCGGCCCGCTTGACCTGGATCAGCGCGCCGAGCGAGGCGTAGATCGCCCCCACGGCCTCCTGGATGTTCCCGCCGTCGCCCGGCGCACTCGGGGTGACCAGCCGTTCGAAGCGCTCCCGCAGCTCCGACACGGCCGTGTCGGGCACCCCGAGCAGCTCGCAGACCACCCGCACCGGCAGGGGATAGGCGTAGCTCTCCCGCAGATCCACCACCCCGCCGTCGCCGGGGTCGGCCGCGTCCAGCAGCTCCCGCGCGATCTCCGCCACCCGCGGCCGCATCGCCTCGATCGGCGCACGGGTGAACGCGGCACTCGCCAGCCCCCGGAGTCTTCGGTGCTCGTCACCCCCCTGATGGAGCATCGCCGCGCCGCGCACCACGGCGATCAGCTCCCAGTCGTCCGGTATCCGTCCCTCCACCAGATCCGGCCAGTGGGCCGCGTCCTTGGTGAGGTCCTCATGGGCCAGCACCCGCTGCGCCGTCGCCAGATCCGTCGCCGACCAGGCCGCGACCCCGCCCGGCAATTCGACGGCGACCAGCGGTCCGAGTGCGCGCAACTCCCGCGCCTGGGCGACCGGATCGGCCTGCGGGTCGAGCACGTACGGCTTGCGACGCTTGAGTTCCACGAATGCTCCATGGCTAGAAGTAGACCCTTCCGGCGCAGCGTAATCAGGCCACGCTCGTGATCACAGAGGGCACCGGCCCCCTTGTCGGCGCACAGGGGTGGTGCATCGATGCGATCAGGTGGCGCGGAGGGGCATGGCGGCCCCCGCAGCGGGCACCCGGGCGTCTGGGCAGGCAGCGAGGCGCGTGCTGGCGGAGAATCGTCGTGCTGGCGGCTCGCCCCAAGGCCCGCCCCGCGGTCCCCGGGCCGGCGGGACGGGGAGAGACACCGCAGCCGGCGAGGAGACCTCACCGTCGCAGAAGGGACACAGAAACCGTGGCACGACCGACGATTCTCGTGGTGGGCGCCGGCTTCGCCGGGGTCGAGTGCGTACGCCGCCTGGAACGCGAACTCTCCCCAGGGGAAGCCGAGATCCTCCTGGTGACGCCGTTCTCCTACCAGCTCTACCTGCCGCTGCTGCCCCAGGTCGCGGCCGGCGTCCTGACCCCCCAGTCGGTCGCCCTGTCCCTGCGGCGCAGCACCCGCCACCGCACCCGCATCGTCCCCGGCGGCGCCATCGGCATCGACACCGCCGCCAAGGCCGTCGTCGTGCGCAAGATCACCGGGGAGACGGTCGCCCAGCGCTACGACCACCTGGTCCTCGCGCCCGGCAGCATCACCAGGACCTTCGACATCCCCGGACTGGTCGAACACGCGCGCGGGATGAAGACCCTCGCCGAAGCCGCCTACATCCGCGACCACGTGATCGCCCAGCTCGACATCGCCGACGCCAGCCACGACGAGGCCGAACGCGCGTCCCGGCTCCAGTTCGTGGTCGTCGGCGGCGGATACGCGGGGACCGAGACGGCGGCCTGCCTCCAGCGCCTCACCACCGCCGCCGTCAAGCGCTACCCGAGGCTCGACCCCCGCCAGATCAAGTGGCACCTGATCGACATCGCCCCGAAGCTGATGCCCGAACTCGGCGACCGGCTCGGCGCCGTCGCCCTCGACATCCTCCACCGGCGCGGCATCGAGGTCTCGCTCGGCGTCTCCGTCGCCAAGGCCGGTGCCGAGTCCGTCACCTTCACCGACGGCCGCGAACTGCCGTGCCGCACGCTCATCTGGACCGCGGGCGTGGCGGCGAGCCCGCTGATGGCGACCCTCGGCACCGAGACCGTCAAGGGACGCCTGCTGGTACGTCCCGACATGACCGTGCCCGGCGCGGACGGGGTCTTCGCCCTCGGCGACGCGGCTGCCGTGCCCGACCTCGTGAAGGGCGACGGCGCGGTCTGCCCGCCCACCGCCCAGCACGCCATGCGCCAGGGCCGCAAGGCGGCGGCCAACGTGATCGCGTCCCTGCGGGGCAAGCCGCTCGAACCGTACGTGCACAAGGACCTGGGGCTCGTCGTCGACCTGGGCGGCAAGGACGCCGTCTCCAAGCCGCTCGGCATCGAACTCCGCGGACTGCCCGCCCAGGCCGTGGCCCGCGGCTACCACTGGGGCGCCGTACGGACGGGCGTGGCGAAGACCCGCGTGCTCACCAACTGGCTCCTCAACGCGGTGGCCGGCGACGACTTCGTGCGCACCGGCTTCCTGGCCCGCAAGCCCGGCACGCTGCGGGACTTCGAGTACACCGACGCGTACCTCGGCCAGGACGAGGTGCGCGAGCACACGGCCGCACTGCGCGCCAGCATGTGAGCAGCCCCCGCGGGCGGACGCCACGGCGCCCGCCCGCGGGGACCTTCGCTCAGACGCCCCGCCCGGGCACGGCGTACGGCACCGGCCGGTTCACCCAGCCGGCGGACAGCGCCAGGCCCGAGGCGCGGTGCACCGTGAGAAACCCGAACGGCCGGTCGTAGACCGCCTCCACCCGCCGCACCACATGGCGCGCCGACGCCGCGGCGCCGCCCGTCCGGGAACCGACGGCGGAGACCGACGCCGTCTCGAAGCCCTCGGCGCCGAACACGGCCATCGCCGACTGCGCCGCCGCGTCGAGTGCCAGGGGGCGCGGGCTGATCCCGGGGAAGCACCCGCCCCCGCCGAGGGCGGCCGAGAGCCCCGCCAGCGCCTCCTGCTTCAGCAGGTCGTGCTCCGCGCGCAGCCGGAACGGCACGACCAGGGCATGCAGTTGCGCGTCCGGCCGCACCGCCGCGGCCGACCCGACGACCACCCCGGGACCCGCCTCGCCGACCGGCAGCCGGTCGCCCGGAACAGCCGTCCACCGCCCCGTGAGCACGCCGACACCGCCGTCCAGCACCGCGCCCGGCGCCATGCCCTCCTCGCCGAGCAGCAGATGGACGTCGACCCCCGCGTCGCCCAGCACCCTGAGCACGGACACCGGCCCCGCTCCGGTCGCGGCCACCCCGAGAGCGGCGGGCAGCGATGTCGTCCTGACGAGCCCCGCACACGCCGTGCCCGCCCACGGTCCGGCCGACGGCGCCAGCCGGGTCTCGCGGAACCCCTGGAGCCACCGCGTGCGCACCGCCTGCGCGGCGGCGAGCAGCAGGCGCGTCCGCCCCGACAGGACCGGCGGCATCGAACGGATCATCCCGCCCGTGCGGTCGGCCGCCCAGGCGTCCAGAGCCGCGCCGTCCGCCACCGGGTCACCCGTCAGCCGGCCCAGCACGTCCGCCGGGAGACCCGCCACCCACCCCGGACGCAGCGGCAGGCCCTCCGCGGCCCACAGGCCGGTCGCCGACCGCAGACCCCGCACCCCCGCCAGAGCCGCCGTCAGCTCCCGCGCTGCGTGCGCCGCTTCGCCCCGGCGCACGCCGGCGGCCTCCTCCAGCCCCGCTCCGGCACGCTCGTCCGCGGCGTCGCACAGCAGCGCGAGGAGCGGCCACACGCCGGGCGCGGAGAAGACCGCGTCGTCACCGTCCGCGGAGGCCGCCCAGCGGGCCGTGAGCCCGTTCACCGCGCCTACGGCCCGTGCCGCCGGTTGCATGGACGTCCCCCTCCGTCGCCGCACGGCCCTCCCGGACGGGAGGCGCACGCCAGCACCGTAACCCCCGCGGAGCGGGCCCGCCCAGATCATTCCCGGCCGTCACGGGCGCATGACCTGCGCCGACGCGAACGCTCGCGGTTCGCCGGGCGGAACCCGTGTCCCCGGCGCCCCCGACGCAGTTGAACGGGGCATGAAGAAGCGCAGCATCCTTGCCGTCATGTCCTTCGCCACCGGCGCGGTGATCGCCGCCGTCAGCCCGCCGCCCGCGGCCCAGGCCGGCACCCTCGACGAGGCGTTGAACACCGGGGACGCTCTCAGCCGGATCGACACCCTCCCCACCGACCTCGCGGGCGACACCACCGCGGTCGCCGGCGACGCCCTCCCGGGCCAGGGCTGACGCTTTTTCGGTGGCTCGGTTCGCCTCCGGGGCGCTCAAGACGGTGCCGACGGTCGACCGTGCTCGGTCCCTCGTTCCTCGGGACCTCCGCGCGCTCTCCCTTTCGGCACCGCCCGCGCCCCTTCGGCTCACTCGCCGCACGGGCGGACCGAGCCCGCACCCGCAAGCCACGGGGCGGACCGAGCCCGCACCTGTGCCCGCGCGGAGGCACCGGACCCGCGCCCGCAACCCACGGGGCGGACCCAGCCCGCACCCGCAATCCGCGGGGCGCACCGCACCCGCGCCTCGGCCCGCGCACCCGTAGCCCACGGGCGCACCGCGCCCGCCCCGGAATCCCACCCGCGCCGGCCCGCGAGGCCGTACCGCGCCCGCGCCGTGGGGGCACATGGAGCTGCCCCGGTGTCCCGCTCCCTCAGGAGCGGGACACCGGGGCAGCGGCCCGGGGCGGCTGTCAGCCGCGGGACTCGATGTACTCCTTGGACGCGGGCAGTTCGTGGGCGTCCTCCACCAGGACGGTCCCCCCGGTCGCCTTCTTGTCCGGCTTGGTGATGTACGTGTGGTACGTCGCCGGGCGCGTCACGTCCGAGAAGTTCTGCGGCGTGCCGAGGCCGGTGTCCACCGCCGACTGGGACCGGTGCGCCTTGACCAGGCCCTCACGGCTCAGGTCCTTCGCCGTGCACGCGGCCTTGAGGTCCGCCGCCATCAGCTGGGCCGCGTTGTAGCCGGACAGCACGCCCGAGTCGACGGGCGAGCCCGGGTACTTCTTCGTGTAGTCGGCCACCATCTTCTTCACCGCCGGCAGGTCCGAGCTGACCGGCGGGGCGGCGCTGACGACATGGAGCATCGCGGCCAGGGCGGGCTCGGCGGGCGTCTCCATCAGCTGCGGCGCGAAGCCCGGCGCGCTCGTGACCACCGGCACCTTCATGCCGCGGGAGGCGGCGACGCCCACCAGGGAGGCTGTCTGCGCCGGACCGGCGCTGATCAGCACGGCCTTGACGCCCTCCTTGCGCAACGCGGTGACCTGGGCCGACAGATCGGTGTCGGTCGCCTTGATCTTCTGCCCGACCACCGTGACGCCGGCCTTGCCGGCCGCCCAGGTGGAGCCCTCCAGGGCGTTGGAGCCGTAGTCGCCCTCGAAGTACACGTGGCCGATCTTGTCCCCCTTCGCGACGCCCTTGGTACGGGTCAGGAAGTCGACGGCGCTGATCATGTCGATGTCGTACGTCGTGCCGAGCACCTGCACGGCGTCCTTGCCGAGCAGCGAGGCGGCCCACGCCTGCGGGAAGGTGAGCACCTTGTCGCGCTGGATGTCGTCCAGCAGACCCGCGACCACGGGCGACCCGATCACCTGTGGCAGGGCGACCACCGACGGCGAGATCTCGGTGTAGGCCGAGACCGCCTTCTGCACGTCGTAGCCGTGGTCCTTGACGGTGATCGACACCTTGCGGCCGCAGATGCCGCCCTGCGCGTTGACCTCGTCCGCCCACATCTGCTGTGCCTGCACGATGCTCTTGCCGAGGGTGGCGTAGGGGCCGCTGAGGTCGGTGAGCGCGCCCAGGGTGATGGCGTCCGCCGTGACCCCGGGGCCGCCCTTGACCCCGTCTGCTCCGGCGTCGTCGGTCGAGCTGCCACCCGACTTGGTGCTGCATCCGGCGCCTGCGATCACGAAGGTCGCGCAGGAGACGGCGATGGCGGTTCTTGCGGTGCGGTTCACGAGATGTGCTCCTTGGGTCGGGCGGCGGGGCCGGAGGATGCGGACGGTTCGGCAGCGGCGGGCGACGGAGCCCGGGAGGAGCCGCGGCGCAGGCGCTGCCGTGCCCTGCGGGCGAGACCGTGCAGGCCGTCGGGGGCGAAGAGCAGGATGAGGATGATCGCCACGCCGTAGAGGTAGCGGGACGCCTCGGTCGGACCCACGGCATGACCCGGGGCCCCCGGCGCGGCGACCAGGGGAAGCTGGTCGGCGTACCGGGCCATCAGCAGCGGCAGCGCGGTGACGAACACCGCGCCGGCGGTGGCGCCCGCCACCGAGCCGAGACCGCCGATGACGATCATCGCGAGATAGTCGATGGACAGGGCGAGCCCGAAGTAGTCGGGCACGATCCGCCGGAACGCGAGGGCGAGCAGGACTCCGGCGAGGCCCGCGTACATCGACGACAGGACGAACGCGGACGAGCGGTGCCGGGCGAGGGAGACACCCATCACGGCCGCGGCCGTCTCGCTGTCGCGCAGTGCGGTGAGCGCCCGTCCGGGGCGGCCGCGCAGGATGCCGCGGGCGGTGAACCAGGTGAGCGCGAGAAGCGCGATGCCGAGGTACCACAGCCGTTCCTCGGCGCCGAACGGCACACCGAGGACGACCAGTTCGGGATCGGTGGCGGCGAAGGTGAAGCCGCCGATCTCCATCGGCGGCACCGAGCGGCCGTTGAAGCCGCCGGTGACCGGCTCCGCGCTCAGCATCACATGGTGGCCGATGAACACCAGCGCCAGCGTGGCCACTCCGAGGTAGACACCGCGCACCCGGGCGGCGACCGGGCTGAACAGCCCGCCCGCGACACCGGCCAGCACCACCGCGAGGACCATGGCCACGGAGGGCGGCAGGCCGGGCCCGGGCTCGCCCGCCAGCCACACGTACCCGTAGGCGCCGACGGCGAGGAAGAAGGCGTGGCCGAGGGAGAGCTGGCCGGCGGTGCCCGAGAGCACGTTCAGCCCGACGGCGCCGATGGCGGCCGCCATCGCGAAGAGGCCCACCTGGAGCCAGAAGGCGTCGACGTAGAGCGGAAGCACACAGAGCAGGACCAGGCCCGCGGCCTTCACGATGCGGTCAGACACGGACGGCCTCCTTCGCGCCGAACAGTCCGGCCGGCCGCACCAGCAGGACCAGGACCATCACGGCGTACGGGGCGACGTCGCCGAACCCGTCGCCGAGAACGGACAGTTCGGACTGGTAGCCCGCGACGACGGCCTCGGTGACCCCGATCAGCAGGCTTCCGGCGAGCGCCCCCGGGGGTGACGTCATCCCGCCGAGGATGGCCGCGGGGAACGCCTTCAGCGCGATCTGCCCCGTGGTGCGCTCCAGGCCGGGCGCCGGGAACGCGGCGAGGAACACCGCGGCGAGCGCGGCGAGCAGCCCCGCCAGGCACCAGGAGAGCGTGCGGATGCGGGTCAGACGGATGCCCATCAGGGCCGCCGCCTCCCGGTCCTCGGCCGCCGCCCGCAGCGACAGGCCCCAGCCGGTGTACCGGAACAGGGCGAACACGGCGCCGATCACCAGGACCGAGGTGACGATCGCCGCGATCCTGCTGTGGGCGACGGTCACCGAGCCGAACGTGGCCACCGAGCCGCCCCACGGGTCGCCCAGGGACAGCAGGTCACCGCCGATCCGGCGGGCCAGATCGGTCATCAGGACGATGTCCACACCGATCGTCAGGATGGTCAGCACGTGCGCGGTGTGCGGATCGGTGCCGAGCCGCCGCAGCAGCACCCGGTCCACCAGCCCGGCCACCGCGGCCGTGGTCAGCACCGCGACCGCCAGCGCGCCCGCGAAGCCGATGTGCTCGTGCAGGACCGCGGTCAGGTAGCCGCCGAGCAGCAGCAGGGAGCCGTGGGCGAAGTTCATCACGCCCGAGGCCTTGAAGATGATGACGAAGCCGAGCGCCACGAGGGCGTAGACCGAGCCGAGGGCCAGCCCGTTCAGCACGATGTCGAGCACGGTGTTCATGGGGTTCGCTCCTCGGTGGCGGGGGCGCCGAGATAGGCGCGGCGGACCTCCGGGTCGGCCTGCACGACATCGGGTGCCCCCGCGGCGATCCGGCGCCCGAAGTCGAGGACGGTCACGTCCTCGGCGAGGCGCATGACCAGTGCCATGTCGTGCTCCACCAGCAGTACGGACAGGCCGAGTTCCTCGCGCACGGTGCGCAGGACCTCGACGGTGCGGGCGCGTTCGCCGCCGTTCATGCCGGCGACGGGCTCGTCGAGCAGCAGGACGCGCGGTTCGAGGCAGAGCGCACGGGCCAGTTCGACCCGCTTGCGGTCCCCGTAGGAGAGCAGGGCCACGGGGCTGTCGAAGAGCGCCCCCAGGCCCGTCAGTTCGGCGATCTCACGGGCTCGCGCCCGGTGCTCGCGCTGCTCGCGGACGGCCCGCGGCAGACGCAGCGCGCTCGCCGCGAAGCCGGCCCGGGACAGGGTGTGCCGGCCGAGCATCAGGTTGTCGCCGACGGTTCCCGCGGTGACCACGATGTTCTGGAAGGTCCGGGCGACGCCGAGCGTGGCGATCTTGTGGACCGGCAGGCTCGTCAGCTCCCGCTCGCCCAGGCAGACCGACCCCGAGTCGGGGCGGGTCAGACCCGACAGGACGTTGAAGCAGGTGGACTTGCCCGCACCGTTGGGGCCGATCAGCGCGTGGATGGTGCCGGGCGCGACGGTGAACGAGACGTCGTCGAGCGCGGTCAGGCCCGCGAAGCGCACGGTGACGCCGCGGACGTGCAGCGGCGGCGGGGGAGTGGTGCTCACGCGGCGCCCTGCCCTTCGCCGCCGGCCGCCGGGACGGCCCGTACGGCGTCCGGGCCGGCGACCTCTCCGGACACCTCTCCGGCCGGCTCGGCCGCCGGGTCCTCGCCGAGGTACAGGCGGCGCACGGCGTCCGTGCGGGCCAGCTCCGCGGCGGGTCCGGACAGCCGCACCTCGCCCACGTCGAGGACGTACGCCTCGTCCGCGAGCGCCAGCGCCATCGCCGCGTTCTGCTCCACGAGCAGCACCGACGTGCCCTGGGCGTTGATCTCCCGCACGACCTCGGCGATCCGCTCCACCATCAGCGGGGCGAGCCCGAGCGACGGCTCGTCCAGCAGCAGCAGCCGGGGGGCCGCCATCAGCGCACGCCCGATGGCGAGCATCTGCTGCTCGCCGCCGGACAGCAGCCCGGCACGCTGGGCGGTGCGCTCGGCGAGCCGGGGGAACAGGCCGAACACCCGGTCCCGGGCCTCGCGCACCTGGGCCGGTGCGCGGCGGCCCAGACCGAGCCCGCCGGCCTTCAGGTTCTCGTCGACGCTGAGCCCGGCGAACACCCGCCGGCCCTCCGGCACCTGCACCACACCGGCGCGCACGGCGGCGACCGGGTCCCGGCCGTCGAGGGTCACGTCGCCGTAGCGGACGGTGCCGCCGGTGACGGCCCCGTGGTGCATCCGCAGCGTCCCGGAGACGGCGCGCAGCAGAGTCGTCTTGCCCGCGCCGTTGGCGCCGAGCAGGGCCACGACCCCGCCGTGGGGCACCTCGAGCCGCACACCGTGCAGCGCGGTCACGGCCCGGCCGTACTGCACGTCGAGAGCATCGACGTGCAGGGCCGGACGGCTGTCGGGGGGTGGTTGGGGCATCACGGCTCCTCGGTTCCGCGCGGCGGCGGAGTCGGACGGAGGGGAGTGGGACGGCGCTACGAGAACACGGCCGCGACGACCCCGTACAGGCGCCGGAGCAGGCTCAGGGCCGGTTCCCAGGCTCGGCGGCCGGCTGCTGTGCGGCTGCCCAGTGGGCCGGGCCGTCCGGGGACCGTCCGGGCCGCCCGTCACCGCGCCGCCGCAGACGCGAGCCGAGCAGGCAGAGCGCGAAGCCGGCGGGGATCGTCACCAGCCCCGGCGTCTGGAGCGGGAACACATGGAAGTCGTGCCCGGGGAAGAGTGCCGTGGGGATGCCCGACGTGGCGGGCGACACCGCCATCAGCACCGCGGTGAGCAGCGGCGTCCCGTACAGCGCCCAGCGCACCCCGCGCGCGGTCGTCCCGGGCACGAAGAGCACGCAGAGCACCACCGGCGCGATCGCCGAGGCGGCGACCGCGAACGTGAACGAGAACAGGATCTGCGGGTTGCGGTGCTGAGCCAGGACGGACAGCAGCACCGCGACGGCCCCGACGGCCAGCACCGCGCGCCGGGCCCGCCCCGTCTCCGGCATCCCCGCGGTCCGGCTTCTGCGCCGTGCGGACGGCGCCAGGTCGTGTGCCACCGAGGCGGCGGCCGCCACGGCGATGCCGGCGACGGCGGCCAGGGTCGTCGCGAACACCGCGATGGCCACGATCGCGAAGAGCACGCTGTGCGCGGGAGCCACCCCCGGGTCCAGGGCGGCCGTGACCATCAGCAGCGCGGTGCCGCCGGCCGGGTCGGCCGCCCGCAGCGCCGGGGCGCCGACCAGCGCGGCGGCGCCCAGTCCGACCACGACGACGCCGCCGCAGACGAGGGCCACGGCCCCCACGGCCCACCCCATGGTCGCGCGCACATGACGGCCGCTGCGCACGGGGTGGAGCCGCATCATCACGTGCGGCATGCACGCCGCGCCGAGCGCGAGGGTCATGTGGAAGCCGATCAGGTCCAGGGTGCCCGTCACCGAGTCGCCGAACTGGAGACCCGGTGTGCCGTACGCCGACCCCTGCCCGCTGCCCTCGGCCGCCGCGTCCCACAGGGCCGGCGGGCTCCACCCGAAGCGGCTCAGGACCAGTCCGGCGAGCAGCAGCACGGCGCCGACCAGCACCACCGTCTTGAGGATCTGCACGTAACCGGTGCCCCGCATCCCGCCCGAGGCGGAGAAGCACACCATCAGCGCGCCGGTGGCGATCGTGCAGCCGGTCAGGGCGTCGCCCGGGAGGTCGAGCATCACCGTCATGATCTCGCCCGCCGCGGCCAGCTGGACGACCAGCAGCGGCATCACCGTCACCAGCACCGCCACGCCCATGGCGACGCGTACCGACCGCTCGCCCAGCCGCTCGGAGAGCAGGTCGCCGAGGGTGAAACGGTTCCTGCCGCGCAGCGGGCGGGCCAGCACCAGGGCGAGCAGGGTCAGCGACAGCACCGTGGCGAAGGCGAAGAGGACGCCGTCGTATCCCACCAGCGCGACCGACCCGGTCGTGCTCAGCAGGGTGGCGACCGAGATGTAGTCGCCGGCCACGGCCAGACCGCTCGCCGCCGGCCGGGCGGTGGCGCTCCCGGTGTAGAACTGCTCGGGGTCGTCGGAGTCCGCGGCCGCGAGCCCGCACAGCAGCAGCGACACGGACACGAAGGCCACGAACAGGACGAGCGCCAGGGCGTGTCCGTCGATGCTCCCGCCGTTCACGACGCCTCGCCGTCCGCGCCCCGGACACCGCGGCCCGCGGTGGTGAAGCCCACCAGGCACCACAGCAGCAGACCGGCGTCGGCCGCGGTGAGCAGGAACAGCACGGGCGCGGCGATGCCGCCCGTCACGGCTCCGACCGCGATCAGTGCCAGGTGGAAGGCGAGCAGTCCGGAAGCCCGGCCCAGTTCGCGCGGGTGGTGCGCACGGGGAATCGACATGACGGCCACGGCACCACGCGCCCCGGGCGCCGACCAGCCCGGAAGGCGACGGCGGTGCACCCGCACGGCACGTCCGGGGCCGTGCTGTGCGGGCTCACAACGGGCCGGCCGGGCGCGAACGCCACCCCGGCGCGAAGGCGTCCGCCGTCAGACGCGCAGCAGGCGGCGGGCCGTCAGGGCGAGCGAGATCTCGACGACGTCCGCCGGGCGGGCCAGCGAACGGCCCGTCAGCTGCTCGCAGCGGCGGAGCCGGTTGAGCACGGTGTTGCGGTGGCAGTAGAGCCGGCTGCTCGCCCGCTGGGCCGACCCGCCGCAGTCGAGCCACACCGCGAGCGTGTCCAGCAGCAGGTCCCGGTCGGAGGGGTCGAGCCGCAGCAGCGGCCCGAGCACCCGGTCCGCCAGCGCCGCGCCCAGAGCGGGCGCCGAGACCACCAGCGCGGCGGGCAGGTGCTCGTCCAGGAGCACGGTCCCACCGCCCTCGGGGCAGGCCCGCAGCGCGGTCTCGGCGAGGCGGCGCGCGTCACCGACCGAGGCGAGGCCGTCGACCGCGGAGCTGATGCCGATCCGTGCGCCCGGCGGTCCGGCGACCTCCCGGGCGAGCCGGTCCAGGGCGCCGCCGTCGCCGTCCTCGCCCGAGAGCAGCGCGATGCCGAGCTCCACGTCCGCACCCGTGTGCCAGACCATCCGCAGCCCCGGCAGTCCGGCGGCGGGGCGGGTGCCCGCGTAGGCGGCCCCCGGGCCGCCGTCGACGAGGACGACCGCGTACCGCCCCTGCTCGGGGAGGTCGAGCGCCGCGGAGACCTCGGCGAGATCGGCGATGCGGGTCGTGCCGTCGAGGAGCGCGGCCGTCATCACCCGGAGCCTGTTCTCACGGCGCCAGGTCAGCCTGCGCTCCACCTGGCGGTACGCCTCGGCGACGAGGGTGCAGTGCTCGTCCACGAAGTTCCACACGTCGGCGGCCACGTGCACCAGCAGCCGTACGTCGTCGGGGTGGTGACGGGCCGTCTCCTCGACCAGCCCCTGCCACACCAGCGCCCCGCCGAGGCGGAACGCGTGCAGCAGCGCGTCGAGCGGCAGTCCCTGCTCCGCGCGTCCGGCCCCGATCTTCCACGAACAGCGGCGGGCCGCGTCCCGGCTGCTGCGGGGGTCGATGAGGGAGCTCACGCTGTGCCGCAGCGACCGGTGCACCTCCTGCCACACGTCGGCCGCGTCGGACTCGATCGCGGCCTGGTAGGCGGGTTCCTGCTCGCGCAGCTCGGCGACGAGCCGGTCGGTCAGCTCGGGCAGGTCGTCCAGCAGGACCCGGGCGGCCCGGTGGAGCACGCCGAGCGCCTCGGCGTTGACCAGCGAGCGGACCCGCACGGAGCCGTGGGCCACAGCGGACGGGACGTCGGGCAGAGCCCGGATCCGGCTTCGTACGACATGCTGCATCGCGGCCCTCCACCGAAATCGGTGCCGTCCGGCGGACGGGAGAGCCCCGCGAACCGGACATGCGTCGAACCCGAAGGATCGCATACCGTCCGGTCGGTCCCTAGAGCTGCGACCGGAAGATTTTTCCGGAATGCCGCGGACGGCGCTCCGGGGACCTGGCGGGTGGCGTGGACCGACCGTGGGACGCGGGGGCGGGGACGGACCGTGGGGCGCGGGGCGGGTGTGGTGTTCCCGGGGGCGGTTGCGCCGGGCCGGGGTGTTGCCGGGCGCCCGGGCCGGTCGCCGGGCGGGCGGCGGTGCCGTGGCGGGCGGGCGCCTTCGGGCGCGTGCCCCGGGGTGGGGGTGTTCTCCGTGAGCGGGCCGGTGTGCGTGCCCTCGTGCCGCGGTGGGTGGATGCCTTCGCGTGCGTGGGTGTGCCCGGGGCCGGTGTCCGCCGCACCGGTGTGCGTCCCGGGGGCCGGTGCCCGCAAGCGCCCCCGGCCGGACGCCCTCAGCCGGGTGCCGCGCCCGTCTCCGCGCGGTCGACGAGGCGGGAGAGCTCGACGCGCGAGCGGACCCCGAGGGCGGCGAACACATTGCGCAGGTGGTGGTCGACGGTCCGGGGACTCACCGACAGACGCAGCGCGACCTCCCGGTTCGTCGCGCCGTCGGCGACGCAGCGCGCGATCCGCAACTGCTGCGGGGTGAGGCGTTCCAGCGGGCCGGCGCTCCCGCCCGTCGCACCGCCGGTCGCCCGCAGCTCGGCCCGCGTCTGGTCCGCCCACACCAGCGCTCCGCACCGCTCGAACGCGCACAGCGCGTCCCGCAGCCGCCCTCGCGCCTCCCGCAGCCGCCGCCGGCGGCGCAGCCACTTCCCGTACAGCAGCAGCGTCCGCCCGCGCTCGAAGTCCCCGCCCGCGAGTTCGTGCCGGGCCAGCGCCTGGGCCCAGTGCTCCTCCGCCGCGGCCACCGGGGCAAGGAGCGCCCGGCAGCGGGCCAGCTGGGCGGACGCCTGAGGGTCGGCTCCCTGGGCCGCCCACAGGGCGAACTCCTCCACCGCGGCGGCCGTCTCGTCCCGTTCGCCGGCCAGGACGGCCGCCTCGACGAAGCACGGCAGAGCCAGCCAGCGCAGCGCGAAGTGCCCGGTCCGGTGCCCCGGCCGCACCAGCGGCCCGAACCGTGCCACCGCCTCCGCGGCCAGTCCCCGGCCCAGATCCCCGAGCCCCCGCGCCCACTCCGCGAGCGTCGCCGCCTGCGCGAGGCCGTGCGGGCCGGCCACCGCCATGGCGGCGTCCGCGTGCCGCTCGACCGCCGCCGCGTCCCCCTCCACGGCCGCCACGAAGGCGAGGACGGCGTGGTGGTGGGCCGCCGTGTTGCGCTGCCCGGCGCGGTGCGCCACCCGCAGGCCCTCCTCCGCGTGCGCCCGTGCCCGGCTGTGCCGGCCCGCGCGGAGTTCGGCGTAAGCGAGCTGCTCCAGGGCGCGGGGCACGTACACCGCGGCGTCGTGAGCCCTCGCCGCAGCGAGCGCCCGTGCACCCAGGTGGCACGCCCCGGCGATGTTGCCGAGCACCAGCGCGGCGCTGCCGGCCTGCACCAGGCGCTCGGGATCGCTCTCCGCCTCCGCGCGTTCCATCACCCGGCGCAGCGGAGCCCGCGCCTCGTCCAGCCGGGCGTTGAGGGCCGCCAGCATGCCGGTGCGGTAGTCGTCCGCCGGCCCGGGACCGACACCGGACAGACCGGCGACGCAGGCGGCCAGGTCGCCTCCCGACCAGGCCGCCGCCAGGGCCGTGAGCCGTGCCACCAGGGCGCGTTCCGGATCGTAGGGGCCCAGCAGCGACGCGGCGAGGACCAGGCTGCCGTACGCGTCCCCGACCGGACCGTCCTGGAGCGTCAGCGTGCCGCGCACCAGTTCGGCGGAGCCGCGGACCGCGTCATGGGCCGGCCCCTCGTCCGCCGCCGCCAGCAGCTCCCGGGCGCGGTGCGGCAGCCCCGCCAGCCGGGCGTGCTCGGCCGCCGCGGCGAACCGGGCGGTGCGCGCGCTGCCTGCGGCGGACAGCTCGCCCGCCCGGGAGAGGGCGACCGCCAGCTCTCCGTGTCCGGCCCGGAGGTCGGGTGCCGACGCGACGGCGGCGAGGACCGCGGCGAGCCGAGGATCGGGCCCCTGCGCGGCCATCGCCCGGTGCAGCAGGCGCGGCAGCCGGTGCCGCACACCGTGCAGTGCCGCGGCGAGCAGGCTGTGCGCGGTCCGCCGGCGCGACAGCGGCGCACCCGCGTGGACCGCGCGCCGCAACAGGGGATCGTCGAAGCGGATCCTGCTGCCGGCACTCCGCACGATCCCGGCCGCCTCGGCCTGGTCCAGCGCCCGTGCCGGCACCCCGGCGGCCGCCGCCGCACGCAGCACCAGCGCCGCGTCGGCGCCGGGGCCGTCGGGGGCGAGCTCCTGGGCCGCCGCGACCAGGAGCAGCAAGGTGCCCGATTCCGGAGCGAGTTCGGCGAGCCGGCCGCCAGCGACGCGCATCAGGACGTCGCCGTCGGCGAGCGGCCTCGGCAGCGGCTCGACCCCCGACAGCTGGGGCACCGTCAGCCGGTCCGTCAGGGCGGTCAGCAGCGCGGGGTTGCCGGCCGCCTCGTGCAGCAGCTCCTCGCGCACCGCCGCCGGGCACGAGCCGCCGGTCAGCTCGTCGAGCAGCGCGCCCGCCGCGACGTCGTCCAGCGGGCGCAGCCGCACGGAGGGCACCCCGGCGAACTCCGGGCTGTCCACCCGCCGGCCGGCGACCGCGAGGAGCAGCCCGACGCCGCGCAGCCGGCCGGCGCGGCGCGCCGCGAAACCCAGGGCGGCGCGCGACCCGGCGTCCCACAGGTCCGCGTCGTCGACGCAGACCAGCAGCGGCTCGCCGGCTCCCCGGCGGCTGCCGAGCGCGTCGAGCAGCTCCGCGGGTTCCGGCGGCCCGTCCGGGAAACGCGGCGCGGGGCCGAGCACCCGGGTGTGGGAGGCGAGCATCGATCTCAGCCCGCCGGACGGCAGATGGCGTCCGCCGGGCTCGCCCGGATCGGCGCGGACCAGCAGCGCCGGGCCGGCGCCGAAGCCGCGCGTCGCGTGCTCCAGCAGCGCGCTGCGCCCGAGCCCCGGGTCCCCGGCGACGACGAGGGCGCCGCCCGGCCCGGACCGCAGCCGCTCCAGCAGTGCGGCCACGTCGGCCAGTTCGGTGGTGCGGCCGTACAGCCGCAGGGAATCCTGTGCGGTCATGTCTCCGGTCACGCCCGGTACGTTACGTCCGCGTAACCCTTCGGGGAAGTCGCTGCCCGGGGCGCCCGGCCGATGGTAGAGACCCCTCTGACCTGCGCCGACGACCGGAGTGTGCCGGTCTCGTCCTGGCCGGCTTCCCAAGCCGGGCGGGGCAACACTGTGCGCCCGCACAGGCGGACGGGGCCGCGCCGCCCGCCGCCGCCGCGGGGCGGTCGCGCACGGGTGCGGACACACGGAGGCGGCGGCCGCGCGTCGTGCGCGGCCGCCGTCCGGGGGTGGTGCGGGTGGTGCGGGGTGGTTCCGGGCGTGGGTGGTGCGGGTGGTGCGGGGTGTCGGGTCAGGAGGTGTGGGGGCAGGTGCCGCGGTACTCGTCGATGGTGAGGCTGGGCCGCGGGATGGGGCAGAGGAACTGCTCGTAGCGGGTGTCGTCGTCGATGAAGCGCTTGAGCCAGGAGATGCTGTACTTCGCGATCGTCGTGTCCGACGTGTTCGGGGCGAAGTGGCTCGCGTTGTTCAGCTCCAGGTACGCCTTGTCCAGTGAGCTCGGCAGCGACTGGTAGAACGGCTCCGCGTGCGAGGCGACGGGTGCGATCGTGTCCCCGTCGGCACCGAAGATCAGCGTGGGGGTGCGGAGTTCGGGCCACGACTTGTCGAGGTTCCACGGGGTCATCGGGATCGCGGCCTTGAGGGAGGGCCGGGTCTTCGCGGCCTCCAGCGAGCCGCCGCCGCCCATGGAGTGGCCCATCACACCGAGCCGCGAGGAGTCCACCCGGGAACGCACCGAACTGCGGTCCGTCAGGTAGTCGAGGGCGGAGAGCAGTTGGCGGCCCCGGCTGTCGGGCTGGTCGAGGGTGGTGTTGGTGTCGATGGTGAAGACGACGAAGCCCTGGGAGGCGAGGCGCGGTCCGAGCCAGGCGATCGAGGATTCGTAGGCGGTGAATCCGGGCGAGATGACGACCGCGCCGAAGGTGCCGTCGGTGGTCGTCCTCGGGTAGTAGATGGTGCCGCCGCCGAAGCCGGTGACGCCCAGCGAGGAGACGCTGGTCTCGGAGACGGCGTACGGGCCGCGCAGCGCCTCGATGCTCGACGTGGTCGGGGCCGGGCCGCGCTCGTAGGGGTTGTCGGCGGCCTGTGCGCCGGGCACGGCGACGGTGGTGAGTGCCGCGGCCGCCGCCGTGGCCAGCAGTCCGGCCATCAGTCTGCGGTGCGGGCGCCGTCCGGCCCGGTCGGCGGACGCCGTGGCGGCCGGGGGTGTGGCGGTGGTTCCTGCGATGCGGTTCCTGTCCTGCGGCACGAGGGGTCCCGTCCTCTCTCGGAAGGCGTGCGCCGTGCCGCCCCGCGCGCGTCCCGGCCCGTGGACGGGACGCGCGCAGGGCCGCGCACGGTGACGCGGTGGTGTGCGGGAGGGCCACTGTCGGGGTGCCGTGGCCCTGGCGGCGCCGGCGCTCTCGCCGGTCCCCGGGCCGGACGCCGGCCGCGCGTCGTGCGCGGCCGCCGTCCGGGGTGGTGCCGGCTCACGGTGGGTGGTGCTGCGTCGAGCGCCGAGGGTGGTGCGGGGTGGTTCCGGGCGTGGGTGGTGCGGGTGGTGCGGGTGTCGGGTCAGGAGGTGTGGGGGCAGGTGCCGCGGTATTCCTCGATGGTGAGGCTGGGCCGCGGGATGGGGCAGAGGAACTGCTCGTAGCGGGTGTCGTTGTCGATGAAGCGCTTGAGCCAGGAGATGCTGTACTTCGCGATCGTCGTGTCCGACGTGTTCGGCGTGAAGTGGCTCGCGTTGTTCAGCTCCAGGTACGCCTTGTCCAGCGAGCTCGGCAGCGACTGGTAGAACGGCTCCGAGTGCGAGGCGACCGGGGCGACGGTGTCGCCGTCCGCGCCGATGACCAGGGTCGGCGTGGTGATCTCCGGCCAGCTCGTGTCGAGGTTCCAGCCGGTCAGCGGGATCGCCGCCTGGAGCGAGGGCCGGCTCTTGGCCGCTTCCAGGGTGCCGCCGCCGCCCATGGAGTGGCCCATGACCCCCAGACGGGACGTGTCGATGCGACCCCGGACCGAGCTGCGCTGCGTCAGGTAGTCGAGGGCGGCGAGCAGTTGGCGGCCCCGGCTGTCGGGCTGGTCGAGGGTGGTGTTGGTGTCGATGGTGAAGACGACGAAGCCCTGGGAGGCGAGGCGCGGTCCGAGCCAGGCGATCGACGACTGGTAGGCGGTGAATCCCGGCGAGATCGCCACGGCGCCGAACGTGCCGTCCGCTGTGCTGGTCGGGTAGTAGATGGTGCCGCCGCCGAAGCCGGTGACGCTCAGTGAGGAGACGCTTGTCTGGGAGACGGCGTACGAGCCGCGCACGGCCTCGATGCTCGACGTGGTGGGGGCGGGTCCGCGCTCGTAGGGGTTGTCGGCGGCCTGCGCGCCGGGCACGGCGACGGTGGTGAGTGCCGCGGCCGCCGCCGTGGCCAGCAGTCCGGCCACGAGGGTGCGGCGCCGCCGCGTTCCTGAGCGGCCGGCCGGGGCGGATGCGGCAGATGTGGGGGAGGGGGTGGTGGGGGTGAGCTGCACGACGGAGTCGTCCTCTCGGTCGTGGCGGCCCCGCGGGAACGGCCGCCCGGCCGGGGAGGACCGGGGCCGTCGGGGATCCCGCGAGTGGCGCCGCCGTGTTCGATGGCGGTGCCACTGTCGGGGCCCGCGGGACCGGGTGGCATCGGCGTAATCACCGGTGTCGCACGCGCCGCCGGAGCCCCGGGCGGCGATGGGCTCACGTCCGGCGTGTGGCGGTGCGTTCAGGTCCGGCGTGTGGCGTTGTACTCACGCCCGGCGCACGGCGGTGCGTTCACGCACGACGGGCGGTGCCGTGTCTCACGGACGTGCGGCCGGACCGGGGATGTGGGGCAGGGCCGCCCGGCACGCCTCGCCGACGGCTTCGTGCACGGCGCGTGCCACCCGCGCCCCCCATACCGAGCGGGGTCCCGCGAACGGCTCGGCCGGCTCTCCGGCCACGGGCCGGAGGGCGGCCACGCAGACCGCGTCGGTCGGTGTGCCGGAGGCGTCGGCGCCCGCGTCGAGCAGGGCCTGGACCTTGGCCTCGGTCGCGGTGGCGACGGCGTTGACGAGGGCGGCGTCGCTCAGTGGCACGGGCACCGAGACCACGATGTTGATGGTGCCCGCCCGCTGCCGGCCCGGTTCGCCCGGCGTGGGCACGGCGGCCCACCCCCGTACCCCGATGCCGGCGGTGACCAGGGCCTCGACGCCGCCGTCGGCTGCCCAGCGGCGCGCGCGGACGTCCGCCGCCGTCATCAGGCCTACCCCCGGGCCGCGAGCCCCTGCCGCGCGTGCCAGCGCGGTGAGATGGGCCCCGGGGTCCATGCGCCGGTAGCCGGGCGGCACCTGCGCGTTGAGGACCCAGTTCCGTTCGCCGGTGCCGCCGCCGAGGAGGGCGCTGGAGATCATGCGCATCTCCCGGCCCGGCGTCCACAGCAGCATCGGCCACCGTCCGCCGCTCTCCTCGCGGGTCAGCAACGGGGCGTCGCGCAGCGCGACCGGGCAAGACACCGCCGCGGGATCCACCGGATCGGCGGACGCGGGACCGGCTGACGTGGGTCCGGCGGACGCGGGGCCACGTGCGGGAACGGGCCGGGGCGAAGGAGGCACCCCGCACCCTAACCCGGAGTGCCCCGGCGCTCGCTCGGTGCCCCTGTGCGCCGGTGTCAGGCGCTTCTGCGGGCGGTGACCAGCAGGTACTCCCACTCCATGGCACCCGAGGGGCCGGCGTGCCGGCGGGCGAGGGCCGCGAGTTCGCCGTCGAGCGCCGCGGTCCGCTCGTGGTCGTCCGCGATGTTGCGGTAGACGGCGATGGTCGGCCCGTAGAACGTGGTGAAGAAGTCGCGGAATGCCTCAGGCGTGGCGAACCGGTCCACGGTGACCGTCTCGCGCCGCATCCCGAGATCGGTCACACCGTCCCCGAGCAGCGCGCGCACATGCTCCTCCTGCCCCCACAACGGCGGCGGCTGGGCTCCTGGCGGCGGTGCGGGGGCGTACGGCTTCATGGCGGCGAACATCTGGCCGATGAAGCCCTCGGGCGTCCAGTTGACGAGGCCGATGGTGCCTCCCGGGCGGCAGACCCTGACGAGTTCGGCGGCGGCGGTCGCGTGGTGCGGAGCGAACATCACGCCCACGCACGACATCACCGTGTCGAACTCCCCGTCGTCGAAAGGCAGAGCCTCCGCGTCGGCCTCGCGCCACTCGAGCAGCGCGCCCGCCCTCTTCGCGGACTGCTGCCCCACCTCCAGGAGTTCGGGTGTGAGGTCGCTCGCCACCACCTGCGCCCCCACGAGAGCGGCGGGGACGGCGGCGTTGCCCGATCCGGCGGCCACGTCCAGCACGCGCTGTCCTTCGCGCACGGAGCAGGCGGCAACCAGCCGGCGGCCGAGCTGGGGGATGAGCTCGGCGGCCACCACCGGGTAGTCGCCCAGCGCCCACATCGCCCGGTGCCTGCTCTTGAGGGCGCGGTCGGCCGCGGCCGCGTCGATCGCTCCGGTCATCACAGCTCTCCTCCCGAAGCCCTGAGCGGCCACCCGCCCGACAGCCGTCAGGAGTCATACGTCGTGAATGTGCCTTCCTCCAGGGTAGGAGCCTCCGGGCTCCCGGCCCACCGCGCGCGCACGCGGTCACCGCAACGGCACGACCGGTGTCCGGTTCCCGGCCGTACGCTCCGCCGCATAGGGTGACCGCCGTGACGATCAACGGGACGGACGGGACGCACGAGGTGACGGCCGACGAGGACGGCGGCGGGCACGGCCTGCTCTACGGATGCATGGGACTCGGCGGAAGCTGGGACGCCGAGCCCTACGGCGCCGAGGACATCGGCCATGCCGAGGCGGCGGTCGCCGCCGCACTGGAGAGCGGGATCACCGCCTTCGACCACGCCGACATCTACCGGCACGGCAAGGCGGAGGCGGTCTTCGGCGAGATACTCGCCCGCGCTCCCGGGCTGCGCTCCCGGATCGTCCTCCAGACCAAGTGCGGCATCCGCCTCGCCGACGGCGAGCGCCCCGGGATCTACGACCTGCGGGGCCCGGCGATCGCGCGCCGCGTCGAGGAGAGCCTGACCCGGCTGCGCACCGACAGGATCGACGTCCTGCTCCTGCACCGCCCCGACCCGCTCGCCGACCCGGACGACATCGCCGCAGCCCTCACCGACCTGCACCGCCAGGGCCTGGTGCGCTCCTTCGGGGTGTCGAACATGGGTCCCGCGCAGATCGACGCCCTGCGGTCCCGCCTCGACGTTCCCCTGGTCGCCAACCAGCTGGAGATGAGCCTGGCGCGGCGGGACTGGCTGGAGTCGGCGGTCCTGGTCAACACTCCGGCGGCCGCGGCGCTCGGGATTCCGCCGGGCACCGTCGAGCACTGCGTGGCCCACGGGGTCGGTCTGCAGGCCTGGGGCGCGCTCGCGCAGGGCCGCTACTCCGGCCGTCAGGAGACGGCCGCCGAGCAGGCGACGGCCCGCCTGGTCGCCTCGCTCGCCGAGGCGAAGGGCACCACACCGGAGACCGTGCTGCTGTGGTGGCTCCAGCGCCACCCCGCGGGCATCGTGCCGGTGATCGGCAGCGCGCGCCCCGACCGCATCCGCGCCTGCGCGGACGCCGCGCAGGGCGAGCCCCGGCTCTCGCACGAGGAGTGGTACGACCTCTGGATCACGGCCCGCGGCGAGCCCCTGCCGTAGCCGCCGGGGAGGCGGCGCGTCCGGCTGCCTGCGCGGGGCCCGGACAGCGGTCCCGGCGCAGGCCGCACGGCTTGACCGCGACACCCCGCGGCACGGCTTGCCGGGCGTCCGGACGGGTCACGGCGCGGCAGGGCGTCACGCGGCTCGGCTCGACCGCGCGCCCGGCGTCACGGTGCGGCACAGGCGTCCGGCCGCGCGGCTGTACCGCGCGCCCGGCCGCCGGTCCGGCCATGCGGTCCGGCCGTCCGGTCGGGCCATGCGGTTCGTGCGGTCGGGCCGCGTGTCGCTGGCGCGTCCGGAGCTCCCCTTCTCGACACCGCGTACTCCCTGGTGACGTCGCGTGCGCTCCTGGAGCGGCGTGCGGTGGTGGTGGCCTCGGACCCCGCGCGCCGGCCGCGCGTCCGGCCCCCGGCCCTGCCGTCTGCGCTGCCGCCGCCGTGCCGACCGTGCGGTTCCGGGGCCGCGGTTCGGCCGTGGCCCCGGCCCGGATGTGCGGTGGTCGCGGCGCGCGCCGCGCCGCTCGGCTTCGCCGCTCAGCCGCGGAGCGGTGTCGCCGCCAGCCAGCCGATCACGCTGTTCACCACCGTGAAGTCCAGCGCGGCGATGTCGCCGACCGCCCGCCGGTCCGCCTCCGTGAGCCGGATGCCGGCCGCGTCCAGCGCGCAGTGGAGCAGCACCCGGTGCGCGTCGGCCGGTGCCAGCGGCCGCCCCGGTTCCGCCGTGAAGCCGGGCACGGTCACGGGGAGCACCGGCGTACGCCCCGCGGGAGGCCGAGGGGAGTGGCGCGCGCGCCCCGGCCACCTCATGAGGTCCGGTCCCGCAGGGGGGCCGCCCCGGGAGCCATGTCCGGCCCGAGGACCGTGCCCAGGCGGCTGAGGGCCCGGCGGCGGAGCGCCTTCACCGCGCCGGGCGTGCGCCCGCCCAGCGCCTCGCCGATGCGGTCGTTCGGCCAGCCCGCCCAGTACTGGAGCACGATCGTGCGCCGGTGCTGCGCGGGCAGCGCGGCCACCGCCTCCCGCACCGGCTCGCGCAGCAGCACGGCGAGGGCGCTGTCCTCTGCGGAGGCCGCGGTGCCGGTGCCGAAGACCCGGCTGTCGGCGACCAGCACTTCCCGGCGCACCCGCGACGACCGGTAGTGGTCGATGACGAGATTGCGGGCGATGGCGCAGAACCAGGCGCCGATGTCCGCGCCGGTGGGCGAGTAGCGGCCGATCGCGCCGAGCGCCCGCAGAAACGTATCGCTTGTGAGGTCCTCGGCGAGATGCGCGTCATGGACCCGGGAGCGGACGAAGCCGAGGACTTCCTGGCGGTAGGCGTCGTAGAGGAGCGCGAACGCCTGTCCGTCGCCCTCGCGGGCGTGCTGGACCGTCAACTCGGGCGCTGACCGGGGACTTCTTCGGATAACCTGTTGATTCAAGGCCTTCCCCATCTCTGGTTGCGGGGCGGTCGATCAGGGGTCGCCGGGTCGCATCCGGCGGCCCCCTTCGCGATGCGCCGGCGGGGGCCCGCACATCTGACCTGTGCTGCCGTCAGACCGTCCGCGTCCGGGGGTGAATCCCGGCCATCGCGGCGGCGCCGAGCGCGTCGAAGCCTGCTCCCGCGCCGCTTCCGGCGTCTGACTGCGGAACAAAATGTCTGAATCTTGTGGACTATGCCCCGGGAAACATTGATTCGTTATCCGATGGATACTTTGCGGGTCTGTACAGTCCCGGGCGCGCCCCTGCGGGGGCGTCGCCCGTTGACAAGGCATGCACGCGACACCGCCCCCGCAGGGGCCGACTCCGCCGCCGGCGCCGGTCTACGACGCGCTGGTGCGCTCCTGGCGCGACGACGGCCGCAGCGTTCCCGAGGGGCGGGTCGGCCCGGCCCCCTGCCCTCCGGGAGCCGGGCCGCCCCCTCACGACCGGCCGGCCGGCTACCAGGTCAGGCCGTTCGGTGTGGACCTGTCCCGCTTCGGCGCCCGGTGAGCAACTCCGGTACCGGCGGCTCCGGTCCACCGCGGCAAGCGGCCGGCAGGGTGCCCGACGACAGTGCCGCGAGCAGTGCGGCACGGTCCGCGGCCGTGCGGTCCGCGTAGCGCAGCGCGAAGTCGCGGACCGCACGGTCGAAGGAGTCCCCGGCCCCCAGGTACACCGCCAGCGCGATCCGGTCCCCGCCGCGGGCGTGCGCCCGTCCGAGGGCCGCACCGCAGAGCGCCGCGTACCGCCGCAGCTCCGCCGGGGACATGGCGGGCACCTCCGACGGCCCCCGGACGTCGTTGAGCCGCCGCCAGGTGAAGTGCCGGCCCTGCGGTCCGGTCACCCACCCCAGGAAGGGGTCGTCGACCGCCCGGACCAGGCAGCTGCCCGCCACCACCCGGCGGCCGGCGTGCGGGTGCGGCCCCGGCCCCAGGTGGGCCTCCAGCACCGAGGCGGCGGCCTCCTTGAACTCGACGAACAGCGGATCTCCGGCGTCCCTGCCCTCCAGCAGCACCACGAAGCAGGGGACGCCGACCCCGGCGACACCGGCCGACGTGCGCGCCGCGTCCACCGCGTGGAAACGGCCGAGGAGACGGCGCCGCTCCCCGGCCAGCGTGGAACGGTGGTCGGCGAAGGTCTTGAGCAGCACCGACCGGTCGGCGTCCCGGGCGGGTTGCAGCACCGGCGGGTGGGCGACGAAGCGCAGGCGTCCGCCGGCCGCCTCCGACAGGTGGCGGAGCGGCGGGAGTTCCGTGCGCCGCCCTTCGGCATCGTCGTGCCCCTCGCGGTGGCCGCGCCCGGGAGCGGTGGACGGCGGCATGCCGCGGGTGTCCACGCGCCCGTACCAGGCGGCCAGTTCGCCGAGCCCCGCCAGCCGGCGCATGGTGCTCCGGTACGCGAGGACCGCGGCGCTCGTGCTCCGCCCGGCGGCCGCGGCATCGTGGCCGTTGTCCAGCGCGGTGACCGCGACGCTCGCCGCGAGTCGCTTGACGTCCCACTCGAACGGGCCGGGGAACGTCTCGCCGAGGTCGTCGACGTCGATCACCTCCGTCCCGTCAGGGCCGGTGTGCAGACCGAAGTTGAGCAGGTGCGCGTCTCCGCACAGCTGCACCACGAGACCGCTGTGGGGCAGGGCCGCGAGGTCCGCGGCCGTCACCGCCGCCGCGCCGCGCAGGAAGGCCCCGGGCGAGGCGGCCATCCTGGCGTAGCGGAGCGGGAGCAGTTCGGGCACCCGGCCCCCGTCCTGGCGCCGCAGCGTCGCGACGGGGTCGGGCCGGTCCGCCGAGGGGATCCAGGCGCCGTGCGAGGAGCGGGGGAGGCGCTTGCGGGCGGCTCTCCCGGCCGCCGCGCGCTCCTCGGGGCTCCGGTGCGCTGTCACCGCTGCCTCCCTCGTGGGGTTTCCCCGCCAGGCCCCGACGCGCCCGGTCCGGCCCCGGCCCGACGCGCCCGCCCCCGTAGCGGCCCGACGCGCCCGCCCCGTCCCCGTCGCGGCCGGACGCGCCCCGCTCCCGCCCCGACGCGCCCGCGCCCCGAACCCCGGTCCCGCCGGGGTCACCGCATCATGCGCCCGGGACGATCACCGCGCGGCCGCGGACCTTGCCCGCCGCCAGCCGTTCGTAGGCCTTGGGTGCGTCGTCCAGGCTGTACGTCTCGACCTCCACCTCGACCTGCCCGCGCCGGGCCAGCTCGAACACCTCGATCAGCTCACTGCGCGACCCCCAGTACGGGGCGCGCACGTCGACGTCGTAGCCGATCGCCCCGAAGCCCACCGGCAGCAGCCCGCCGCCGATGCCCACGATGGACACGTCGCCCTCGACGGCGGCGGCCGCTCCGGCCGTCGTGACCGTCTCCGGCCTGCCGACGAAGTCGAAGACCGCCTCGGCGCCCAGCCCGTCGGTGAGGTCGCGGATGCCCGCGACCGCCCCGGCGTCGCTGAGCAGGGCGTGGTGGGCCCCGACCTGACGTGCGAGGTCCAGCTTCTCCTCGTTCACGTCGAGGGCCACCACCACGGCGCCGGAGAGCACCCGCAGCAGCTGGATCGCCACATGCCCGAGTCCGCCGGTGCCGATCACGACGGCCGTGCTGCCCGCGCCGAGTTTCGGCAGGGACTTCTTGATGGCGTGGTACGGCGTCAGGCCCGCGTCCGTCAGCGAGACGTTCTTCACCGGGTCCAGGCCGTGCAGGGGCACGAGATGGCGGGCGTCGTCGATGAGCATGTACTCGGCCATCGCGCCCGGTGCGCCCAGCCCGGGAGGGAGGATTCCCTCCGCGGCGGCCCGGGTGCAGTAGTTCTCCTTGCCCGCAGAGCAGTTGAGGCACCGGCCGCAGCCCCACGGCCCGTACACGGCGACGTCGTCACCGACCGCGACATGGGTGACGCCGGCCCCGGTCTCGGCGACGATTCCCGCCCCTTCGTGTCCCAGTGTCAGGGGGAGTTCCCCGAAGGTGTACTCCTCCTCGGGGACGTTCATGACGAACTCGTCGGAGTGGCACACTCCCGCCGCGGTGACCCTCAGCAGGACCTGCCCGGGACCCGCCGTCGGCTGCGGGACGTCCACCACCTCGGGATGACCGCCGATGGTGCGGTACTGGAGTGCTTTCATGCGCGGCTCCCATGCTCGGACGTGCCGGGCGGGACGGCGTATCCGCGGACCGGATACGGGAGCGCCCGGTGTCGAACCCCTGTTCATGCTGGCAGGCCTCCGGCCGTCGTGCATGTCCGTGGCCGCTGACCGGCGGGGACGGTACGCGGGGCGGCGCGCTGGCCGGGCATTCGGGACTTAGCTGGCAGAATCGGTCATCGTGTGCAGGGTGGGCTGCGCGATCCGGCACGGCCCTCGTCGGGAAGGCAGGTCCTCGGGATGGCGAGTGGGACGACGCACGGGACGGACACGCCCGCCCGGCGTGCGCACGGCGTGCACTCGGAAGTGGGCCGGCTGCACAAGGTCCTGGTGTGCGCCCCCGGCCTGGCGCACCGGCGGCTCACCCCGACCAACGCGGACGATCTGCTCTTCGACGACGTGATGTGGGTGGACAACGCACAGCGCGACCATGCCGACTTCGTGAAGGAGCTCACCGCGCGCGGAGTCGAGGTCGTCGAACTCCACGACCTGCTGGCGGCGACGATGGCGCTCCCCGGGGCCAGGGACTGGCTGCTCGACCGGAAGATCGTGCCCAACGAGGTGGGCGGCGGGCTCGTCGACTCCACCCGGGCCTTCCTGGAGACCCTGGAGCCGCGCCGGCTGGCGGAGTTCCTCGTCGGCGGCCTCGCCACCACGGACCTCCCCGACGAGTTCCGGCCCGCCTACGTCGCCCTGGCCCGCGAGTCCACGGGGGTCCGCGAGTACCTGATGCCGCCCCTGCCCAACACCCTCTACACCCGCGACACCACCTGCTGGCTCTACGGCGGCGTCACGCTCAACCCCCTGTACTGGCCCGCCCGCCACGACGAGACGCTGCTGATGAAGGCCGTCTACCGGTTCCATCCCGACTTCAAGGACTCCACCGTGTGGTGGGGCGATCCCGAGAGGGACTGGGGGCAGGCGACGTTCGAGGGCGGCGACATCATGCCCGTCGGCGGCGGAGTGGTCCTGATGGGCATGAGCGAACGCACCTCGCGCCAGGCCATCACCCAGGTGGCGGCCGCCCTGTTCGAGCAGGGCGCCGCGGAACACGTCGTCGTCGCGGGGATGCCCAAGCTGCGGGCGGCGATGCACCTCGACACCGTCTTCACCTTCGCGGACCGCGACATCGTCACCCTCTACCCGCGCATCATGGACGGCGTCCACACCTTCTCGCTGCGGCCCGGCAGCGGCAGGTTCCCCGTCGACATCACCGACGAGGGCTCCCGCGCCTTCACCGACGTGGTCGCCGGTGCGCTCGGACTGCCGGACCTGCGGGTCATCGAGACCGGAGGTGACGTCTACGCCTCGGAACGGCAGCAGTGGGACAGCGGGAACAACGCCGTCGCCCTGGAGCCCGGTGTGGTCTTCACCTACGACCGCAACACCCAGACCAACGCCCTGCTCCGCAAGGCCGGTGTCGAGGTCGTCACCATCGTCGGCGCCGAACTCGGCCGGGGCCGGGGCGGCGGCCACTGCATGACCTGCCCCCTCATCCGCGACCCTGTCCGCTTCTGACCGGCGCGGCGAGGGGGAGGCCCGGCAGGCACCGGTCGTGGGTCTCCTCCTCGTGGGACCCGGGCACGCCGGCCGGCGGAGCCGAGGGCCGCGGAGCCACGAAGTACTCGGCGTCCTTGGGGCGCTCGTCGGGGGAGAGCCGCGGACGCGGGGCCGGTTCGAGGTGCGGGATGTGCTTCGAGCAGTGCACGTACGCCTCCTCGACCGTGATGTGCACCCACAGTTCGGGCCGCCGCCCGGGCGCGGTGTCGGTGCGCAGGTGCGGATGGGCGTACCGCTGCTCCTCGTCGGTGCGCAGCCGGGCGGTGCCGTTGACGTGCAGCCCGATGTGGTGGTGGGTGAAGTCCATGAAGAGCATGCCGACATGCGGGTTCTCGGTGATGTTCCCGGCGCTCGCCATCACCCCGTTCCCGCGGTACTCCGGGTACGTCAGGGTGTGCCGGTCCAGGTCGACGACGAACCCGGGGGGACCCGCGCGGAAGGTGGAGTCGCACTCGCCCCGGGCGTCCGCGGTCGACAGGAAGACCATGGTCTGCTGCTGGATGAAGCGCCGCATCCGGGGGGTGAGCTGCGGCTGCACCTGCCGTCCGTAGAACGCGTCGGCCCGCTCCGTGTTGCCGAGATGGTCCTGCAGCCTGCGCTCGCCGACCGATCCGAAGGGGCTGCTGTGGGGGGTCACGTACGGTCGTCCTCTTCCTGTGGGGCACCTGCGGAGCCCTGACCGGACGAGGATCACCCACCGGAGGGCCGTTGAGGTCCATCGTGCCCCCGCCGGGCCCGGCGATGGGGGCGAAGCCGTCGCACAGTTGTGAAGATCCGCCGGAGCTCGGACGCCGGAGCCCGGAGCCCGGAGCCCGCGCGTCCGCTCGCCGGGCGGTCGGGCCGGCATGGGGTGCGCCGCCCCGCCCCGGCCGGTGCCCGCCCGGGAGGGGCGGGGAGACGACGGGGAGCCCGGAGCCGGGCGGGCCGGCCCCGGGCTCCCCGGCAGCCGGGGGAGCGGTGGTCAGCGGCGTGCGAGCTGGCGCTCGCCGCTCGGGCCGGGCTCGTACGGCAGGCCGTAGTGGACGAAGATCTCCTTCTCGTTCTCCGCGGGCAGCACGTCGTCCGTCCCCATGCTCGGGGCGTCCTTCACCGCGGACTTCCCGTAGGCGACCCGGAGGTATCCCGGGCCGACGACCGCTCCGGCGAGCGGCACGAACACCAGGCGGCGCCGGGTCGGCAGGCCCACGGCCACCGTGACGACGGCCGGCTCGTCGCTCCGGGTGTTCACGTACACGGCCTCCAGCGTGCCGATCTTCTTGTCGTCTTCGTCGAGCACTTCCTGGTTGCGCCACTCGCGGATGTCAGCGCTCTGGATCACGGTGCCTCTCCTCGCCGTCGACGCGCCGGGCGACGTGAGCTGCGTCCGGCCACGGTGGAAATGACCGCACAGCGGACATTCCTCTCCCATCGTGCCCGGGGGGAGGCGGATACCGCCCGCTGTGGCGGTCGCCCCCTGCCGTCGTGCGGGCGGTCCCGGCGGGCGGAGCGGCCCGCTCACCCGCCCTGCCGCCCGGCCCGTCCGCCCAGCACGGCCGCCGCGACGGCGGCCAGCGGTGGCCAGGACCACCGCCCGGCCCTGGCCAGCAGAAACGTGCGCCGGGTGCCGGCCAGCGGATCGAGCGGCCGGAAGGCCACGTCCGGCCGCTCGCGCTCGATGCCGGACTCGGCGAGCAGGGCCACTCCCAGGCCCGCGCCCGTCAGGCTGTTGACCAGGCGCAGACTGTCGACCCGGTGCGCGATCCGCGGCGTGAACCCGGCCACGGCGCACACCCGGTGCACCAGCTCGTCGTCGTCCGTGCCGCGCGAGTTGGTGATCCAGCCCGACTCCTCGAACGCGCGCAGCTCGGGGACGGTCACCGGCCGCCCCGCGTCCGGATGCCCCGCCGGCACCGCCAGGTACAACGGCTGCTCCTCGAAGGCGCGGGCGCTCAGCTCCGGCGGCACCACCCGCGGCACCAGGCTGTAGTCGTAGACCACCCCCAGATCGACGCCGCCGGAACGGAGCAGGTCGGCGGTGCTCTCCGGCTCGTGCTCGTGGACCTCGACCACCACCCGCGGGTGCTCCTCCCGCAGCCGGGCAAGAGTGGGCAGCACCACCGGTTCGACCGCCGTGAAGAAGCTCGCCAGCCTCACCCGGCCCGCGGGGTCGGTGCGCCCGCGCAGCTCCGACTGCGCCTCCTCCACCGCGGCGAGGATCCCCACCGCGTGTTCGACCAGGCGCTCGCCGGCGGGTGTGAGCCGCACCCGCCGCCCGTCCGGAGTGAGGAGCCGGACGCCGACCTCCTCCTCCAGCACGGCCAGGTGCTTGGAGACCGCCGACGTCCCGTAGCCGGTGCCCGCCGCGACGGCCGCCATCGTCCCGAGCCGGCGCAGCTCGACCAGCAGCCGCAGCCGCCCCAGGTCGGGCAGCCGCTGCCTCGCGTCGGGGAGCCGGGGGATGTCGTCCTCGTCCATCCGCACATCGTCCACCATCAGCGGCTGGTCCATCCACTTTCGGCCCGTGGACAGAAACGGACGGCGGGAGATCCAATACCCCGGTGACGACCTCGCCCGCTGCCCCCGATGCCGCCCCCGCCGCCCCGGACGCCTCGCCGACCGCCCCCGCCGCACTGGACCCGGGAGCGGAGGCCGCGGCCTTTGCCGCGGGACCCGCCGCCCTGCCCGGCACGCGCCGCCAGGTGCCGGGTGCCGTGCTGGTGCTCGTCGCCATGTGTCTTCTCCACACGGGCAGTGCGCTCGCGACGGAACTCTTCGCCACCCTCGGCCCGGCGGGCACCACCTGGCTGCGCCTGACCTTCGCCGCCCTGGTGCTGATCGCCTGCACCGGGCCGTCCCTGTGGCGGACGCTGCGGGCGACCGGCCGTCGCGACCTCGTCGCCACCGTGCTGCTCGGCGCGGTCAGCGCGGGCATGATGCTGCTCTTCTCCGAGGCCGCCGCGCGGCTTCCCCTCGGCACGGCCACCGCACTGGAGTTCCTCGGGCCGCTCACCGTCGCGGTGATCGCCTCGCGCCGGCCCCGGGAGGTGGCGTGGCTCGCGCTCGCCGCTGCGGGCGTCGTGCTGCTGACCTCGCCGTGGACGGGCGCGACGAGCCTGCCGGGCGTGATGTTCGGCCTCGGCTCGGCGGCGTGCTGGGCGCTGTACGTCATCGGCACGGCCCATGTCGGCAGCCGGCTGCCCGCGCCGCACGCCCTGGCGGTGTCGCTCGCGGTGGCCGCCGTGGTCGCCGCGCCGTTCGGGGCGTCCGCCGCGGTCAGCGGTCTGACCTGGGGGACGGCGCTCGCCGCGCTCGGTATCGCGGTGCTCATGCCGCTGCTGCCGTTCCTGCTGGAGATGCAGGCCCTGCAGCGCATCGGCAAGACGACATACGGGACGCTCGCGGGGCTCGAACCGGCCGTCAGCCTGGTGGCCGCCATGATCCTCATCTCGCAGACCCCGCTGCCGCTCCAGATCGCCGGCACCGTCCTCGTCGTCGCCGCGGGCATCGGCGCGACGCGTGCGGAGGCGCGGGCCAATCGCTGACCCGGACCCGGAGAGGTCCCCGCGCCGGCGCCGCTCGCGTACCGGCGGACAGGACCCGACTGGACTTCCTGTCCAGATCTGGAGTGTTCGTCTAAGGTGGGGCGTGCAGGGTGCGCGCCGGCACCGGGAACGGCCGGCGGCACGGGGAGCCGGGAGAAGGCGGGACCGCCCATGGACGTCGAACAGCTGACAGGGGTCGACGCCCCCTGCTTCCACGACCGGTCCGGCCGGCGCTACCCGCTGGACGGTTCCCGCTGGCGGGGTGACGACGGCGGCCCGCTCGCCGTCAGCCCGCTGCCGGGTCTCGCTCCCGGGCAGATCGTCACCGCCGAGCGCTCCCTGTGGCGGTACCACGCGGCCCTCCCCGTCCCCTTCGCCCGCCGGGTGAGCCTGGGCGAGGGCTGCACGCCGATGGTCCCGCTCGACTGGGGCGGCCTGCGGGTCCACTTCAAGCTGGAGTGGTTCAACCCGACCTCCAGCTTCAAGGACCGCGGCGTGTCGGTGATGATGTCCCACCTCGCCGCCCACGGCGCCGACCGCGTGCTGGAGGACAGCTCGGGCAACGCCGGGGCAGCGGTGGCGGCCTATGCCGCGGCCGCGGGCATCCGCGCGAGGATCGTCGTCCCGGCCGCCACCTCGGCGGCCAAGATCCTCCAGGCGCGCGCGTGCGGAGCCGAGATCGAGCTGGTGGGCGGCGCCCGCGACGAGGTGGCGGACGAGGCGGTCCGGCAGTCGGCGCGCATCCCCTACGCCAGCCACAACTGGCACCCCATGTTCATCCAGGGAACCAAGACCGTCGCCTACGAGATGTGGGAGTCGCTGGGCTTCACGGCGCCCGACAACGTCGTCCTCGTGGCCGGGGCCGGCAGCAACGTCATCGCCTGCGACCTGGCCTTCGGCGAACTCCTCGCAGCGGGCCGGATCGACAGGCGGCCGCGCCTGTTCGTCGGGCAGCCCGAGCACTGGGCGACCATCGCCGACACGCTGAACGGAGTCGACGGGGCCGCGCGCGGCGCACGGGTGCCGACCATCGCCGAGGGCGCGTCCATCGCCCGCCCCGTGCGGCTGCCCGAGGCGGTGGAGGCGGTCCGCCGCTCCGGCGGCGCGGCCTGCGCCGTCCCCGAGGCGGCGATCCACGCCGCGGTCCGCGCGCTGAGCTCCAGGGGCCTGTACGCCGAGCCGACCAGCGCCGTCGCCGCGGCGGCCCTCGACCACTTCGTCGCGTCGGGGGAGATCGCTGCGGACGAGACGACCGTCGTCGTGCTCACGGGTGCGGGCCTGAAGTCCGCCGAGGCGATGGCCGCGGTGTTCGCCGCGGCGCCGCTCGACCACGTCGTCGCGCCGGAGCCGGGTGGTGCCCGATGACCCACCCCGCGGACCGGTCGGACGGCGCACCCGCCCACGGGCCCGTCGCGACCGGGCACGGCGACGTGGACCGGGCATCCGAGGCCGGGTGTCCGGAAGCCGAGGCCGGGGGCGCGCCGGACGGCGAAGGCCGCGTCGTCGGCGACGAGCACCTCGTGCGGGAAGCGGAGCGCATCGCCGTCGCCGTCGGGCGCATGTTCCCCGGTCTGTGCGAGGTCGTCCTGCACGACCTGCGCCGGCCCGACCACGCCGTCCGCGTCATCGAGAACAACCTGTCGGGACGGCAGGTCGGCGACCCCGCCACCGAACTGGGCCTGGCGCGCATCGCCGACCCCGACTACCCGGACGTCGTCCAGAACTACGGCAACCGGTTCCCCGACGGCCGGCCGGCCAAGAGCACCTCCATCGGCATCAAGAACGCCGAGGGGCGGTACGTCGCGGCACTGTGCCTGAACCTGGACGTCAGTACGCTGTCGCCGCTGGCCCTGACCCTGGCGCAGCTCGTCGCCACCGAAGCCGGGTACGGAGGAGAGCCCCTGGAGACCCTGCGCGACCGCACCGGACGCGAACTCCGCGCGGCCATCGACGCCTTCGCCGCCGAGCGATCCAGCACCCCGCGGGCCCTCGGCCGCGACCACAAGCGCGAACTGGTGCGGCGCCTGCACCACGAGGGCTTCTTCGAGTCCAGGGGCTCCGCACAGCTCATCGCCGACCATCTCGGCATCTCCCGGGCGACCGTCTACAACTACACGAGGTAGCGCGCTGCGCGGGGGCGGGCGCCATCGGACGTGCCGGTGGCGCCCGCCCCGGTGCCGACGGGGAGGCCCCGGCCGCCGCGGCGGCAGCGGGAGCCGCCTTCTGTGGCGAGCCTGTGACACGTGGTGTGAGGGGCGTCACGGCGGTGGGCGGTGCCCTGCTGATCAATTGACGCCATGCGGCCCTCACCTCTCCTCGCCCCGTCCTGCGCGCTCGCCCTCGCCCTCGCCGTCACCGGGTGCGGGCGGGAGGACGGCACCGCCGCGGCCGTGCCGTGCGCGGCCCCGTCGGCGGAGAGCAGGCCGGAACTGCTGCACCAGGACGGCGTGCGCATCACCGGCGACGACTGCGATGCCGGGGCGTCCCGGTCGGCCGCCTACACCGTGGAGAACTCCGGCTCCGTGGCCATGACGTACACCATCACCTTCACGATCCGCACCGACTCCGGTGAGGTCTGGTCGACCGTGGACCAGACCGTGCCGTCGGTCGCGCCCGGCGCCGCCGTGCGGCGCACGGTGACATCGGAGGATCCGAAGGCGTCGCGCATCCGGATCGAGAAGGTCAGGGCCGTGCCCGCCGACCAGGCGAGGGCGGCCGGAGGCGCGTGCCCGTCCACCGGATGGCGCATCGACGCCGGCGAGCCGGAAGCCGCCATGGGGCTGCGCGCCTTGGCGCTCACCCTGGTCAACTGCTCGCAGGAGGTGAGGAGCGTGAGCGGCTACCCGCGGCTCCAGCTCCTGGACGCCGCACGCGACCCGGTGGCAGGGGTGCGCATCCTCGACGGCACGAACGAGATCTCCACCGGTCTGCGCGGCGCGGACGTCCGGCCGGGAACCCTGCGCCTGGCGCCCGGTGAGGCGGCGGCGGCGACCGTCGCCTGGCGGAACACAACCGACGCCGGCCCGCCCGCGGTGAACGCTCCGTACCTGGTCGTGCGCGTCACCGCCGACTCGCCCGGCGTCGTCTTCACGCCCGAACTCGATCTCGGCACCACGGGCCGAGTCGGCGTCAGCCCCTGGTTCCGGAAGGCGGATCCGGAACGCTGACCCGGAAGGCGGATCCGGAACGCCGACCCGGCTCCCGCCCGCCGTCGCCCGCCCCGGCCCCGCGACGCCGCCGGGGCCGGCGCCCCCCTGACTCCCGGAGCCGTCCGCGAGCCGGCCGGCCGGCGCCCGCCGGCCCGGCGACGTGCGCGGACCCGGCAATCGGGTGAACTCCCGTGCGGGGTGCCCGACCTGCGGAGAGTTGGCTCCGCGGCCGATGATCCTACGTGTCATATTCCGGCGGTGGACGCCATCGTGACCGCCGCGGAAGCGGCCCCCCAGGACCTGTCCGTACCGCCCCAGGGAACCGCGGCCCGTACCGGCGCGGTCGCCGTCGTCGGTCTCGGATACGTGGGACTGCCGACGGCGCTCGCCCTGCGCGAGGCGGGCTGGGCCGTGACCGGGATCGACATCAGCGACAACCGGCTCGCGGACATCCGCCGCGGTGACGTGGACCTGCCGCCGGGTCAGCTCCGCCTGCTGGGCGACGCCCTGCGCGACCCCGACTTCCTGCTCACCGGCGACGGCGCCGCCGTGGGGCGCGCGGAGGCCGTGATCGTGTGCGTGCCGACACCCGTCGACCGGCACCGCGTCCCGGACCTGCGCGCGCTCACCGCCGCCTGCGCCTCGGTCGTCCGGCACGCCTTCGAGGGCCAGCTCCTCGTGCTCACCTCCACCAGCTATGTCGGCACCACCCGGGACCTTCTCGTCGAGCCGCTCGCCGCCCGCGGACTGCGTCCGGGAACCGACGTGTACGTCGCGTTCGCGCCCGAGCGCATCGACCCGGGCGTCGACGGGCACGCCCCCGACGCGACCCCCCGGGTGGTCGGCGGCGTCGGCCGGCGCAGCACCGAGCTCGCCGCCGAACTGCTGCGCCGCACCGCGGCCGGCATCCACCGTGTGGACGACCCCGAGACGGCCGAGATGTGCAAGCTCTGGGAGAACACCTTCCGCGCCGTCAACATCGCCCTGGCCAACGAACTCGCCGACACCAGCATGGAGTTCGGGCTCGACCCGCGACAGGTCATCGAGGCGGCCGCCACCAAGCCGTACGGCTTCATGCCCTTCTACCCGGGGCCCGGGGTCGGCGGGCACTGCATCCCCTGCGACCCGCACTACCTGCTGTGGCAGCTGCGTTCCCGGCAGCGCGACGCGCCCCTCGTCGGCTCGGCGATGTCCGCGATCGCCGCGCGCCCCTCGGAGGTGGTCCGCCGGGCGCGCGACCTGCTCGCCGACCGGGGGACGGCGGTGGCCGGAGCGCGGGTCCTCGTCGTCGGGGTGGCGTACAAACCCGGAGTCGCGGACGTGCGGGAGAGCCCCGCACTGGAGATCATCGACCGGCTCTCCGCGCTCGGCGCCCGGGTCGGCTACCACGACCCCCTGGTTCCGGCGATGACCTCCCGCGGTGCCGAACGCCGCCACCTCGCCGACGCGGCCTCGCGCCCGTGGGACCTGGTCCTGGTGCACACCCTCCACGACGGCACCGACGTGGCCGGCCTGGCCCGCGGCTGCCCGGTCCTCGACACCACCCACGGTCTCGGCACGCCCGCCGCCGGAGCCGCCCGATGAGCACACGGGCCGCGCCTCCCCGGGGTACCGCGCCGCACCCCCGGTCCGTGCCGGCCCCGCGACGCGGCGGACGGGCACGCGCGGGCGCGCTCCGGTGGGCCGCGGGCCTCGAACCGGGGACCCGGCGCGGCGTCGTGCGCCTCCTGGTCCTGCTCTGCCTGACCCCGCTCACGTTCCTCCTGGCGAATCGTTCCCTCGCCCTCGCCGACGGAGCCGGTCCGGCGGCGGTCTACGGAACGGCGGTGCTCGCCGCGACCGCCGCCCTCTTCTACGTCGCCTACACCCGCTACCAGGACCCCGCGGTCGCCGACGTGCCCTGCCCGCGGCGGCTGCGCGGCACCTTCCCGCCGCTGCCCGCACACCCCCGCGTCAGCCTGCTGCTCGCCGTCAAGGACGAGGAGGACCGGATCGAGGAGTGCGTCCGCTCGATGGCCTCCTCCGACCACCCCGGCATCCAGATCGTCGTCGTCGACGACGCGTCGGCCGACGGCACCGGCGACATCCTCCGGCGCCTCGGCGCCGAACTCGGCATCACCGTCGTCCACCTGACCGAGAACGTCGGCAAGAAGCACGCCCTGGTCCGGGCGTGCGCCCTGGCCGACGGCGACATCGTCGTCTTCACGGACTCCGACTGCGTCCTCGCCCCCGACGCCGTCGGCCGGTGCGTCGCCGCCCTCGTCCGCCACCCCCACCTGGGCGCCGTCAGCGGCCACTGCCGGGCGCTCAACACCGACGCCTCGCTGCTCGCCCGCATCCAGGACGTCTGGTACGAGGGCCAGTTCCGCGTCGCCAAGGCGGCCGAGGCCGCCTTCGGCTCCGTGACCTGCGTGTCCGGACCCCTGGCCGCGTTCCGCCGGGACGCGATCTGGAACTACCTCCCGGCCTGGGCCGAGGACCGGTTCCTCGGGGCGCCGTTCCGCTTCGCCACCGACCGCCAGCTCACCGGCTACGTGCTCGGACAGGCATGGCGCGGCCGGCGGCTGAAAGAGCGTCACGCCGACTCGCCCTTCGTCGCCGACCACGACTACCCCGAACGACCCTGGCTCGTCGGATACGTGGCATCGGCCAGGGTCGGCACCGACGTCCCCGTCGGCGTGCGGGCCTTCCTGCGCCAGCAGGTCCGGTGGAAGAAGAGCTTCGTCCGCAACCTGTGCTTCACCGGCGGATTCATGTGGCGCCGGGGCCCCGGCGCCGCCGCCCTCTACTACGGGCACGTGCTGTGGGTGCTCACCGCCCCCGTCATGGCCGTGCGGCACCTCGTGTGGGCGCCGGCACAGGGCCTGTGGCTGCTCACCGGCCTCTACCTGTGCGGCGTGCTGCTCAAGGGGTGCGCCTGGGGCATGGCGTACAAGGCGGACCATCCCGGGGACCCCCGGTGGCGCTACCGCCCGCTGATGAGCCTGCTCTCCTCCACCGTGCTGGCCTGGCTGCTCCCGTACTCCCTCGCCACGGTCCGCCGCGGCGTCTGGTCCAGGGGCACCACATGAGGGGCGCCGCGGCCGCCGCCGCCCGGATGCTCGCCGCGGTGGCGAGCACCGCCGCCGTCCTCCTGCTCCTCCTCACCGTCGCCACCCGAGGGGAGATCTGGTGACCCCCGCCGCCCGCGACCGCGCCGCGGTACGCCGCGTCCTGGTGCGCCTGCTCCTCGGCGGGCTGGCCGCGGCCGTCGCCGCCCTGCCGTTCCTCGCCGCCTGGCAGCACCGGGCGGACCGGCTCGCCGTCGAGGACCAGGCCCGGCCCCCCGCCGCGCCTCCCGCCGCGGGCGCCCCCGCGGCGAGGGACCTGCCCCGGGGCACCGGCCCCGTGGTGCTCGCCTACCACGACGTCCGGCCCGACGGCGAACGCCCGTACACCGTGACGCCCACGGCCTTCGAGGGGCACCTCGCCGCCCTGCGGTCGGCCGGCTACCGGACGCTGAGCACCGCCGAGTTCGTCCGCCACCTGCGCGGAGAGCCGGTGCCCGGGCGCACCGTCTATCTGACCTTCGACGACGGCGCCCAGGGCCTGTGGCGGCACGCCGACCGCAGTCTGGCCCGGTACGGCATGCGGGCCGCCGTCTACCTGATCACCGGTCAGGTGGGGGAGCGGCACGGCTACTACCTCTCCTGGGAGGAGGTCCGCCGGATGGCCTCGTCGGGCCGCTGGGACTTCCAGAGCCACACGGACGACCTGCACCGCCACCTGCCGCTGGACGCGGCGGGCGCCCGCCGCGGACCCGCCCTCACCGAACGCCTCTGGCTGCCCGCCGAGAGCCGCCGGGAGACATCCGCCGAGTACCGGGCGAGGGTCGCCGCAGACCTGGACCGGTCGATCGGCGCGATCACCGCTCACGGCCTGCCGCGCCCCCTGCTCTTCGCCTATCCGTTCTCCGAGTCGCACGGCTCCGGCCCCGCAGGCGCCGGCGACCTGAGCGGACTGCTGCGGCAGCGCTTCACCGCCGCCCTCACCAACCACGGGGGCCCGCACCCGCCGGGCGCCGGTGCACGGGCCGCCGCCGAAGGAACCGTCCAGCGCCTGGAGATCACCACCGGGACCACGGCCGCGGACCTGATGGCCGGGCTCGCCGAACGCACTCCCCGCCGCCCCGGCGACGCACCGCGGCCGCTGGCCGACCCCGGCGGCTGGGACTTCCCCGGCGCGCCCGCGGGGACCGGCGTGGGCGCGTTCACCGGAGCCGGACCGTACCCGGCCGGTCGGGAGCACCTGTCGGCCGAGTACCGCCCGTCCGCCACGGCGGACTGGACCGGGTACGCGGCCGATGCGGACGTCCGCGCACTGCACGCCGACACCAACGGCGTCTCGGTGACCGTACGGGTCCACGGGACACGGCCCGTCGCCGTCGCGCTGAGCCGGGCCGGTCTGCGCGTCACGGAGGGCACGGGGAGCGGGCGGCGCACGGTGGCCCGCGCCCGCCTGGAGCCGGCCGCACGGCACACGCTGCGGATCGTCGTGTCCGCGCGGAGCACGGACGTCTACGTCGACGGGCGGCGCCGGGCCCGGGTCGCGGTCCCCGCGGATGCCGCCGCCGGCGCCCGGGGAGGCATCGCGCTCGGCGTCCGCAACGACGGAGCTCCGCACTGGCCGGCCTTCCGGACGCTGACGATCGCCGCCGCCGACGGCACCTGGGGCCCCGGCGGCACGGCCGACGCCCGCCCGGGTCCGGTGCGCACCACCGGACAGGGCGCGACCGGCGGGCCCGCCCCCACCACCGGGCCCGCGGAGGCGGCCCGGGAGAGGACGTCACGGTGAACACCCGGCGCAACCACGGCCCGCTCGCCCGCAGGGCGCTGCTCGCCGCTGCCGTCGCCGCCTCCGCGGGAGGCACGGCCGCCGCCGCGCACGGCACGGCGGGCCCGGCCGCAGGCGTCCCGGACCCCCCGGGGACCACCCCCGCCCCCGAGCCCGCGCCGGCCCCCGTACCGGCGACGGAGCCGACGACCCCGGACCCGGCCGGCGGCGCCCGCGGACCCGGTCAGGGGACCGGTGAACCGCCCTTCGCGGCCGACCCGGTGTGCTTCCGCGCCCGGTTCCCCGACGACGGGCTCGTCACCAACGAGTACGCCTTCCGCCGGCCCGACGACCCGCACGCCCGGACCCATCCCGACTGGGACGTCACCAGCGGTTCGCTCTTCGCCCGCTGGACCTACGGCTGGACGGGCGTCCCCGACGACCGCTCGCCCGACGCCGGTTCGGCCGGCGGCACCGGCTCGTGCGTCTTCCGCCTGGTCACCCGCCGACGGGACCTCGAGGACGTCGCCGTCACCTTCCGCGCCCTGGTCGAACCCCCGGTAGCCACCCCGGGAACCCGCGAGCGGGACTGGGACGGCGCGCACCTGTGGCTGCGCTACCGCAGCCCCCAGGAGCTGTACGCGCTGAGCTTCCGCCGCCGCGACGGCATCGTGGTGCTCAAGCGCAAGAGTCCCGGCGAGCCGGGCGGCGAGGGGGTCTACCGCACGCTCGCCCAGACCAGACACCCCGTCCCGTACGGGCGGTGGCACCGCGTCAGCGCCCAGGCGCGCTCCGTCAGAGGCGGTGTGCTGCTCCGTCTCGCCGTGAACGGCCGCCTGGTGCTGCGGACGGTCGACACCACGCCGGGAGCGCTGCGCGGCCCCGGCGGCGTCGGCCTGCGCGGGGACAACACCTCCCTGGTGTTCGACCGGTTCACGGTGCGCGAGCCGCGCCTGCCCGGACTCGGGCACGACTGACGGCCCCCGCGGCCGCGGCCCCGCACGGCTGCGCCGCACCCGCCCCGGTGCCGGTCCGCCCGCCGCACCGCGCAACGTCGCGCCTGACCGGTCCCGCCCCTGTGCCGCGGCCCTCTCCGGCGTCCGTCGGAGAGCGCTCTATGCCTCTGGCCGGGCAGAACGCTAGGGTGCGGGCATGAACAGACAGGTCCCGACACTGGAGGACGTGGCCCGCGAGGCCGGTGTCTCACGGGCGACGGTGTCCCGGGTCATCAACGGGATCCGCAACGTCGACCCGCACATCCAGGACTCCGTGCGCCGGGCCGTCGAACGCACCGGGTACGCCCCCAACCGGGCCGCGCGGTCGCTGGTCACCCGCCGGGCCGAGACGATCGCGCTGATCGTCTCCGGTGCGGGCGACGCCTCCGAGGAGGAGCAGGACGCCTTCGCGGCCCGGGTGTTCGCCGACCCCTTCTTCGGCCGGGTCGTGAGCGGCGTGGTCGGCTTCCTGCGGGGTCGGTCGATGCACCCGGTGCTGATGTTCGCCGAGACGGAGGCCGCCCGCGACCAGGTGCTCGCCTACCTCCGGCAGGGCAGCGCCGACGGGGCGCTCGTCGTGTCCACCCACGCGGACGACCCGCTGCCGGGGATGCTGGCCGCCGCCCGGCTGCCCGCCGTGCTGTTCGCCCGGCCCGCGCACCCCGTCCCGCTCAGCTACGTCGACCTCGCGCACCGGGACGGCGCACGGCTTGCCGCCGACCACCTCCTCGACCGCGGCTGCCGCCGCGTCGGCACGGTCTGCGGACCGCAGGACGTGCCCGCGGGCCGGGAGCGCCTCGCCGGGTTCCGGGACGCGCTCGCCCGGCGCGGCCACCCGCACGTGCCCGTCGCGGAAGGCGGGTTCACCCTGGCCAGCGGTGCCGCGGCGATGATCCGCCTGCTGGACGAGCACCCCGGTGTCGACGGGGTGTTCGCCGCCAACGACCTGATGGCCCAGGGCGTCTGCCAGGTGCTGGGGGAGCGGGGGCTGCGGGTACCGGAGGACGTGGCGGTCGTCGGCTTCGACGACTCCAGCGCCGCCACCGCGTGCCGCCCGCCGCTGACGACCGTGCGGCAGCCGGTGGAACGCATGGCGTCCGCGATGGCGGAACTGCTGGACGAGCACATCCGCGGTGTGCGGACCGAGCCCACCTCGCTCGTGTTCGATCCCGAACTGGTCGTCCGCGCCTCCGCCTGACGCTCCGCCGGCTCCGGGCACGGCCCCCGTCACCGCCTCCGGCGCGCGGGGGAGAGGGAGCCGGGGCCCGCCGGGCCCCGGAGGACGGGGACCGGGCGGGCCCCGGCGTGCCGGGCCCCCGGATCGGCGTACCGGGAGCCCGGCGGACCGGGAGGACCTGCGGGTCAGGGCGGCCGGTGCTTCTCGTCGAGGCCCGCGCCGCGGTGCGGCCTGGTCCCGTCGTCCGAACGTGCCCTGACAGGGGGCGGAGGTGCCGTGCGCGGACCCGCCGACGGGCCGGGCCTCCCCGAGGGAAGGGCCGGCCCGCCGCCCCGGCGGACCGGGCCCGGACGCGTCAGGCCGCGTGGTGAGCGCTCTCCGAAGCGGTCCGGTGCTCGCGGATGACCTCCGCGTAGCCGCGCCCGCTGCCCTTCACGGTGCGCGCCTGGGTCTTGTAGTCGACGTGGACGAGGCCGAACCGCTTGTCGTAGCCGTACGCCCACTCGAAGTTGTCCAGCAGGGACCAGGCGTAGTAGCCCTTCAGCGGCGCACCCCTGCGGGCGGCGCTCGCGCAGGCGGCGAGGTGCCCGAGCAGGTAGTCCCTGCGTTCGGGGTCGTCGACGGTGCCGTCGGCGCCCACCACGTCCGGGTAGGCGGAGCCGTTCTCGGTGACGTACAGCCGCCGGGCGCCGTACTCCTCGGTGAGCCGCATCAGCAGGGTCTCGATGCCCTCGGCCTCGATCTCCCAGTCCATGCCGGTGCGCGGCACGCCGAGCCGGCGGACCTGCCGTGCGTACGGCGCCGGGCCGGCCGGGTCGTCGGCGACGACCGCCGGGAAGTAGTAGTTGAGCCCCAGCCAGTCGAGCGGGCCCCCGATGGTCTCCAGGTCGCCGTCGCGCACCGGCAGGTCCACGCCGTACAGCTCGACCATGTCCTCGGGGAAGCCCCGGCCGTGCACCGGGTCGAGCCACCAGCGGTTGGTGTGGCCGTCCATCCGCCGGGCGGCCGCCACGTCCTCGGGCCGGTCGGAGGCGGGCGCCACCGTCGAGAGGTTGTTGACGATGCCGACCTGCGCGCCGGGCGCCGCCGCGCGGATCGCCTGCGCGGCGAGACCGTGCCCGAGCAGCAGGTGGTAGGAGGCGCGCACGGCGGTGGGCAGGTCGGTCAGGCCGGGTGCCATCCGGCCCTCCAGATGGCCGATCCACGCCGAGCACAGCGGCTCGTTGAGGGTCGCCCACTGGGTGACGCGGTCGCCGAGCCGCTCGGCGAGGGCCCCGGCGTACGCGGCCAGGTGGTGGGCGGTGTCCCGCTCCGGCCAGCCGCCCCGGTCCTGGAGCACCTGGGGCAGGTCCCAGTGGTAGACGGTCAGGCTCGGCGCGATGCCCGCCTCCAGCAGGCCGTCCACCAGCCGGTCGTAGAAGTCCAGCCCCCGGTCGTCGGCCGGACCGTCGCCGCCGGGCACGACGCGGGGCCAGGCGGCGGAGAAGCGGTAGGCGTTGGTGCCCAGCTCCTTCATCAGCGCGATGTCCTCGCGCCAGCGGTGGTAGTGGTCGCAGGCGGTGTCGCCGTGATCGTCGTTGTCGATCTTCCCGGGGGTGTGGGAGAACGTGTCCCAGATCGACGGGGAGCGGCCGTCCTCGGCGACGGCCCCCTCGATCTGGTACGCCGATGTGGCGGTGCCCCAGGCGAAGTCGTGCGGGAGCGCGGCGAGGTCGATGGGCTTGGTCACGGACGTCCTTTCAGACAGGGGAGGGGGGCGCCGGTGCGGCGGGGGGTCACTTGACCGCCCCGGCGGTCAGCCCGGTCACCAGGTAGCGCTGGAGCAGCAGGAAGCCGGCCACCACCGGGATGCTGACGACGAGCGAGGCGGCCATGATCTGGTTCCAGTACACGTCGTTCTGGGTGGAGTAGCCCTGGAGGCCGACGGCGAGGGTGCGGGTCGTCTCGTTGGTCATCACGGAGGCGAACAGCACCTCGCCCCACGCGGTCATGAACGCGTAGACCGCCACCGCCACGATGCCGGGGATGGCGGCGGGCACCACCACCCGGAACAGCGCGCCGAGCGGACCGCAGCCGTCGACGGTCGCCGCCTCGTCGAGGTCGCGCGGCACGGACTCGAAGTACCCGATCAGCATCCAGATCGAGAACGGCAGCGAGAAGGTCAGATAGGTGAGGATCAGGCCGCCGCGCGAGCCGAAGAGGGCGATGCCGGTGGCGTTGCCGATGTTCACGTAGATGAGGAAGAGCGGCAGCAGGAACAGGATGCCGGGGAACATCTGGGTGGAGAGCACGGTCACCGTGAACACCCGCTTGCCGCGGAAGCTGTAGCGGCTCACCGCGTACGCGGCGAACACCGCGATCACGACCGAGCACACCGTCGCCGCGCCGGCCACGATCAGCGAGTTGACGAAGTAGTCGGCCAGCGGCACCGTCTCCCAGATGTCGAAGTAGGGCCGGATCGTCAGCCCGCTGGGAATCCAGCGGAACTCGCCGGTGACGTCCTGGAGCGGCTTGAGCGAGCTGGAGACCATCACGAACACCGGCAGCGCGACGAATGCCGCGAGCAGTGTCAGGAAGATCCGCCGCGACCACACGAAGGAGCGGGGCGCGGCCATCGGCGAGCGCGCGGTGCGGGGGGCGTGACTAGACATGGGAGACCTTCCTCCCTCGGGAGGTGAAGAACAGGTACACGCCCGTCACCAGCAGCAGGAAGCCGAGCAGCAGTACGGACATGGCCGCTCCGGTGCCGAAGTTCCAGGTGGCGAACGACGACTGGTAGATGTGCACGGAGATGAGGTCCGCCGCCTCCGGTGCCGCCTTTCCGAACAGCACGAAGGGCGTGTTGAAGTCGTTGAAGGTCCACAGGAAGAGCACCAGTACGAGGACCTGGTTGACCGGGGCCAGCGACGGCAGGGTGATGCGCCGGATCTGCTGCCACACGCCGGCGCCGTCCAGGGCGGCGGCCTCGTACAGCTCCTTCGGGATGTTCTGGAGTCCGGCCATGACGATCAGGAAGGCGAACGGCCAGCCCTTCCACACCGAGACGGTGAGCAGGGCGATGAAGCTGTTGTCCCCGATCAGCCAGAACGGCCGCCCGTCGGTGAGCCCGAGCTGGTCGGTCAGGACGTGGTTGATCAGGCCGTTGTCCCGCTGGAACATGAACGCCCAGGTGATCACCGCCGCGTACACGGGCAGCGCGTACGGCACCAGGAACAGGGCGCGCAGCAGGCCGCGCCCGGCGAACGTCTCCTGCATGTACACGGCCGCCGTGGTGCCGAGCAGCCAGCACAGGCCGACGGACAGGACGGTGAACAGGCAGGTGATCCAGAAGGAGTGGAGCAGTCCCCGGCCCACGGGGGCGTCGAAGTCGACGGCGACGGAGAAGTTGTCGAACGCCGTCCACGGCGCCGCCGTCCAGTCCCGCAGGTAGAACTGCGTGAGCTCCTTGAAGCTCATGACGAAGCCGATGACGATCGGGACCAGGTGGACGAGCAGTTCCAGCGCGAGCGCGGGCAGGAGCAGGAGGTACGGCAGTCCGATGCGGCGGAGCCGCCCGGGGCGGCGCGGGCCTCGCGCCGTCCCGGGGGCCTTCCCCCGCACCCCGGCCTGTCCGGCCGGTGTGCTGATGGTGGTGGTCATGGCAGAAGCACCGCTCACTGCCCGGCCATCTGCTGCTGAGCCTTGGTCAGCTCGGCCTCGACGTCCGCTTCGGTGGGCTGCTTGCCGGACGCCGCCTGGGCGAAGAGGTTCTTCACGGCGGTGCCGACGGCGGTCTCGAACTGCGACTCGTCGGGCACCTGCGGCAGGGGGGCCGCGCTGGTGGCGAGGGTGTCGCGGAGCACCTTGAGCTCGGGCCGGTCGAACGCCGGGTCGCTCTGGGCCGCCTTGACCGGCGGGATGGAGCCGTAGGTCGAGCAGAGGTGCTTCTGCTCCTCGTCGCTGGTCATGAACTTCACGAACTCGAGTGCCCCGTCGAGGTTCCTGGTGTTCTTGAAGACGGCCATGTTGATGCCGGCGACCATCGAGTTGACGCTGGTGTCCTGGCCGGGCGTGCCCGACTGGACCGGGACCGGCGCGACGCCCCAGTCCTCGTCCTTCATGCCCTGGGCCTTGAACGTGGTGGCGGCGGCCTGCCAGAGCACCATCGCGGTCTTCCCCTTGGAGAAGTCGCTGAGGGACTGGTTCTGCGCGTACTCCGCGTTGCCGGGGGCGACCACCTTGTCGGCGGCCATCAGGTCGACGTACTGCTTCACGGCCTTGACCGCGCCGTCGCTGGTGAAGTCGGCCTTGCCCTGGGCGTCGAAGAAGTCGGCGCCGTGCTGCTTGCCGAGGACGAACACCTGGTGGATGTTGTTGGAGAGGTTGGAGCCCTCGGCGCCCAGACCCCACTTGTCGTCCTTGGAGATCTTCTTGCCGGTGGCGACGAGCTCGTCCCAGGTGGCCGGGGGGCCCTCGATGCCCGCGTCGGCGAACATCTTCTTGTTGTAGTAGAGCGCGTACGCCATCGAGTACAGCGGCACGGCCGCGGGGTCCTGGCCCTCGGCGCCGGTCGAACCGAGCGCCGATTCCACGAAGCGGTCCCTGCCGCCGATCTTCGCGAGGTTCTTCTCGTCCCAGGGCAGCAGAGCGCCGGTGGCCTGGAGCGACGCCGACCAGGTGTTGCCGATGTTCAGGACGTCCGGACCCTGGCCGGAGGTGGTCGCCGTCATGATCCGGGTGAGCAGGTCGGACCAGGGCACGACCTCCAGCTTCACCTTGATGCCCGTCTTCTTCTCGAACTTGTCGAGTTCGGGCTGGAGGATCTTCTTGTCCGCCTCGATGCTGGGGCCCTGGTTGGAGGCCCAGTAGGTCAGGGTCTTGGGCGACTCGTTGGACCCTCCACCGGTGGACGAGCCGCCGCCGCAGGCGGTGGCGGCGGTGAGCAGGGAGACGACGACCGCGCCACTGGCGGCTGCCCGGATTCTTCGCATGGCTCCAGGTGTCCCTTTCCTCAGGAGCGACGAAAGCCGTGAGGGGCGGAGGGCCGGATGGCTACGGCGTTCGGCTCCCGAACACCCTCAGGACTTAATTTAGGACGTGAGTTAAGCTGCGTCGAAAGGTCGCGTCAAGAGGCTGAACACAGGTATGTTGCGGCGGGGACAGGCCGGGAAGGAGCCACGATGGCCGAGCGGAGCAGGCGCACGGTGAATGACCTGCGCAGGGGCAACCGGGCCGCGGTATTGCAACGGTTGTATTTCGACGGTCCGATGAGCCGGCAGGCGCTCGGGCCCGTCACCGGGCTGAGTTCGGGTTCCATCAGCAACGTGGTCGCCGAACTCGCCGCCGAGGGCCTGGTGGAGGAGGCCGGCAGCGTCGGGTCCGACGGCGGCCGTCCGCGCACCCTGCTCAGGGTCAGCCCGGCGGGCGGCCACATGATCGGCGTCGACCTGGGGGAGACCCGGGTCCGGGTCGAGCTGTTCGACGTCACCCTCACCGAACTCGCCCGCGCCGAAAGACCGCTGACGGACACCGCCTACGACGTCGGGGTGATCGTCGAGCACATCCGCAGCGCCGTCGACGAGGTCCTCACCCGGTCCGCCGTGCCCCCCGGCCGGCTGCTCGGCGTCGGCATCGGCACGCCCGGCATCGTCGAACGCGCCCCCGGCGGCGCCGTCGTGCACGGCCAGACCATCGGCTGGGACGCCGTCCCCCTCGAAGCCCTGCTGCGCACCGCCTGCCGGCTGCCCGACACCGTCCCGTACTTCATCGACAACGGCGCCAAGACCCTCGGCCAGGCCGAGATGTGGTTCGGCGCCGGACGCGGCGCGCACAGCGCCGTCGTCGTCCTCTTCGGGTCCGGCGTCGGCGCCTGCCTGTTCTCCGAGGGCGCCGACCAGGGCAGAGCCCTCGAATGGGGCCACCTCACCGTCCAGGCCGGCGGACGCCGCTGCCGCTGCGGGGCGGCCGGCTGCCTGGAGGCGTACGCGGGCGCCGAGTCCGTGCTGGAGCGCTGGCGCGAGGCCGGCGGGCACCCACCGGAGGGCGTCGACGAGGAGACCAGGCTGACCGCCCTGCTCGCGGCCGCGTGCCCCCCGGACGGCACCGCGCCCGACCCCGTCGCCCACGCGGTCATGACCCAGACCGCCGAATACCTCGGGGCCGGCATCTCCGACCTGGTCAACCTCTTCCAGCCGGAGCGGGTGCTGATCGGCGGCTGGGCGGGCCTGGCGTTCGGCTCGCGGTTCCTCGACGACGTCCGCCGCCACGCCGTCGCCTACTCGCTGACGCAGCCCGCCTCCCGGGTCACCGTCGACCTCGGCCGGCTCGGCCCCGACGCGGTGACCGTGGGCGCGGCGACCCTGCCCCTCGCGGACTTCTTCGCACGCGGGGGCCGCCGCGCCGCGCCGGCGGCGGACATCGCGCCTCCGGCGTGGCGGGCGGCCCTGGAGGACCGGGTGCTGGGCTGACCGCGACCTGCTCCCGGTCCGTCGCGCGGCCGGTTCGGTTCCCCGGCCGTCGCGCGCGGTCAGCTGCCGTGCAGGGCCTCGCGCAGCGCGTCCACCGCCAGCTTGCGGGCGACGTTCGCCGCCCGGGTGTCACGCAGGCTGTCCAGCAGCAGGAAGTCGTGGACCATGCCCGCCACCCGCACCGACGTCACGTCGACGCCGGCCTCCCGGAGCCGGTTGGCGTACTTCTCGCCCTCGTCCCGCAGCACGTCCGCCTCGTCGGTGATCACCAGCGTCCGCGGCAGCCCCCTGAGCTGGTCCAGGTCCGCCCGCAGCGGGGAGGCGTGCGGTTCCTTGCGCTGCCCCGGATCGGACGTGTACTGGTCCCAGAACCAGATCATCCCGTCCCGTGTGAGGTAGTAGCCCTCGGCGAACTGCCGGTACGACGGGGTGTCGAAGTCGGCGTCGGCGACCGGGTACAGCAGGACCTGCGCCTTGAGGTCGAGCCCGCCGCGCTCCTTGTTCATCAGCGCGAACACCGCCGACATGCACCCGCCGACCGACTCGCCGGTGACGGCGACCCGCCCGGCGTCGAGGCCGTGCTCGGCACCGTGCTGTGCCAGCCACTGGCCGACCGCGTAGTTCTGCTCCACCTGCGTCGGGTACTTCGCCTCCGGCGCCCGGTCGTAGACGGGGAACACCCCGGCCGCGCCCGCGCCCACGGACAGCTCGCGGAAGAGGCGGTCGTGGGTCACGTCGTCGCCGAACACCCATCCGGCCCCGTGGATGTAGAAGACCACGGGCAGCGGGCCGCTGACACCCCTCGGCCTGATGATCCGGGTGCGCACCGGGCCCCACTCACCCGCGTCGACCGTCACCCACTCCTCGTCGACCGCGGGGCGCTCGACACCCTCGCCGGTCTGCAGACCGAGCAGGATGTCGCGGCCCTTCTCGGGCGGTACCTCGTAGATCCGCGGATGGGGGTCGGTGGCCTCCGCCAGTTCCCTCGCGGCGGGTTCCAGGTACGGCGTGATCGGCGGGGGGATCTCGGCCATGCTGGGTCTCCTTCGGCAGTGGGGGGAGTGCCGGCCGGTCCGGAACGCGACGTCCGCCGCGCCCACCGGGCCGGGCACCCCTCCCATGCTGGGGCGGAAGCGGTGATGCCGCACCCCGGGGCCCCGCGCGCCCCCGCTACTGCTCGCGCACACCCCACGGGGAGCCGTACGCGGTCAGCAGGTCGAGGAACGGACGCGGCGCGAACGCCTCCGGACCGAGCACGCCGCTGCCGCTCCAGGTGCCGGCCGCCACCAGCTCCAGCGCCACGACCGGGTTGACGGCGGTCTGCCAGACGACGGCCTGGCAGCCGTACTCCGCCATCGACCAGGCGTTGTCGACGACATGGTGCAGATACACCTCGCGCGGCGCCCCGTCCTTCGTCCCCTTGACCCAGGTGCCCGCGCAGGTCCTGCCGCGCATCCTGTCGCCCAGCGCCGCCGGGTCCGGCAGGCAGGCGGCCACCACGTCCCGCGGGGAGACCCGCACGCGCTGCCCGTCCTCGGCGGTGACGGTCACCGGCCGGGTGCTGTCGAGCCCGACGCGGTGCAGCACGCGCAGGGTGTCGATGAACTCCGCGCCGAGCCCGTACTTGAAGGTGACCCGCCCGGCGTCGACCCACCGGGGGATCAGGAGCACCTCCTCGTGCTCGACGTTGACGCACTCCACCGGGCCGATCCCGCCGGGGAAGTCGAAGACCTCGGGCTCGCTGAACGGGGGAGTGGTGAACCATCCGCGGTCCTTCTCGTAGACCACGGGCGGGTTGAGGCACTCCTCGATGGTCGTCCAGATGTTGAACGACGGCGCGAAGTCGTAGCCCTCCACCGTGAGGTCGGCGCCGTCGCGCACGCCGATCTCCTCGACGGTGTCGAAGAGTTCGTCGGCCGCGTACCGGGCGAAGACGTCCGACAGGCCCGGTTCCACACCGATGCCGACCAGCGCCAGCCGCCCCGCCTCCTCCCATGCGGGCGCCATGGAGAACTGCTCGTCGCCGAGCTTCACCCCGGTCCGCTCGTGCGGCAGCTCCGGGTGGGGCCGGGACAGCGACATCGCCATGTCCAGATAGTGCGCGCCGGCCGCGAGCGCGGCACGGAACAGGGGCATCACGAAGCGCGGATCGGTGGCGTTCAGCAGCACGTCGCAGCGCTCGTCGCGCAGCAGTGCGACGACGGCCGCCTCGTCGGAGGCGTCGACGCGGGCCGCGGCGAACCGCTCCGGCGGGCCGTCGCCGGCCACCGCCGCCACGGCGGCCTCCGCACGGGCCGCCGCGTAGTCGGCGACCACCATCCGCTCGAAGAAGCCGCGCCGCGCGGCGATACGGGTGATCGCGGTGCCGACTCCGCCGGCGCCGATCAGCAGGATGCGCATATCAGGTCCTTTCCCTGCACAACGGTCTTCGCCCGGGCTGCACCGATCCAACGCGTCGCGTGCGGTTATGGTCAATGGCGTTGGCATAAGGGTCGGCGACCGGGTCCCGGACCGCCGCCGACACGCCGCACCCGGCCCGGCGGACACACGGCCGGCACACCCGCGGGGGCGGGCCGGACCGCCCGCCCGGCCCGCAGGAAGGGATGAACACCGTGCCCAAGAAGGTGGTCGCCGAGCAGGCGCGCAGACGCCGTCGCACCACGAAGACGGGCGCGGTGCTGTCCGAACGACTGATCGTGCTCACCGCACTGCGCATGCTCCGCGAGCACGGCGGGGAGGGGCTGACCGCGCGGCGGCTGGGCCTGGCGCTCGGCGCCGACCCCAGTGCCCTCTACCGGTACTTCCGGGGCATGGACGACCTCACCCTGGCGATCGGCGACGAACTGATCGGCCGGGCGCTCGACGGCTGGTCGCGCACCGGGGACTGGCAGGCCGACCTGCGCGGACTCGGCCTGCGCATCCACACCGCCTACCTCGACCACCCGCAGGCCGCCGTGCTCACGGCGAGCCGGGTCTCGGGACGTGCCCATGAGATCGCGGCCGACGAGGCCGTCCTCGACGTGCTCCACCGGGCGGGGTTCGGCGTCGAGGCGGCCGTGGCGGTCTACCACTGCTTCATCGACCAGGCCCTCGCCTTCGCCGCGCTCGACGCGGCGACGCTCGCCCTGCCCGAGGCCGCCAGAGCGGCCGACGAGGCCGTGTGGCAGGCCACGTACGCCGCACTCCCCTCCGGGACCCACCCCAGGATCGCGGACGCCGCGCCCCGGCTGGTCGCCGAGATGAACACCAGCGCCTATCCGGCCGCCCTCGACATGCTCATCGAGAGCGCGGCGGCCCGGCTGCGCCGGTGATTGCCGGCAGGCGTCCCCCGTCCGGCGTCCCCCGTCCGGTGTCCGCCGCCCACCGTTCGCCTGCGGAGCCGCTGTTCACGGCGGCGCTCACCGCAATGACCGGACGGGGGTGCGAGCCGACCGGGCCGGGGATGCGTGCGCACCACGGCGGGCGGCGGCCGGATAGCGTCGCCCCCGGGCCCGTCCCGACGGGCCCGGACGGCACGGCACCAGACCCTGGGAGCGGACATGACCGACGAAGCGGAACTGCGCCATCTGCGGCGCTGTGTGGAACTGGCGGCCGAGGCCGTCGACGCCGGTGACGAGCCGTTCGGCTCCGTCCTGGTCGGCGGGGACGGCACGGTCCTGGCGGAGGACCGCAACCGGGAGACCTCCCTCGCCGACCCGACCCGCCACCCCGAATTCGCCCTCGCACGCTGGGCGGCGGCCCACATGACCGCCGACGAGCGCCGCGCGGCGACCGTGTTCACCTCGGGGGAGCACTGCCCGATGTGCGCCGCCGCCCACGGCTGGGTGGGGCTCGGGCGCATCGTCTACATCGTCTCGTCCGTTCAACTGGACGACTGGCTCGGTGAGTTGGGTGTGCCCGCCTCGCCGGTGCGTCCCTTCCCGGTGTCGGAAGTGGTGCCGGGCATCGAGGTGCGGGGGCCCGTCCCCGCACTCGCGGACGACGTCCGCGCCCTGCACGTGCGCTTCCGCGAGGCGCGCGCGAACGGCTGACCGGACAACGGGCCGGGGCGGCGCGCACTCCGGGGCGCGGGTGGCGGGTGGCGGGTCGCGCCGTGCCCGCCCGGGCCGCCGCGCGCCGTCCGGCCGACGGCTGCCCCACCCGTCGGGCGGGGCCGTGCGGCACGACGTGAGCCGTGGCGCAGTGCGCAGGGCGTGGCGCACGACGTGCACCGTGCCGCACGGCAGCGGCACCATCGTGCCGCTCCCGGAAAACCCGTGTCGCCCCCTCGCGCCGGCCTCGTACACTCGGCTCGCGCGCCGGCCCCGATGCCGGTGCCGACCGCAGGCGCCGGCGACCGGCGCCGACGACCAGCAGAGGGGAGCCCGGCCGTGCGTGACCACACCGCCGTCGCGGTCCCCCGTTCCCGGTTCGACGTGATTTTGGTGTCCAGGCGTTTCCGGTGCCGGCTGCGCGGCCGCCACCGGACCCCGTGACGAACGTCTGACCTCCCGTCTGCCGCACACCGCCCTCCGTCGCCCCGACGGTTCGGAAACCGAGCCGTCCCGTGCGCCGGCCGGCGGTCCGCCGCGGCAGCCCCGGTCCGCGACGCCGACTGCCGTCCGCCCGCGCCCCGTTCGTCCCGCGATCGCGCCGCCACCCTCCCGTCGCACCGCGAAAGGCCACCGGCCGTGCGCATCAACCTTCCCCAGCCGTCCGCCACTTCGACGACCACCGTCCGCAACCTGGGCATCCTCGCCCATGTCGACGCGGGCAAGACCACCGTCACCGAGCGGATCCTCTACCTCACCGGCGCCACCCACAAGCGGGGCGAGGTCCACGACGGCACCACCGTCACCGACTTCGACCCGCAGGAACGCGACCGTGGCATCACGATCTTCGCCGCCGCGGTCAGCTGCGAGTGGGACGGACACCGGATCAACCTCATCGACACGCCCGGACACGTGGACTTCGCCGACGAGGTGGAACGCTCCCTGCGCGTCCTCGACGGCGCGGTCGCCGTGTTCGACGCCGTCGCCGGGGTCGAGCCGCAGAGCGAGTCCGTGTGGCGGCAGGCCGACCGACACGGCGTGCCCCGGATCGCGTTCGTGAACAAGCTCGACCGCGCCGGTGCCGACCTCGACACGGCCGTCGCCTCCATCCGGGACCGGCTGCACCCCGCGCCCCTGGTGGTCCAGCTGCCCATCGGCCGGGAGGACGGCTTCACCGGAGTGGTCGACCTGGTCACGATGCGCGCCCTGGTGTGGGACGGCGACACGTGCGCCGAGGGGCCGGTGCCGGACGATCTCGCGGACGAGGCGCGGCGGCGCAGGCGGGTGCTGGAGGAGAGCGTGGCGGAACTCCACGCGGCGGCACTCGACGAGTACTGCGCGCGCTCGTTCCTCTCCGAGGGGACGCTCACGGCGGCGCTGCGCGGCGTGACCCTCGGCGGCGAGGGCCTCGTGGTGCTCTGCGGATCGGCGTACCGCAACCGCGGAGTGGAGCCGCTGCTCCGTGCCGTCGTCGCGTACCTGCCTTCCCCGAGCGACGTCCCGCCGGTGCGCGGGACGCACGCCGGCGAGGAGCAGCGGCGTCCGGCCGAACCCCGGGCGCCCTTCGCCGGCCTGGTGTTCAAGGTGAACTCCACGGCGACCGGGCGGCTGACGTACGTACGGGTGTACTCGGGAACGATCAGGAAGGGGGACACCGTGCTGGACACGGGCGCGCGCCGCACCGAACGCGTCGGACGGATCCTGCGCGTGCAGGCGGACCGGCACGCCGAGGTGGGCCGTGCGGCGGCCGGTGAGATCGTCGCCCTCGTGGGGCTGAGGAACGCGCGGGCGGGGGCGACGCTGTGCGACCCGTCCGCCCCCCTCGTCCTGGAACCGCCCGCCGTCGCGGCCGCGGTCGTCTCGGTCGCCGTCGAGGCCCGCACCCCGCTCGACACGGACCGGCTGGCGACCGCGCTGGCCCGGCTGGTGGAGGAGGACCCGTCACTGGCGGTCCGCACCGATCCCGAGACCGGGCAGACGGTGCTGTCGGGGATGGGGGAGCTGCACCTGGAGGTCGCGGTGGAGAAGATCCGCCGCGGCCACGGCATCGAGGTCGGCGTCGGCCGGCCGCGGGTCGCCTACCGGGAGACGGTCGTCCGCGGGGTGACGGGGGTCGTCTGCCGGCACGTCAAGCAGGACGGCGGCGCCGGGCAGTTCGCCCATGTCGTCATCGACGTGGCGCCGCTCGACGCCACCGCGGGGGAGGACTTCGTGTTCGAATCCGCCGTGGTCGGCGGCCGGGTGCCCAGGGAGTACGTCCGGGCGGTCGAGGCGGGCTGCCGCGACGCCCTCGCCGAGGGCCCCCTCGGCGGGTATCCGGTCACCGGGCTGCGCGTCACGCTGACGGACGGCGCGACGCATCCGAAGGACTCCTCGGAGATGGCGTTCAGGACCGCCGGCAGGCTGGCCCTGCGCGACGCCCTGCGGGCAGCGGAGACAGGGCTGCTGGAACCGGTGGTCGAGCTGACCGCCACCGTGCCCGACGACGCGGTGGGCGGGGTGCTGGGGGACCTGGCCGCCCGGCGCGGCCGGGTCACCGGCCAGACGGCCCGGGCGGGCACCGCCGTGATCACGGCGACGGTGCCGCTGGCCGGACTGTTCGGCTACGCGTCCGGGCTGCGCGGCCGCACCCAGGGCCGTGGCACCTTCACGACCCGCCCGACCGGCTGCGCGCCGGTCCCGGCGGGGATCGTCGCGGGGCTGCGGACCGGATAGCGGACGGCGCCGCGCGGGCGCGGCGGGGCCGCACGGCGGCGGGTCCGGCCGTGCGGCTCCCGCCCGCCGTGCGGCCCGCCCGGCCACGCGGAGCAGGAGGCGGCTCCGCTCGCCCCTGCGTGGAACCGTGACCGACACCGCCCCCGGGTCGCCCGGGGACGGTGTTGGTTTTCTGCCCGTTTTCTGCCCGAATTGGTTTACATCGTTCCGGATGCTGCGTAGCATCGGGAAAAGCCACCTGACCGGTCATGGAAACGGATGCAAAACCACATGTTCGCAGCGGAGCGCCAGCAGGAGATCCTGCGCCTGGCCCGAGAGGGCGGGCGGGTGGACGTGCTCTCCCTCGCGGAGGCGTTCCAGGTCACCGCCGAGACGGTACGGCGCGACCTCAAGGCCCTCGACCGCGCGGGGCTCGTCCGCCGCGTCCACGGCGGCGCCATCCCCGCCGGCCACCTCGAACCGGACCTCGCCGAACGCGACACCGTCGCCCCCGACGAGAAGGACGGCATCGCGCGGGCCGCGCTCGCCGAACTGCCCCGGGACGGCAGCGTGATCCTCGACGCGGGCACCACCTCCGCCCGCCTCGCCGCAGCCTTCCCCGTCGACTCCACGCTCACCGTTGTCACCCACGCGCTCCCCATCGCCGCCCGCCTCGCCGACCATCCGGGCATCGCCCTCCACCTCGTCGGCGGCCGGGTCAGACACCGCACCAGGGCCGCCGTCGACGCCTGGGCGCTGCGCGCGTACGGCGAGATCACGGCGGACGTGGTCTTCCTCGCCACCAACGGCTTCGCCCTCGACGGCGGCCTGACCACCCCCGACCTGGCCGAGGCGGCCGTCAAGCGCGCCGCGGCCGAAGCGGCCCGCCGCGTCGTCCTGCTCGCCGACTCCGCCAAGTTCGGCGCACGGCACTTCGCCCGCTTCGGCGACCTCCGGGACGTCGACCTGCTGATCACGGACACACGACTCGGCGACGACGACGCCCGCGCCATCGAGGCCCAGGGCACGGAGGTGATCCGCGCATGATCCTCACCCTCACCCCCAATCCCAGCCTGGACCGCACCTACGAACTGCCCGCCCTCCGGCGGGGCGCTGTGCTGCGCGCCGGCCGCGACCGGGTCGACCCGGGCGGCAAGGGAGTCAACGTCTCCCGGGCCGTGGCCGCGGCGGGCTGCCGCACCGTCGCCGTGGTGCCCCTGGGCGGCCCCGAGGGCGCCCTGCTCGCCCGGCTCCTGGGCGAACACGGCATCGAGGCGGCCGGCGTCCCCGTCACCGGCTCGACCCGGGTCAACATCTCGCTCGTGGAACCTGACGGCACCCTGACCAAGGTCAACGCCCCCGGTCCCGAGATCACCCGCGCCGAGGCCGCCGCCCTGCTCGACACCGTCGGCACCCACGCCGCCCACGCCGACTGGATCGCCTGCTGCGGCAGCCTGCCCCCCGGCCTCCCGCCCGAGTGGTACGCGGAGCTGGCCGCGGGCATCCACCGGAGCGGCGGACGCGTCGCGCTGGACACCTCCGGAGCCGCCCTGACGGCAGCCCTGCCGGAGCGCCCCGACGTGATCAAGCCCAACGCCGAGGAACTGTCCGAGGCCGTCGGCCGACCGCTGACCACCGTCGGCGACGCCGTGAAGGCGGCGGAGGAGCTGAGAGGTCTCGGCGCGGGCGCCGTCCTCGCGAGCCTCGGCGCCGACGGACAGCTGCTGGTCGACGCCACGGGCACCTGGTTCGGACACGCCACGGCCCGCGCCGTGCGCAGCGACGCGGGCGCCGGCGACGCGTCCCTCGCGGGGTTCCTCGCGGCCGGCGGCGGAGGCCCCCACGCGCTCGCCGCGGCGGTCGCCCACGGAACGGCCGCCGTGCAGCTGCCCGGCAGCGCCATGCCGTCGCCGTCCGACCTCGACCCCTCGGCGGTCACCGTGACCGGCGACCTGCCGCTCGACCGCCCGCTGACGGGGACCGCCGGGTGAGCGCCCGCCCGGTGCCCGCGCTCCCGCCCCAGGCCCCCGCCGCCGCCGAGGCGGTCCGCCCGCAAGGAGCAGCGCGATGAGCGAGCTGATCACCCCGGACCTCGTCGACCTCGGCCTGTCGGCCGGCACCAAACAGGCCGCCGCCCGGTCCCTCGCCGAACGGATGGCCGCCGCCGGACGCGTCACCGACCTCGAAGGCTTCCTCGCGGACGTCGCCGCGCGGGAGGCACAGATGCCCACCGGCCTCGACGGCGGCATCGGCATCCCGCACTGCCGCAGCGCCCATGTCACCGAGCCGACACTCGCCTTCGGCCGCAGCGCGCGGGGCATCGACTTCGGCGCCCCCGACGGGCCCGCCGACCTGATCTTCCTCATCGCGGCCCCGGCCGGTGCCGACGACGCCCATCTGACGATCCTGTCGGCCCTCGCCCGCCGCCTGACGGACCCCGGCTTCACCGCCGCCCTCCGGGCCGCCGCGGACCCCTCCGCCACCGCCGCCGTCATCCGCGGCGACGCGGCCCCCGGCGGAGCCGCGACCACCGCCCCGCAGACCGCCGCACCCGCTCCCGGCACGGACCCGGCGCAGGTACGGGGTGCCGGTGCCGGGGACGTCCCGGCCGGCCCCGGAGAGCCCCGGGCCGCGGTGGGGTGCAGTGCTGCGGCCGGTCCTCCGGTCGGGCCCGCTTCCGCGAGCCGCGCCGCGCAGGCCGCCGGGGACGGTTCCGCTGCCGGGAACACGGCACCCGCCACTCCCGCCACTCCCGTCCGTCCCGCCGACGCCGCAGGAGCCCCCGCCCCGGACCCTGCCCCCGCCTCCCGCGACGCGTCCCCCGCCGATCCCGCCCCGGGGGCACGGCCGTTCAGGATCGTGGCCGTCACCTCGTGCCCCACTGGCATCGCGCACACCTACATGGCAGCGGAGGCGCTGCGGCGGGCCGGCGAGGCCGAACGGGTGGAGGTCGTGGTCGAGACGCAGGGGTCGGCCGGGTTCACCCGGCTCGCCCCGGCGGTCGTCGCCGCGGCGGACGGGGTGATCCTCGCCCACGACGTCGAGGTCCGCGAACGGGCCCGGTTCGCCGGGAAGCCCACCGTCGACGTGGGCGTCAAGGCCGCGATCAGCCGCCCCGGCGCGCTCATCGCCGAGGTGCGTGCCAAGGCGGCCGGCGGCCCCGCCCCCGCCGCACCGGACGCCCCGACCGCCGGCACTTCGCCGGGCGGCGGCCGTTTCGGCACCCGGCTCCGCACCTGGCTGATGACGGGGGTGAGCCACATGGTCCCGTTCGTCGCGGCCGGCGGCCTCCTCATCGCCCTCGCGTTCGCCGTCGGCGGCTACGGGATCGCCGACGCGCCCTCGGTCGCCGAGCACTTCCTGTGGACCGAGGGGGCGAGCTGGGCGGCGCTGATGTACCAGACCGGTGGCGCCGCCTTCGCGTTCCTGGTGCCGGTTCTCGCCGGGTACATCGCGTACGGCATGGCCGACCGGCCGGGGCTCGTGCCCGGGTTCGTCGGCGGTGCCGTGTCCCTCACCATCGAGGCCGGGTTCCTGGGCGGGCTCGCCGCCGGTCTGATCGCCGGGGCCGTGGTCCTCGCGATCCAGCGGGTTCCCGTGCCCGAGGTGCTGCGCGGGATCATGCCGGTGGTGGTCATCCCGCTGCTCTCCGCGGCGGTGGTCGGATTCCTGATGTTCGTCGTCGTCGGCAAGCCGATCGCCGCGCTCCAGCGGGCCATGACCGACTGGCTGGGCGGCCTGTCCGGCGGCAACGCCGTCCTGCTCGGCGCGCTCCTCGGCCTGATGATGTGCTTCGATCTCGGCGGCCCGGTCAACAAGGTGGCCTACGCCTTCGCCGTCGGCGGGCTCGCGGCCCCCACCGAGGGCAGCCTGAAGGTCATGGCGGCGGTGATGGCCGCGGGCATGGTCCCGCCGCTGGGCATGGCCCTGGCGACGGCCGTGCGCGGCCGGCTCTTCAGCAAGGCGGAGCGCGAGAACGGCAAGGCCGCCTGGGTGCTCGGCGCCTCGTTCATCAGCGAGGGCGCCATCCCGTTCGCCGCGGCCGACCCGCTGAGGGTCATCCCGTCGGCGATGGCGGGCGGCGCCGTCGCCGGTGCCCTGTCGATGGCGTTCGAGGCGACCCTGCGGGCTCCTCACGGCGGTGTGTTCGTCGTGCCGCTGATCGGCAGCCCCTGGCTGTACCTGGTGGCCGTCGCCGCGGGCACCGTGGTCACCGCCTCGCTGGTCGTCCTGCTCAAGAGCCGCCGCCCGCCGGTGGATCCGGCCCCCGCCGCACCGGCGGACGGCCGCCCGCAGGCGGCCGTCTCCGCCTGACCTGCGTCCCGCCCGCCGCGCGCCCCGCGCCCGGCACCGCCGGCTCCGGGGACGGGACGGCCGACGACGGGGCCCGGCGACCGGGCCGGGCGCCGGCGCGATGCGGACGAGAATCATCCGGATCGGCCGTCGCGTGTTTGAGGTCCGCCGCAACGGTCACGCGAGAAGGAGCGCACCACGAGGATGAATCGACAGCACGACGTCAACTGCCAAGGGAGTGAAGTCATATGACCGACTGGCGCATCGAGGCCGCGTGCCGGGACGTCGACCCGGAACTGTTCTTCCCCGTCGGCACCGGAGGTCCCGCCCTGCTCCAGATCAAGGCGGCCAAGCAGATCTGCGAGGGCTGTCCCGTCCGGGAGAGCTGCCTGGACTGGGCCGTCCAGGCGCACCAGGACTTCGGTGTGTGGGGCGGACTCGACGAGAACGAGCGCCGTGCCCTGCGGCGCAGGGAGGCCCGGCGCGCGAAGTCCGCGGGACAGGCGTCCCGTTGAGACGCGGGCGCAGACGCACGGCCGGCGACACGGGAGCGGCCGCCCCGGGACGAAGGTCCGGAGGCGGCCGCTCCCGTGACGGCCTCCGCCGCACCGGCAGCACCCCCCGGCGGCTCGGAGCCCTGCGACTCCGCGCCGGGCGGCACCGATGGCGCCCCCCGGCGGCTCGGCGCCGTGCGACTCCCCGCCGCGCAGGGACACAGCGGACCGCTCAGCGGCCGTCCGTCCGGGACGACGGCGGCTCCGGATGCTCCCCGGGATGGCCGAGCGCACGGTTCGCCAGCGGCGTCGGCGACAGCGACGTGCTCTCCTCGCCCGGCTCCAGCAGGGTGTCCGCGGGCCCGACGATGAGCGGGTCCGGCCGGCCCACCACCGCGGCGTCCTTGCTCGTGTAGTCGAGCCGCCACAGCAGGCTCCTCATGGCCTCCAGACGCCCCCGCTTCTTGTCGTTGTTCTTCACCACCGTCCAGGGCGCGTACGGGGTGTCGGTCGCCCGGAACATGTCGACCTTGGCCTGCGTGTAGGCATCCCACAGGTCCAGCGACGCCAGGTCCGTCGGCGACAGCTTCCACTGCCGCACGGGGTCCACCTGACGGATCGCGAAGCGGGTGCGCTGTTCCGCCCGGGACACCGAGAACCAGTACTTCACCAGCACGATCCCGTCGTCCGTCAGCAACTCCTCGAACAGCGGCGCCTGGCGCAGGAACGTCAGGTACTGCTCGTCCGTGCAGAAGCCCATCACCCGCTCCACACCGGCCCGGTTGTACCAGGACCGGTCGAAGAACACGATCTCGCCGGCGGACGGCAGGTGGGACACGTACCTCTGGAAGTACCACTGGCCCGACTCGCGGTCGGTCGGCTTCTCCAGTGCCACCACCCGTGCGCCACGGGGGTTGAGCCGCTCGGTGAACCGCTGGATCGTGCCGCCCTTGCCGGCCGCGTCCCGGCCCTCGCAGACGACGACGAGCCGCTGTCCGGTGTCCTTCACCCACTTCTGCATCTTCAGGAGCTCGATCTGCAGCAGGCGCTTCTCCGCTTCGTACTCCCGGCGCCTCACCTTGCGGTCGTAGGGGTAGTTCTCCCGCCAGGTGCGGATCGGCTCGCCCTGCTCGTCCAGCAGGACCGGGCGTCCGGCCTGCCTGCTGTCCACCGTCAGCCCGTCGAGCAGTTCGCTGTCGTCCGTCAGCCCGTCGGGCAGTTCGTTGTCGTCGCCGGGGCCGCTGTCGTCGCGGGGGGTCTGCGCGTCTTCTTCCGTCACGACGTCATCTCTACCTCACCCGCGCCCGGCCCGGGGCAGCACCCGCGGTCCCGGGAGGGGCGTTTCAGAACGGCGGCTCGGCGGAGCCGGTGATCAGCAGCACGCCGGTGCCGAAGAAGCGGCGGTTCACCACGAACGACGCCGCCCGGCCGTCCGGCATCCGCACACTGCGGTCCTCGGCCTCCATGACCTTCCACGCGGCGCTCTCGCCGCCCGCCACGTCGATGCTGCCGTTCCAGTCCGTCAGCCCCTCCGCGATGTCCGCGGCCCGTTCGGCGGCGCTCTCCCGCCGGTCGTCCTCGGCCCACGAGTGCAGCTCGGCGACCGCCGCGTACTCGACGCCGTCCGCGGTCACCGTCACATCGCCCTGGAAGTCGGCCATGCCTCCAGTGTGCGCCCACCCGTCGCGGCGCGCGGCCCGCGGCTCAGACCGGCAGCGGGACCTCGGCCCAGATCGTCTTGCCCTGCTTCGTGTACCGGGTGCCCCAGGCGGAGGCGAGCTGGGAGACGATGAACAGTCCGCGGCCGCCCTCGTCGACGGTCTGCGCGTGCCGCAGATGCGGGGCGCTCGGGCTGGTGTCGTTGACCTCGCAGGTCAGGGAGGCCGTCCGGATCAGCCGCAGGCTCACGGGTGCGGTGCCGTACCGCACCGCGTTCGTCACCAGCTCGCTGACGACCAGCTCCATGGTGTGGACGGTGTCGTCCGGCAGGCCCCATGCCGCCAGCTGCCCGCGGGCCAGCGCCCGCGCGGCCGCGGGGTCGCGCAGGTCGTGGGCGAGCTCCCAGGTCGCCTGGTGCTCGGAGGCGAAGGAGCCGGTCCGTGCGAGCAGGACCACGGCGCCGTCGAGTTCGGGGGCGGGGAAGTTGTACACCAGGGCGTCGCAGAGTGCGCGCAGCGGACGGTCCTGCGGGTTCAGCACCTCGCTCAGCGGCCGTGTGCCCGGCTTGTCGAGAAGACCCCGGCTGCCGCTGTACAGCACGAGGATCGAGCCCGGCTCCAGCACGGTGGACAGCGTGCCGAACGGCGCGAGGTCCGGCGAGGCCAGCGGCGGTCCCTCGGGCACGTTCAGCGTGCCGGTGTCTCCGCCGGGGCTCACGACCACCGGTACGGGGTGGCCGGCGCGGGCCATCGTGCAGCGGCGGGTGAAGGGGTCGTACACCGCGTAGAGGCAGGCCGCCTCCAGCCGCTCGGGAACCCGGTCGCCCGCCGGCCGGGAGGTGCGCTCACGGGCCAGGACACGCGCGGTGTCGTTCAGGCGTGCCAGCAGTTCGTCGGGTTCCAGATCGAGGGCGGCCAGGGTCTGCACGGCGGTGCGCAGCTGTCCCATCACCGCCGCCGTCTGGATGCCGTGGCCCTTCACCTCCCCGGTGACCAGCGCGGTCCGCGCGCCCGACAGCGGGATGGTGTCGAACCAGCAGCCGCTGTTGCGCCCCGGCAGATAGGCGTGGACGGCCTCCACGGAGACCAGGGCGCGGGACTCGGCGTCCGGGGGGAGCAGCCGGCGCTGCACGGTGGAGGCGATCGTGTGCTCCCGCTGGTAGCGGCTCGCGTTGTCGATGGACACGGCGGTGTGCGCGGCGAGCGTCGTCGCGAAGCCCAGGTCCTCCTCGCGGTACGCGGGACTGCCGCCGCTGCGGTACAGGCTGAGCAGCCCGAGCACCGTCCCGCGCAGCGTCAGGGGAAGCACGATCAGCGAGTGGGAGCCGTACTCCGCCACGGAGCGGGCGCGTGCGGGGTCACCGGCCAGCCACGCGCTGTCCGGCCGCACATCCAGCAGCCGGGGGCGCAGGTCGGAGAGGGCCAGGCTGAACGGGGAGGGGTGCGGCATGCCGCGCACGTCGCCCACGGGGTGGGCGGGCCCGCCTTCGTCGGGGCCCGCGAAGGCGGTGCGCCGCAGCGGGGTGTCCCGTCCGAGCGGCCCGGTCGGCGCCTCCGCACCCCGCAGCACCTCGTCCACGATCTCGACCACCGCGATGTCCGCGAACCCCGGCACGACCGCCTGCACCAGGTCCTCGCAGGTGGTGGCCAGATCCAGTGACTGACCCACCCGTTCCCGCACCGCGTCCAGCGACCGTGCGCGGGCCCTCGCGGACTCCCGCTCGGTGACGTCGGCGACGATGACGGCCACACCGGTCGGCGGTCCGGTCCGGTCGCCGAGCGGGTGGCAGGACATCGCGTACGTCCGTGCGGCGCCCTGTGGAGCCGCCGCGGCCCGGTCCCCGCGCAGGACGCGGTGGAGGTGCACCCGCCGCCGCAGCACCTCGGAGAGCAGGCCCTCGACCTCCTGCGCGTCGCCGGCGGGCCGGACGTCGGCGAAGCGCAGGCCGAGGAGCGGATCCCCGTCCCCGTCGGCCTCGGCGCCGGCGTCGTCCGTTCCCCCGCCCGACACGGTGGTGCGGACGATGCGCAGGGTGTCGTCGAGCATGTACAGCCGGGCGTCGCCCCCGTTCGAGAGGGCGTCCAGCAGCACGGTGTCGAGGGGGTCCTCGGTCACATCTCCACCGCCCTCCGGCGCAGGGGTCACGGTTCAGCCCGACCGGTGGCCCAACCTAGTGCCGCTGTCCGCCGAGCGCCTGTCGACAGCTTCCGTCCCGCACGGTCTCAGGCCGTGCGGCGGACGGCGAGCAGGGCCACGTCGTCGATGCGGCCCGGGTCGTCGCGGAGTGTCAGGAAGTCCGTGAGGGCGGTCAGGTCGATGTCCCCGGCGCCCCGGCTCCAGTCGAGGATGCCGTCCATCATGGTGCGCACACCGACGTCGATGTCGGTGTCCCTGCGCTCGACGAGGCCGTCGGTGAACAGCAGCAGGGTGTCGCGCGGATCGAGCACGGACCTGGTCGTCGGGTACCGCGCCCCGGGGTCCACCCCGAGCGGCGGGCCGCCGGCCAGCTCCACCTCGCCGATGCTCTCCGGGCGCACCCGCAGCGGCAGGGGATGCCCCGCCCGCGCGCCGGTCAGCACACCGTCGCCCGGACTGAGGACGAGGTAGGCACAGGTGGCGAAGCGGTCGGTGTCCAGGTCGCACAGCACGCGGTTGACCTTGCCGAGCAGGGCGCCGGGCGCCAGGCCCGACTCGGCGCACGCCCGCAGCGCCACCCTCAGCTGTCCCATCACCGCCGACGCGTGGGCGTCGTGGCCCTGCACGTCCCCGATCACCAGGGCGGCGGTGCCGTCGTCCAGCGGCAGGACGTCGTACCAGTCGCCGCCGACACGCATCCCTCGGGTGCCGGGCAGGTAGCGGTACTGGGCGCTGAGGCTCGGCAGCACCGGCAGCCGGCGCGGCAGCATCGCCTGCTGCAGGTCGGTGGCCAGCTGGTGCTGCGTGTCGAACAGCCGTGCGCGTTCGAGGGTCTGGGTCAGGATCACGGCCACGGCCGTGAAGAAGGTGCGCTCCGCGGCGTCGAACAGCCGGGGGCCGGCGAAGGAGATCAGGCACGCGCCCGTGGCGTGGTCGGCCGAGCCCAGCGACAGGACGACCCACGAGCGCGACGGCAGTTCGCCGACGAGCGCGAGGCCCGGCACCCCGTACTCGGAGTGACGCGCCAGGTCCTCGATGAACAGCGGCTCCTCCTGGGTCGCCGCGAACGCCATCACCTCTTCCGCGGGCACCCGCAGATGCTGCAGCGCGGGGGCGATCCGGCTCTCCCCGACGATCTCCATGTGGCCGCTCTCCACGATGCCGAGCAGCAGGTTCTCCGCCCCGAGGGCGGGCCGGGCGAGATCCGTCATCACCCGGGCCACGTCCTCCACCGTGACCGCCTTGGACAGCGCCCGGGTCAGCGTGAAGAGCAGGGAGTTGCGGGACCGTTCGGCCCGGGTGCCCGCGGCACGGCCGTTCGCCGGGAGGTCGGCGCCGGCCTCGTAGACCACCCCGAGGGCCCGCGCCGGGCGGCCCTGGTCGTCGAGGAGGACCCGCCCGCACTCGGTGACGTGGTGCACGCTGTCGTCGGGGTGGACGACCCGGTACTGGAGCCGGTAGCGGCCCGGATCACCGGTGGCGCCCGCGGCCACGGGGGTGATGGCGGCCTCCGTGACCTGCGCGATCGCGGCCTGGAGCACGGGGACGTCCTCCGGGTGCAGCAGGGCGAAGAAGGTGTCGCCGCGGCCGTCGAAGGCCTGGGGGTCCACCCCGTAGACCGCGCAGGTGCGTTCGTCCCAGAAGACGTTGTCGGCCGAGAAGTCCCAGGCGAAGACGCCCGCCGCGGCGGCTTCCAGCGCGGCCGCCACCGGGTCGGTCCGGGCCGCGTTCCACAGTCCGAGGGCGCAGGCCTCGGCGAGCAGGGCGAGTCCTTCCGGGACGGCGCCGCCGGGCGCGGCGCCCGGGTGTTCCAGCCCGGCCGCGAGCGCCCCGCAGACCTGGTCCTCGACGGTCAGCGGCACCACCAGGGACGGACCGTCCGCGCCGTCCACCAGCCGGGGCGTCCCGGTGCGCAGGACCTCCACGGCCGCCGACGCGAGGGCGTCGTCGGCCGGGACGTCGCAGGGCACGGTCACCAGCGCCGTCCCGCGGGTCACGAGCAGGCGGGTGCGCCCGGCGGGCAGGCCGCCCTCGGCGGTCAGCGCGCCGAACATCTCCAGGGGGTCCCGGGCACGCAGCACGCGTGTCATCCGGCGCATGAGGTCCGACGGGTCCGCCATGTGCGTGCCCTGCCCTTTCGCCACCGGATGCTGAACAGCAGACGGTGCGAATTCTACATAAGGGGCATATCGCCGCAGTCGCCGCAGGGGGGACCGGGCCGTCCCGGCGCGCGCCCGGACACCTCTGTCCGGTGCGCGCCCGGGTCGCACGGGCGTCCTGCCCCGTCTCCGCCGCGCGGGCAGCGGGTCAGACGGCCGGCGACGGCGCGTCCGCGCCGAGCTCCCAGGCGTGGCGCTTGAACTCCGGCAGGAAGTCCGGATGGTCCTCCCAGTTGCGGGCCGCTGTGCGCAGCACGTCCCAGTTGTGCTCCAGCGCCTGGTCGACGACGGCGCGGGTGGCCGGGTCGGCGTCCTCGCGGCCGTTCGCGACACCCCTGACGGCCGCGGCGGCGCGCACGGTGTTCAGCAGCGCGCGCAGGGCGCGCGAGGTGTCGTCCATCCCGAAACCGTGCTCGCTGCCGGTCTCCGCGTCGAACAGCGGCCGCAGCCGCGCCTCGAGGAAGGCGCTGATGCGCTCGAAGTGCTGGATGTCCATGGTGCTCCGTCTTCCGGCACGGGCGCCGTGCGCCCGCCGTCGCGACCCGTGCCCTGCCGGCCGGACTCCGGGGCGCGTCGCGCTCGGCGACCCGCATGGGCCATGATGCTGCACGGCGCCCCGGTGATCATCGACGGGGCACGCGAACAGCAGGAGGAACCATGGACATCCGTGTCGGCGACAGTCCCGAACGGTCGCGCTTCGAGATCTTCGCGGACGAGGAGCAGGCGGGCTTCGCCGAGTACCACCGGTACGAGGACGAGATCGCGTTCATCCACACCGAGATCGACGCCCGGTTCGAGGGCCGGGGGCTCGCCGGCCGGCTCGCGCGGGAGGCCCTTGACACGGCCCGCGCGCAGGGCCTGACCGTGCTGCCCTACTGCCCGTTCTTCCGGGGCTGGATCGCCAAGCACCCCGAGTACGCCGACCTCGTGCCCGTCGCGCAGCACGCGCGCTTCGGGCTGACGGCCGCTCAGGCCTGACAGCCGGCCGGGCCGGCGGGTCCGGGCCGCGCGGAAGGCCGGCCGGACCCGTCGCCCGACGCCGTGTCAGGCCGGGGCGCCGGTCACCGGCGTCCCGGACCGGACGTCCAGCCGCAGCGGCGCCCGGAACGAGAGCAGCCCCAGCATCTTGGCGCCGCCGTCCGCCAGGGTCAGGCCGGGCAGCCGGCGGGCGGCCGCGCGCAGGGCGACCGCCGCCTCGGTGCGCGCCAGGGAGGCGCCGGGGCAGCGGTGCCTCCCGGCGCCGAACGCCAGATGGTGACGGACCCCGGGCCGGTGGGGGCACATCCGCGCGGGGTCGGGGAAGACCTCCGGGTCCGAGCCGCTGCCCATGAGCATCAGCAGCAGCTGCGCCCCCGCCGGCACCGGGGTGCCGCCCACGACGGCGGGCCGGGCAGCGACCCTGCGCCACGTGGTGACCGGCGGCTCCCGGCGCAGCACCTCCTCCACCCAGCCCTCGGCCGTACCGTCCTCGTGCGCGAGCCGCGGCCACAGTCCCGGCTCGTCGAGGGCGCGCCGCAGCACCGTGGAGATCAGCTGACCGGTGGTGGACTGCCCGGCCACGAAGACGAAGAAGCAGGCGGCGACGGCGGTGGCCGTGCCGACCGGCTCGCCGTCCGGTCCCCGGTGCCGGGTGAGGGCGCCCGCGAAGGTGTCCGGAGCCGACTCCCGCGCGTCGCGCACGACCGACGCCAGCCACTGGTGGAACGCGCCCGCGAGGGCGGCGAGTTCGAGCTGGCGCTCCGGCGAGGGGCGGCCCCAGAACAGTTCCAGGGACGCGTCGCTCCAGCGGATCAGGGTGGCCGGGTCGATGCCAGTGATGCCGAGCAGCTCCATCAGCACGCGGCACGGGAGCACTTGGGCGAACCCGGTGAACAGCTCGCAGGCGCCGGTCGCGCGCAGACGTCGCGCGGCCGACTCCAGGAGCTCGTCGCCGATCCGCTCGATCACGGGCACCGCGGCCGCGACCCGGTCGGCGTTGAAGAACCGGGTCACCACGCGGCGCAGTCCCGGGTGGCTGTCCGTCCCGTTGTCGGCCAGCGCGGGCGGCATGGTGAACCCGGCCCCGGCGAGGACGCGCAGCGCGCCCGTGGAGAGACGGGTGACGGCCCGCTGGGCGTTGTCGGGGCGGAAGGCGGCGGTGTCGAGCAGCACCTGACGGATGTCCGCGTGCCGGCTGACCAGCCAGAGCCCGGTGCCGGGATCGCGGTGCACGGGGGATGCGGTGCGCAGGGAGTCCAGCCACGGGTGGGGGTCGTGGACGAAGTCGTCGCCGAACAGGTCGAGCGTGCCGAGCGCGTCGCTGAGATCTGGCATACCTGGTCCGGTCGGGGCGGGGACGACGGGGAGGCCGTCCCGTCCGGCCCGCCGGCCGGCGGCGGGAAGCCGCGCGCAGACGCTAACACGGCCCGCGCACGGCGGGTGTGGGCCGCGTCACCACCCACGGCCGCCATGGCCGTACGGCCGATCGGCGGCCGTTCCGTACGGGGTGGAGCCGGGTCCGGCCGCACGGAGGTGCGGGGCACGGTGGAGGCGAAGGCCGGGAGCCCGCGGCGGCGGGCGTGCCCGCCCGCGCGGGCCGCTCCGGATGCGGGCCGGGAACGCGTCCCGCGTCCCGGGCGCGGGCGGCCCGAACCCCCGCCGCCGCCCGCATCCGCGGACCGCCCCGCCGTCAGGCGGACTCGCGGCGGACCAGCTCGGTGGGGAGGATCACGGCGGCCGGGTCCTCGCCGCCGATCCGCGCCATCAGCATGCGCACCATCTCCTTGCTGATCCGGTCGAACGGCTGGCGGATCGTGGTGAGCCGGGGCGCAGCGGCCAGCGCCGCCGGCGAGTCGTCGAAACCTCCGACGGCCACGTCCCCGGGCACCGACCGCCCGGCGCGGGCGAGCGCGTCGAGGACGCCGTCGGCCATCAGATCGGACGCGACGAACACGGCGTCGATGTCCGGGGCGCGCTCCAGCAGCTGCTCCGCGGCCCGGCCGCCGCTCGCCCTGCTGTAGTCGCCGGCCGCGATCAGCGCCTCGTCGACGGGCAGACCGCACTCGGCGAGCGTCTCGCGGTAGCCGGCCAGCCGCTCGACCCCGCCCGGCGTGTCCGGGGGACCGGACACGGTGGCGATCCGGCGGCGCCCCGACTCGTACAGGAAGCGCACCATCTGCCGCGCCCCGTCGCGGTCGTCGGCCGCGACGTAGCTGATGCGCGCCTGCTGCCCGATCGGCTTGCCGCAGGCGACGACCGGGATGCCCGCCGCGTCCAGCTCGCCCGCCACCGGGTCGCCCGAGTGGCTGGAGACCAGCAGGACCCCGTCCACGTGCCCGGCCTGGATGTAGCGGAGGTTCCGCCGCCGTTCGTCCTCGTTGCCGGCGATCATCAGCAGCAGCGGGATGTCCTGCGAGGCGAGCTCCTGGGTGCAGGACCGCAGCAGCACGTTGAAGTTGGGATCCTCGAAGAACCGCTCCTGCGGCTCGGTGAGCAGGAAGGCCACCGAGTCGGACCGTCCGGTGATCAGCGAGCGCGCGTGCCGGTTGACCACGTACCCGGTCCGGCGGATCGCGTTGTTCACGGCCGTCTGCGCCGCGGGGCTGACGTAGTGCCCGCCGTTGAGGACGCGTGAGACGGTGCCGCGCGACACCCCGGCCTCGCGTGCCACGTCGTGGATCGTGACCGGCCGGCGTCTGCCCTCTGGGCCGCGGTTCATGGTGCTTCCCCTCGTTCCCCTGAGCTCATGACTTTACGGCCCCCGACAGCAGGTCCAGGCTCCAGAACCGCTGGATGACGAGGAAGAGGGCGACGAGCGGCACGATGGCGAGGAGGGCGCCGGTGATCACCAGCGTGTAGAGGGCCGGTGTGGTGCTGCCCTGCGCGAGCAGGGTGAACAGGCCCACCGTCACGGGGAACTTCCCGTCGTCGCTCAGCATGATGTAGGGGAGCAGGAAGTTGTTCCAGATCGCGGTGAACTGGAAGAGGAAGATCGTCACCAGGCCCGGCGACATCAGCGGGACGCCGATGCGCAGGAAGATCCGCCACTCTCCCGCGCCGTCCATGCGGGCGGCCTCGACGAGCTCCCCGGGCACCGCGGCCTGCGCGTAGATCCGGCCGAGGTAGACACCGTAGGGGGAGAGGATCAGAGGCAGGAGCACCGACAGGCGGGAGTCGGTCAGGTCCGCCTCGGCCATCAGCAGGTACTGGGGGACGGCCAGGATCACCGGGGGCATCAGCACGCCCGCGAGGAGCACATTGAAGACGGCCTCCCGGCCGCGGAACCGGTAGACCGCGAGCGCGTAGCCGGACACCGCGGAGACCGCGGTCGACAGGACGGCCCCGAGGCCCGCGTACAGGCCGGAGTTGGCCATCCACCGCCAGTAGATCCCCTCGCGGTAGGCGTTCAGGTCCGCGAGGTTGTCCGCGAGTCCGGTGCCCGGCAGGAAGGTGAAGGTGGAGAAGAGCTCGCTGCCGGACTTGGTCGAGGCCACGAGCACCCACGCCACCGGCAGCAGGCAGTAGACGGCCCCGAGCAGCAGGGCCGCGGTCGGCAGCAGGGCGAACCTGCGCGGCGGCCCCTGGGCGGTGCCGGGAGCGGTGCCGGCCGCGGGCGCGGTCCTGCGGCCCACGGCGGCGGGGCTGGTGGTGCTCATGAGGTTCCTCGGTTCTTGGCGCGGGAGTCGGCGAACCGCAGCAGGGCGAAGGAGAGCGCGAAGGTGGCGAGGGCGAGGACCACCGCCGTCGCGGACGCCGCGTACACGTTCCCGGCGACGAAGGCGTCGTTGTACACCTTCATCAGCGGGCTCCAGGTGGTCGAGATGCCGTTGGTCAGCGGCTTGAGCGTGGTCGGCTCGCTGAAGACCTGGAGCGTGGCGATGACGGAGAAGAAGAACGTCAGCACCAGTGAGGGCGCCACCATGGGGATCTTGATCCGCAGCGCGATCTGCACCGGGGTCGCGCCGTCGAGGCGTGCCGCCTCGTACACCTCCGCCGGAATCGAGCGCAGCGCGGTGTAGATCACGATCATGTTGAAGCCGGTGCCGCCCCAGACGGCGATGTTGGCCAGGGAGCCGAAGAGCAGGCCCCCGTCCATCAGGTCCGGCTGCGGCAGTCCCGCCCGGTCCAGCAGGTAGTGGAAGGGGCTCACGTCCGGCAGGTACAGGAAGCCCCAGAGCAGGGCGGCCACGACACCGGGGATCGCGTAGGGGAGGAAGATCGCCAGCCGGGAGAAGGACCGGGCCCGGACCCGCTCGGTGTCCAGGAGCAGGGCGAACAGCAGCGCGAGGCCCAGCATCACGGGCACCACGATCACGCCGTAGCCCAGCACCCGCAGCGCCCCGTGGCCCAGCTCGGCGTCGGTGAGGGCGGCCGTGTAGTTCGACAGGCCGGCCCAGACCTCCTGCCGGGCGCCCTTCCCGAGGCCGAGGCCCCGGACGTCGATCCGGTGCAGGCTCAGCCAGAGGGCGTAGCCGATGGGCAGTGCGAAGAACAGGGCGAAGAGCACGACGGCGGGGAGGAGGAAACCGTACGGGGCGCGGCGCACCCCGTTCGGCACCCGCCGCCCGCGGGAGGCGGAGGGCTTCGTCACCGCGCGGCCTCGAAGCCCTGCTTCTCCAGGTCCGCGACCGTGACGTCCTGCATGGTGGCCAGGGCGGCGCCGAAGCCGGACTTCGCCTTGGCCGCCTTGCCGAAGGCGTCCTTGAAGCCGGCGTACGCGACGTTCACGTTGGGGCCCCAGTGGGCGGGCGCCGCCGTCTCCGCGATCTCGGCGGCCTTCGCGTAGAAGTCGGGCTGGTTCGCGAAGAAGGCGTGGGACGAGGCCAGCGCGCCGCTGGTCTGCGCCGCGGTGGCCGCCGGGTAGATCCCGCTCTCCTTCACCAGCGCCGCCAGCGCCTCCGGGTCGGTGTTGAGCCACGAGGCGAACTCCGCGGCCGCCTCCTTGTGACGGGAGTCGGTGGTGACGGCCGTGGTGGAGCCGCCCCAGCTGCCGGTGGTGTCCTCGTTCTCGGACCACTGGGGGAGGGGGGCCATCTTCCACTTGCCCTTGGTGTCGGGCGCCGCCGTGGTCAGCGTGCCGGGCGCCCACACCGCACTCACCCAGGCGATCTGGTCACCGGTGTTGAGCGCCTTGTTCCAGGCCGGCGTGTACATGGGCTGGTTGTCGATCGCGCCCTCCTCGACGAGGCCGCCCCAGAAGTCGGCGACCTTGCGGGTCGCCTCGTCGTCGATGCCGACCTTCCACTTCTGCCCCTCGACGGTCCACCACTTCGCGCCCGCCTGCTGGGCGAGACCGGCGAAGAGGCCGGAGTCGTTGGAGGAGAAGGTCGTCAGCGCCTTGTCCGGCGCCTTCCTCTTCAGCGCGCGGGCCGTCTCGGCGAACTCGTCCCAGGTCACCGGGACCTGAAGGCCGTAGCTCTCGAAGAGGTCGGCACGGTAGTAGAACATCATCGGCCCGGAGTCCTGCGGCACGGCGTACACGGCGTCGGTGCCGAGCGTCGTCTGCTGCCACACGCCGGGGGCGAACTGCTTCTCGATGCCGCCGACCTCACCGGATATGTCGGCGAGCGCGTCGTTGCTGACCAGCGTCGGCAGCGCCTGGTACTCGGCCTGCACCAGGTCGGGCGCCTTCTTCGCCTTCGCGGCCGTGATGATCTTGGTGACCAGGTCGTCGCCGGACGCCTGCTTCTGCACCGTGACCCTGATCTCCGGGTGCTTCGCGTTCCACAGGGCCGCCACCTTGTCCATGCCGGGGGCCCAGGCCCAGTAGGTGAGGGACACCGGGCCGGAGTCCGCGGAGCCGCCGTCCCCGTCGGACGAGCCGCAGGCGGTGAGGGCGGAGGCGCCGATGACGACGGCCGTGGCGGTCGCCGCGAGGCGGCGGTGCAGCGTGTGGGACATGGATGGTCTCCCTGACCGAGGGGCGTCCCGCGAGACGGCGGGGCCCGGTTCTGCATCTGTGAGCGTTCACAGTAGAGAAACGTCCTGGACACTTGTCAATGGTTGTTCCTGTGCGCTTATGTTGCGTCATCGCATCGATCGCAATGTGTGCACGTTCCCAGAACGACGCAGTCGCGAGCTCCCTCAGACGCCCCGCCACCCGGGGCGTCCACGCTGTCGAACCAGGAGACATTCATGCCGGAGACCACTGACCGGGGCGCCCGCCGGCTCGCGTTCGGCGGGGACTACAACCCCGAGCAATGGCCCCAGAGCGTCTGGGAGGAGGACGTCCGGCTGATGCGCGAAGCCGGCGTCACCATGGTCAGCCTCGGGATCTTCTCCTGGGCCCTGCTCGAACCCGAGCCCGGCGTCCACGACTTCGGCTGGCTCGACCGGATCCTGGACCTGCTGCACGAGAACGGCGTCCGGGCCGACCTCGGCACCCCCACCGTCTCCCCGCCCGCCTGGTTCTACCGGGCCCACCCCGACGCTCTTCCCGTCACCCGCGAGGGCGTCCGCTTCGCCTTCGGCTCACGCGCCGCCATCTGCCACAGCAACCCCGCCTACCGCGAGGCCGCCGCACGGATCACCACCGCACTCGCCCGCCGCTACGCCGGGCACCCCGCCCTCGCCATGTGGCACGTGCACAACGAGTACGGCGTCCCCGTCAGCGCCTGCTGGTGCGACACCTGCGCCGCGCACTTCCGCCGCTGGCTCGGCGACCGCTACGGCACCGTCGAAGCGGTCAACGACGCCTGGGGAACCGCCTTCTGGGGCCTCGCCTACCGCTCCCTCGACGAGATCGACCCGCCCCGCCTGACGCCCACCGCCGGCAACCCCGCGCACCAGCTGGACTACCGCCGCTTCGCCGACGACACCCTGCGGGAGAACTTCCGTGCCGAGCGGGACATCCTCCACCGCCTCGCCCCCGGCATCCCCGTCACCACCAACTTCATGACCGCGCTCAGCCAGTGCGACACCGTCGACTACTGGGCCTGGGGACGCGAGGTCGACCTCGTCACCAACGACCACTACCTGATCACGGACGGCCGCCGCACCCACGTCAACCTCGCGATGGCCGCCGACCTCACGCGCTCGGTCGCGGGCGGCGCGCCCTGGCTGCTGCTGGAGCACTCCACCAGCGGGGTCAGCTGGCAGCCCCGCAACCCGGCCAAGAGCCCCGGCGAGATGGCCCGCAACTCCCTCGCCCACGTGGCGCGCGGCTCCGAGGGCGCCATGTTCTTCCAGTGGCGCCAGTCGCGGAAGGGTGCCGAGAAGTTCCACTCGGCGATGCTGCCGCACGCCGGGACCGACTCCCGCGTCTGGCGGGAGGTGGTGGAACTCGGCGCCTCCGTCGCCTCGCTCGCCTCCGTCCGGGGCACCCGCACCGTCCCCGACGCGGCGATGCTCTGGGACTGGCAGTCCTGGTGGGCGCAGACCCTCGAATGGCGTCCCAGCGAGGACCACGACGCCCGCGAGCGCGCCGACGCCTTCTACGAGACCCTCTACGACCGCCACCTGACGGTCGACTTCGCCCACCCCGAAGCAGACCTCTCGCGCTACCCCCTCGTCGTCGTCCCCGCCCTGTACCTCGCGTCCGAGGAGACCGGCCGCAATCTGCGGGCCTACGCCGAGGGCGGCGGCACCCTGGTCGTCTCGTACTTCTCCGGCATCGTCGACGAGCACGACGCGGTCCACCCCGGTGCCTACCCCGGTGTGCTGCGCGACGTGCTGGGCCTGACCGTCGAGGAGTGGTCGCCCCTCGGCGAGGGCGAGACGGTGGGCATCACCGGACCGGGCGGCGCGAGCCTGACCGGCGACGTCTGGAGCGAGTTCGTCGTCCCGCGCGGCGCCGAGACCGTGTGGACCTACGCCGACGGCCCCGCCGCCGGCCGCCCGGCCGTCACCCGGCACCGCATCGGCGACGGCACCGCCTGGTACGTCTCCACCCGCCTTGACGCCCCCGCCCTGGACACCGTCCTCGGCGCCGCCTTCGAGGACGCCGGCATCGACCCGCGCGGCGAGCTTCCCCGCGACGTCGAGCTGGTGCGCCGCGAAGGCGACGGCGGCACCCACCTGTTCGCCGTCAACCACACCGGCCACGACGCGAAGGTGCCCCTGGAGGCCCCCGGGACCGAGCTGCTCACCGGGGAGCGGGCCGACGGACACCTCGCCGTCCCGGCGGGCACGGTCCGCGTCGTCCGCCTCGACGACCGCGGCGGACCCGGTTCCGGCCTCGGAGCCTGAGGCAGACCCGGTTCCGGCCTCGGCGACCGAGGCGGAGCCGGCCCCGACTCCCGGTGGCGGCCGCCGAGCTGCCGGCCGCCACCGGGCGCACCGCACGCACCACCCGACACCGTCCTTCTCCCGTCACCGTCGAAGGGACCGACGATGCACGCAGCCCCATCCCCTATCCGGCAGACCCGCGGACTGCTGCGGACCGCCGCACTGACCGCGCTCGCCGCCCTGCTCACCGCGGCCCTGCCCGCCGCGGGCGCCCGTGCGGCGGCCACTCTCACCAACACCGGCTTCGAGTCCGGCGCCACCGGCTGGTCCACCTGGTCCGCCACCGGCCAGGACGCCGCCTCGTACACCGAGGCCGGCGGCCGCAGCGGCAGCAGCCGCCTCACCCACTGGTCCGCCTCCGCCTACCGGGTCGAGACGTACCAGTACCTGTCCGGCCTCGCCGACGGCACCTACACCCTCACCGCCTGGGTCCGCTCCAGCGGCGGCCAGAACGCCGCCTACCTGGCCCTGCGCAACTGCGGGTCCGCCGAGCAGCGAACCGACCTGCCCGTCACATCGAACGGCGCTTGGATGCGCCTGGTCACCTCGGTGGCCGTCACCGGCGGCGGATGCACGGTGAGCATCAACTCCGACGCACGCGCCGGGAACTGGATCAACGTCGACGACCTGTCCTTCACCCGCGGGTCGACCGGCCTGCCCGTGAAGGGCGTGGACGTCTCCTCGCTGAGGAAGAGCCAGGACCTGGGCGGTGTCTACCGCGACGCCTCGGGCACGGCCGGGGACCCCCTCGCCCTCCTGAAGTCCGCGGGCGCGGGCTACGGGCGGCTCAAGGTCTGGGTCGACCCCGCCGACGGCTACAACGACAGGGCCCGTGTCCTCCAGACGGCGAAGCGCCTCAAGGCGAACGGTATGAAGCTCCTGGTCGACTTCCACTACTCCGACATCTGGGCCGACCCAGGCGCCCAGACCAAGCCCGCGGCCTGGTCGGCGCACACCTACGACCAGCTGAGGGCGGACGTGTACGCGCACACCCACGACGTCCTGAACGCGCTGAAGGCCCAGGGCACCCCGGCCGACATGGTGCAGATAGGCAACGAGATCAACACCGGTCTGCTCTGGCCGGAGGGATCGACGGACGACTGGGACCGCACCGCCGGCCTGCTGCGATCCGGCATCGACGCCGCCAGGGCCGTCGCCCCGTCCACCCGGATCGCCCTCCACCTGGCGCACGGCGGCGACAACGCGCTCTACCGCTGGTGGTTCGACAACGCCACCGCCCGCGGCGTCTCCTTCGACGTCATCGCCGTCTCCTTCTACGGCTACTGGCACGGAGCCCTGTCCGACCTCCAGGCCAACCTCGACGACATCTCCGCCCGCTACGGCAAGCAGGTGATGGTCGCCGAGACCGCGTACCCGTTCCGCCTGGACAGCAAGGACGCGCACGAGAACATCATCGACCTGCCCGCCGAACTGGCCGCGGGGTACCCGGCGACCCCGGCCGGACAGGCCCAGTGGCTCCGCGACGTCATGAACGTCGTCGAGGCCGTGCCGGGCGGGCGCGGACTGGGCGTCTTCTACTGGGAGCCTGCCTGGACGGCCGTCCCGGGCAACGGCTGGGACCCGGCCGACCCGTCGTCCGGCAACGGCTGGGAGAACCAGGCGCTGTTCGACTACGCCGACCGCCTGCTGCCGGCGGCGGCCTGGATGCGGCACCGCTGAGGCGGGGCGGGCGCCGGCGCCCCGGGATCTCCTGACGAGCTGTCACGTGCGGGGGAGGGGCGCGTGAGCGGGTGAATCGATTCATGATCTTCGCCGTGAAGGCGGACCTTCCGTGCGCCGGCGGAGCCGGGCGCCCGGGTCCGCGCCCCCGCGGGACGCCGCGTCCGTCGGCCGGGGGCGCCGGGCCGGCCTCCGGTGCCGGGGCGGGCTCTGTGCCGGGGGCGCGCGTGTGCCGTGCGCCCAGCGGCCCGGGAGGCCCGCTCCGGCGGGGCGGAGCCCGTCGTTCCGTGGGCGCCCCGCGGCCGCACGCGTCACGCGCGCGCCGTCCCGCCCGTGAGCCCTTCCCGCAGCGGTGCCCGCGGCCCCGGCCGTACGCGGCCGCCCCCGGTGCGAGCCCGTCGCCGGGAGGTGCCCTGAGCGGAGCGCCCGCCGGGCCACGGCCGGGCCCGGTAGGCACGCCCCCGCCCGTACCGCCCGCCTCGACCGCCGCGAGCCGGGCGCGCGCCGGGGGCGGCGAAGCCGCCCGGGTGCCGCTTCCTCCTTATGCGAAGCGGGACCGGCGCCGCCCCGCCGTCCGGTCGTTGGCCCCCCGGGGCCCCGGCGGCCCCGAGCCTCCGGCGGCCCCGAAGCCTCGCCGGCAACCGACGGGTCCCGCCGTTGCCGCCGTCGCCGCCGTGCCCGGTGTCCGAAGTTTTGGCGCACGTTCGGCATCGCGGACCGCTCAAACCGTTGACGTGGTCTCGCCGCCGCCCCTACATTGCGGGGCAAGCGCTTTCCTGAAACGTTTCATTAACCTCCCCCACACATCGACGAGAGGTGCATCATGCGTATGTCCAGGTACATGGAGCGGCGGTCCTTCCTCAAGGCCACCGGTGTGACGCTGGCGGGCGCCGGGCTCACCGCCGCAGGCTGCGGTGGGGGCAGCGGTTCCTCGGGCGGCACGGTGACCATTCGCTACGCGTGGTGGGGCGCCGACGACCGGGCGAAGAAGATCAACGAGACGATCGCCCTCTTCGAGAAGAAGCACCCGAAGATCAAGGTCAAGACCGACTTCCAGCAGTACGCCGACTTCTGGAAGAAGTTCAACACCCAGGCCGCGGGCGGCAACCCGCCGGACGTCTTCCAGAACGCCGTCGGCTTCCTGCGCAAGTACGACGCCAAGCGCGTGCTGCTCGACCTCTCCCAGCAGGCCGGCAAGGGCAACCTGGACCTGCGCAACTTCCGCGCCGGACTGGAGAAGTTCGGCGAGGTCGACGGCAAGCTCCTGGGCGTCCCCGTCGGTTCGAACTCGATGGGCTACGTCATCGACGAGAAGGTCTACGAGAAGGCCGGTGTCGCTCCCGAGCCGGGCTGGACGTGGGACGAATGGCGCGACGGTCTCGTCGCGATCCACGACAAGGGCGGTACCGCCGGCGACTCCGGCGCCTACGGCGTCATGTACCTCTACGACCTGATCCTGCGCCAGCAGGGGAAGGCGTTCTTCACCGAGAAGGACCTCGGCTTCACCGAGAGCGAGCTCGCGGCCTACTGGGACGAGGCGCTGAAGGGCGTCAAGTCCGGCCTCTACGCGGACCAGAAGAAGGTCGAGCAGGTCAAGCCCAAGTCCGCGCTCGCCGCGGGCCTCGCCGGGGGCGAGTTCACCTGGGACAACTTCACCGCCCGCTACTCCGCCGAGGGCAAGAGCTCCTACACGATCGCCCCCATCCCGACCCTCGACGGCAAGCGCACCGGCCAGTACCTGGGCTCCCTGATGCTCAGCGGCAGCGCCCGCACCAAGCACCCCGCCGAGGTGGCCGCCTTCATCAACTTCATGGTCCACGACCCCGAGGCCGGCCGGATCATGGGCTACGACCGCGGTGTGCTCTCCACCACCGAGCAGTACGAGGCCTTCCAGCCCACCGATCCGGTCAGCAAGAAGATCGCCGCGTACGAGCAGCGGATAGCCGACGCCGGGCTCCTGGAGCCGATCACCCCGCACCCGGCCGGCGCCGACATCGTCGAGGCCGCGTTCCTGCGGATCGCGGGCGACATGGCGCTGGGCAAGGCATCCGCCGCGGACTCCGCGAAGCAGTTCTTCACCGAGGCGAAGACCGCCCTCGGCGCCTGAGGAGAACTCCACCCGTGACACATCTCCAGGAATCCGTGCGGCAGGCCGGGACGTCCCCCGACGGCGACGCCCGCGGCCCCGCGCCCCGCCCCGCCGGACGGCCCCGGCCGAACCGGGACGGCCTCGTCGGCTACCTCTTCATGTCGCCCTGGATAGCGGGCTTCCTCCTGCTGACCGCGGGCCCCATGGCCGCCTCGCTCTACTTCGCCTTCACCGAGTACAACCTCTTCGACTCCCCGAAGTGGATCGGCTTCGACAACTTCACCGAGATGCTCGACGACCCGCGCTGGCGGACCTCCGTCGAGGTCACCGCGAAGTACGTCGTCATCGGCACGCCGGTCAAGCTGCTCCTCGCCCTCGGCGTCGCGATGCTGCTGGCGCAGAGCCGGCGCGGGCAGGGCTTCTACCGGGCGGCCTTCTACGCCCCGTCCCTCGTCGGCGCCAGCGTCTCCGTCGCCATCGTGTGGCGTGCCCTCTTCTCCGACGACGCGGTCGTCGACCGCACCCAGTCCCTCTTCGGGATGGACGTCGGCGGCTGGATCGGCGACCCCTCCTGGGTGCTGTACTCGCTGGTGGCGCTGACCGTCTGGCAGTTCGGCGCGCCGATGGTCATCTTCCTCGCCGGGCTCAAGCAGGTGCCGCGCGAGCTGTACGAGGCGGCGGAGGTGGACGGTGCCGGACCGTGGCGGCGCTTCTGGAACATCACGCTGCCGATGATCTCGCCGGTGATGTTCTTCAACGTCCTGCTGGAGACGATCCACTCGTTCCAGATCTTCGGCTCGGCGTACGTGGTCAGCAACAGCACCTGCGGACCGGCCGACGCCACCCTCGTCTACACCTGTTACCTGTACCAGCAAGGCTTCGAGAACAGCCGGATGGGCTTCGCGTCCGCCATGGCCTGGATGCTGCTGATCGCGGTCGGTCTGGTCACCGCCGTGCTGTTCTGGTCCCAGCGGCGCTGGGTGCACTACGAGGAGGCGGCCCGATGAGCGGCACACTCACCAACCGCGCCCGGCGCAGCTCGGGTTCCCTGCTGTGGCACGGCGGCGCGCTCGCCCTGCTGGCCGTCGTGCTCTACCCGGTCGTCTGGGTGATCGGCGGCTCCCTCAAGCCGAGCGACGACATCGTGGGCAGTCTGGACCTGCTGCCCACCGAGCCGATCACCGACAACTACCGGCGGCTGACCGAGGGCATCGCCGACATCCCGATCTCGACCTTCTTCGTCAACTCCACCTTCCTGGCCGTCGGTTCGGTGATCGGCGTGCTGGTGTCGAGCTCGCTGGCGGCGTACGCGTTCGCCAAGATCTCCTTCCCCGGCCGCAATCTGATGTTCGCGCTGATGATCGGCACGCTGCTGCTGCCGTACCACGTGCTGCTGATCCCCCAGTACGTGCTGTTCCAGAAGCTGGAACTGATCAACACCTATGTGCCGCTGCTGATCGGCAAGTACCTCGCCACCGACGCCTTCTTCGTCTTCCTCATCCTCCAGTTCATGCGCAACCTGCCGAGGGAACTGGACGAGGCGGCGCGGCTCGACGGCTGCGGACACCTGAGGATCTACTGGTCGATCGTGCTGCCGCTGTGCCGGCCGGCGCTGATCACCAGCGCGATCTTCACGTTCATCAACGCGTGGAACGACTTCATGGGCCCGCTGATCTATCTGAACGAGCCCGAGAAGTACACCGTCTCGCTGGGCCTGAAGATGTTCATCGACCAGGACGCCGTCGCCGACTACGGGGGCATGATCGCCACGTCGCTCGTCGCGCTGCTGCCGGTCCTGGCGTTCTTCCTCGCCTTCCAGCGCTATCTGATCGACGGCATGGCCACCTCCGGACTGAAGGGCTGACCGCCATGGCCGTCCGCACCCCGGCGGTACGCCCGCCGTCCCGTCTCGCCACCGGTTTCGGCGTCTTCGCCGAGTGCCTGCTGACCGGCGTCTGGATCACGCTGGCCGCGCTGCCCGTGGTCACCGCGCCCGCCGCCTTCGCGGCGGGGACCCGTCATCTGCGCCGCCACCTGAACCACGAGACGGGCGGCTGGCGGCACTTCGCCTCCGACGTGCGTGCCGCGGTGCGCGGCGGGACGCTCGTCGGGCTCGGCGGCCTCGTCGCCGTATGGCTGCTCTGGCTGAACCTGTCGGCCGTCGGCGCCGGGCTGCCGGGCGGGCCGTTCGTCGGCGCGGTCGGCATCCTCGCCTTCATCGGCGGAGCCGTGGCCGTCCTGCGGGCGGCGGCCGTCTGGCACCCCGGCGCCCGCTGGCGCGCACTGCTGGGGGAAGCCGCCCGCCGCACCGTGCGCGACCCCGCCGGCTCGCTGCTCCTGGTCGCGGGGTTCGCCGTCGTCGCCGGATCGGCCTGGGCGGTCGCCCCCCTGGCCGTCCCGGTGACCGGTGCGGTCGCGGCGGCGGCGGTCGCCGTCGAATCCCGCCACGCCGCGCGCTGATCCCGGCGGCCGGCGGCGGCTGCGCGCGGCGCGGCCGGTCACCGGGACGGCCCGCGAGACGCCGTCCCGTCCCTTCCCGAGCCCGCCGGACCCCGCCCACCGCCCTCCGCGCTCCGCGCTCCCTGCGTGCACCGTCACCCGGACCGGACCGGGTGACGGTGTCCGGCGGACGGCACCCCCCGGCACCGCGGGTCCCGGCGCCGTGCCCGGGAGGAACTGCCCCGAGCACCCTGCCCGTCCGCCCGCCCGCCTCCCACCCCTCCGTGCTGCCCCGCTTCTTCCCACGTCCTCCGTGCCGCCCCTCCCACGGTGCCCGCTCCCGGCGGCCCGCCCGCCCGCGGTGCGCGGCCCGCTCCCGCTCCGCCGCCCACGAGGAACCCTTCACCCGAGGAATCGACATGTCACCGATATCCCGCAGGTCCCTGCTCTCGGCCGCCACGGCCGCCGGAGCGGCAGCCCAGTTCAGCTGGGCGCTCGGCAGCACCACCGCGCAGGCGGCGCCCGCGGCCGCCCCCGGCCGGCCGGAGGCGGTCACCCTCGGCTGGCTGGAGTCCGGCGGACTCGGTGCCGCGCCGGGGACGACGCTCGGCGTGCCGTGGCCCAAGGGCGCGTACCCCGGGAACCAGACGTTCGCGCTGACCACGGCGGACGGCAAGCAGGTGCCGGTGCAGTCCTGGCCCCTCGCGCAGTGGCCCGACGGTTCGCTGAAGTGGTCCGCCCACGCGATCGGCCCCGGGACCACCGCGGACACCTTCACCCTGACCCCCGGTGAACCCACCGCGCCCGCGCGGCGGATCACGGTCGGCCGCGACGGCGGCGCCGTCACCGTGGACACCGGAGTCATCGTCGCCCGGCTCGGCCGCAGCGGGTCGAGCCTCGTCAAGTCCGTCAGCCGGGGCGGACGGGAGATCGCCGCGAACGGGCGCCTGGTCCTGCTGCGGCAGGGCGAGATCGAGGACGGCGACCAGGGCAGGGAGTCGTACGAGCGGTTCGAGAGCACCGTCCTGGCGACCGAGGTCGAGCAGGACGGTCCCGTCCGCGCGGTGGTACGCATCGACGGCAAGCACCGCCGCGGCAACCGCAGCTGGCTGCCCTTCTCCGTGCGCCTCTACTTCTACGCCGGCTCCGAGTCCTTCCGCATGGTGCACACCATCACCTACGACGGCACCCAGGAGCCCGGCAAGGCGAGCGGCGACTTCATCCGGGGGCTCGGCGTCCGCTTCACCGTTCCGATGCGCGACGCGTCGTACGACCGGCACATCCGGATCGGCGGCGACGGCACCGGGCTGCTCAGGGAGGCCGTCAAGGGCATCACCGGTCTGCGGCGCGACCCGGGCGCCGCCGTCCAGGCCGCCCAGTTCGACGGCCGCAAGCTCCCCGACCCCGCGACCTGGGACCAGCGGGTCACCAGCCGGCTCCATCTGATCCCGGAGTGGGGCGACTTCACGCTCAGCCAGCTCTCCGCCGACGGGTTCACCCTGCGCAAGCGCACCAAGAAGGGGCACGGCTGGATCGCCGCGGGCGGCGGCCGCCGCGCCTCCGGCTTCGGCTACGTCGGCGGCGCGAGCGGCGGACTCTCCTTCGGGCTGCGCGACTTCTGGGAGAAGCACCCCGCCGGCCTCGACGTCCGCGACGCCCACACGGACAGGGCCGAGGTCACCCTGTGGCTCTGGTCGCCGGAGGCCCAGCCCATGGACCTGCGCTTCTACCACGACGGCCTCGGCCAGGACACCTTCGCCGAACAGCTCGAAGGCCTGAACATCACCTACGAGGACTACGAGCCCGGCTTCGGCACCCCGTACGGCATCGCCCGCACCAGCGAACTCCTCTTCTGGGCCCACGACACCACCCCCGACGCCGCGCACCTCGCGAAGGAGACGGCCGCGGTGCGCACGCCCCCGCAGCTCGCCGCGCCGCCGTCGCACCTGGTCGCCGCCAAGGTCTTCGGCGGACTCTTCTCCGAGCCCGACCGCTCCACCCCCGCCAGGGAGAGGATCGAGGACCACCTCGACTTCCTGTTCACGTACTACCGCGACCAGGTCGACATGCGCCGCTGGTACGGGTTCTGGGACTACGGCGACATCATGCACAGCTACGACCCGGCACGGCACCAGTGGCGCTACGACGTCGGCGGCTACGCCTGGGACAACTCCGAACTCTCGCCCGACCTCTGGCTCTGGTACGCCTACCTGCGCTCGGGCCGCGCGGACATCTTCCGCTTCGCCGAGGCGATGACCCGCCACACCGGCGAGGTCGACGTCTACCACCTCGGCACCTGGGCGGGGCTCGGCACCCGGCACGGCGTCCAGCACTACGCGGACAGCGCCAAGCAGCAGCGCATCGCCAACACCACCTACCGGCGCTTCTACTACTTCCTCACCGCGGACGAGCGCACCGGCGACCTCATGCACGCCAACGTCGACTCCGACGAGACCTTCCTCGCGCTCGACCCGCTCCGCAAGATCCGCACCGAGCCCTACACCCCCGACCGGCACGCCCTGTCCATCGGCTTCGGCACCGACTGGAGCGGTCTGGTCTCCGCCTGGCTGACCGAGTGGGAGCGCGGCGGCCCGAAGGCCGCGAAGGCGAAGGCGCGGGTCCTGTCCACCATGGAGACGATCGCCGCGCAGCCCAACGGATTCGTCCAGGGCAGCGGCCTCTACGACCTCGACACGGGCCGGTTCGCGGTGGAGACCGAGCCCAAGGTCTCCGTCTCCCACCTCTCGGCCGTCTTCGGGCTGAACGAGCTGTGCGCGGAGCTGATCGACCTCGTCGACATGCCGCGCTTCAAGGAGGCGTACCTCGACTACTGCCGCTACTTCAACGCCACCAAGGCGGAGCAGGCAGCGCGCTACGGGCAGAACTTCGGCTCGCTGATCCTCTTCCAGGGCCATTCGCGGCTCGACGCGTACGCGGCCGCGCAGACCGGTGACGCGAAGCTCGCCCAGCGGGCCTGGGAGAAGTTCTACAACAGCGACGGCTACCGGGAGACGGCGCCCTGGAAGACCGAGGAGGTCGGCGGCCCGGTCACCCTGGTCCCGGGCAGCGAGGCCGACTGGGTGTACACCAACGACACCGCCCTCTACGGCCTGGCGGCCATCGAGAACCTGGCACTGGTGGGGGACCGGATGCCGTGACGGCCCACGCGTGAACGCCCGGCCCACGCGTGAACGCCCGGCCCGCGCGTGAACGCCCGGGCCGCGGGCGGGGAGAACTCCCGCCCGCGGCCCGGGCGTCGTCGTGGGTCGCACCGCGGCCCGTTCACCAGTCCTTCAGGTGCCCCTCGACCGCGTCCCGGTCCAGCTCGCCGTCGGCGACGACGATCCGGTACCGGTAGGAGAAGGCCTCGCCGGGCGGCAGCGCGAACTCCTCGAAGAACGCCCAGGAGAACGCGACCGTCGGCACCGGCCGGGAGCGCACGAACCAGTGGGACGGGTGGGACGCGTCCGCGTTCCGGGGGGAGTGCGCGAAGACCAGGGTGCTGCGCGCGTCCACCTCGTCGTGCACGCCCGTGAACGCGAGCCACCGCCCCTGGGTGCCCATCATGGCGGCCGCACCCTCCTCGCCCGCGCCGCCCGTCCCGTCCGGGCCCAGCACGTCCCCGCCGGCGAAGTCGCGCGGACCCCGCCAGTGCAGGCCGGTGTAGCCGGCGCCGGTGCGTCCCGCGGTGGTCGGCGAGCCGAAGCGCAGCGGCTCGTCGTGGATGTTGGTGAGCGCGATCGTCCAGTCGAGCGCCCAGCTGCCCGCGGCGGTGTCCACCGAGTGCACGGTCAGGGTGCGCCGCTCGCGGGCCCACTCGCGGCCGCCGTTCTCGATCCACGTCAGGTGCTCGCCGATGCCCACCCGGCGGCCGTCGCAGGAGAGGGGTTCGAACCGGTCGTGGCGCATGCGGCCGATGCGTTCGGGGATCGGCAGGTAGCCCTTGCCGTGGACGTAGGAGTTGCCGCCCCAGAAGTTCTGCCCGGACAGATGACTGGCGGTCATCTGGAGTCCCTTGTGCCAGCGGTGGTCATGTGGCCGGTAGCCGGTCACGGTGCGGCCGGACAGGGTGCGCAGCGGGTGCACGTACGGCTTGCGCGACTCGAACGCCTCGGGGTCCGGCCGGTACACGTAGGTCAGCAGCTCCACCCCGGCCGCGGACACCGTGATCCGCTCGCCGGGGGTGTGCGCGGCGGACAGCGGCCCGCTCACGCGCCCGCTCCGTCGGCCGGGGCCCACCCGGGGGCGCCGCCGTGCATCGCCGCGTAGTACGGGTCGCCCGGCACGATCTCCCCGGCGTGGACGGGCCGCCCGGTGAAGGCCGACTTGTAGAGCGCGGCGACGAACTCGACCGTCCGGCGCGCGTCCGCGCCGCTGCCGGGAGGACGGGCCCCCGCCCGCATCGCCGCGAGGACCTCCGACAGCTGGGCCGAGTGCGAGCTGGGCAGGTCCGCGGCGGGCGTCCGCCAGGCGCGCACCCGTGCCTCGTCGGCGGCGGCGTGCGGGGCGGGGGTGTAGACCCAGTCGTCGTTGGTGTGGCCGTACAGATGGGTCAGTTCGAGGGTGGCGTCGGCGCAGTCCACCCGGATCCGGCTGACCTCCTGCGGAGAGACGACGCTGTTGACGACCGTGGCCATGGTGCCGCCGGCGAACCGGACGAGCGCGGTGGAGACGTCCTCACTCTGCACGTCGTGCACCAGCCGGCCGGCCATGGCCCGGATCTCCGTCCAGTCGCCGAGCAGATGCAGCATCAGGTCCATCTGGTGGATGCCGTGTCCCATGGACGGCCCGCCGCCTTCGCTCGCCCAGCGCCCGCGCCACGGGACGGCGTAGTACGCGGCGTCGCGGTACCAGGTGGTCTGGCAGTGGGCGACGAGCGGCCTGCCCAGCGCGCCCGCGGTGAGCAGCTCCCGCGCGTGTGCCGCGCCGGAGCCGTAGCGGTGCTGGAAGATCACGGAGGCGTACGGCCCCGGGCCCCCGTCCCGGGCCTCGGCCGCGGCGACGGCGTCGTACTCGGCGAGCGACAGGACCAGCGGCTTCTCGCAGAGCACCCAGGCGCCCGCCCGCAGCGCGGCCACGGTCTGCTCGCGGTGGAGGGACGGCGGCGTGCCGAGGAGCACCAGATCGGGCCGCGCTTCGGCCAGCATCTCGTCGTACCGGGTCCAGCCCGTGACGCCCGGGCCCGCCGCCGTCAGGAAGCCGTCGAGCATCGCCTGGTCCACATCGACGGCGGCGACGAGTTCGACCTCGTCCGCGTGGTCGGCCAGCGCGGTCAGATGGGAGCCCCGGGCTATCGCTCCGGTGCCGACGACGGCGGCCCGCAGCCGGGCGGGTTGGGGTGGCATGGCGGTGCTCCTCGTGCGTAGAAAGCGCTTGCTGCCACCCTATGGCGCACCTTCGGCGGCGACAACCCTCTCCGGACGCGGCGCCTCACCGGGCGGCTCGGCGTCACCCGTCGTCGGCGGCCCCCCGGGCGGCCGTGCTCCCGTGCGCTGCCGGGCGCGGCATCCCGGGAAGGTGCCCGTCACCGTCACCGTCGCCGAGGGCGAGCCGGGAGACGATCCGGTAGCGGTCGCCCCGGTAGAGGGCCCGTACGTACTCGACCGGGCGGCCGGCGGCGTCCGTCGTGGTCCGGTCGAAGAGCAGGGCCGGGGACAGCTCGGGAACGCCCAGCAGGCCGGCCTCCTCGCGGCTCAGCACGGTCGGTTCGATCGACTGGACCGCGTGCGCGGGGCGGATGCCGTACCGCTCGCGCAGCAGGGCGTGGAAGCCGCTCTCCAGTCCGGCGGCCGTCAGCCCTGGCACCAGCGACCGGGGGATGTGCAGGTGTTCCAGCGCGATCGGGGCGCCGCCGGTCAGGCGCAGCCTGGTCACGTGCACGAGAACGGTGGCGGGGGAGACGTCGAGTCTCCGGCCGATCCGCGCCCCCGCCGGTCCGGTCCGCGACTCCAGCACCCGGCTGGTCCACCCGCCCGTGGCCGCGGCCGCGCCGCCGCCCACCAGTTCCTGGGTGATCTTCGTGGGGGCCACGAACATGCCGCGCCCGTGTTCGCGCACGAGCAGTCCGGTGGCGACGAGTTCGTCCACGGCCGCGCGCAGGGTGGGCCGTGAGACGCCCAGTTCGGCGCAGAGGGTGCGCTCGGACGGGATGGCGTCGCCGGGCGCGCGGCCCTCGATCACGGTGAGCAGATGCTCCCGGACCCGCTCCCGCTTGAGTTCCATCACGCCCCTCCGGTGTCCCCGTGCGACCCGCCCGTCAGTATGCATTCCCCCGCGGGCCGGGGTCCCGCCCCGCCGCCCCGGGGGCCGGGGCCGGGCTTCCGTCGTGCGTGAAGTCCAGCCGGGAGACGATCCGGTAGCGGTCGCCGCGGTAGACGGAGTGGACGTACTCGACGGGGCGGCCCGAGGAATCGCGGGTGAGGCGTTCGATCAGCAGCGCGGGCGAGAGCACCGGGACCCGGAGCAGCGCCGCCTCGGCCTCGCCGACGACGGTCGGCTCCACGGACTGCACGGCCTCCTCCACGCGGACGCCGTGGTTGTCCCGCAGGTGGTCGTAGAGCTCGCCCGCTTCCAGTTCGGCCGTGGCGAGGGGGGCGGGCACCAGCCCGGCGGGGATGTGGAGGTGCTCGATGGCCATGGGGGCGCCGTCCACCAGGCGGAGGCGGGTAATGCAGAGCAGCCCTGCGGCGGGGGACATCTCCAGCTTGCGGCCGATCCGGGCGCCCGCCGGCCGCACCGTGGTCTCCAGCACCGTGCCCGACCACGTGCCGGAGGCACGCGGCACGGTGAAGGCGGCGTCGTCCGGGGCGAGCCGCTGGGTGATCTTGGCCGGGGCGACGAACGTGCCGCGGCCGTGTTCGCGCACGAGCAGTCCGGTGGCGACGAGTTCGTCCACGGCCGCGCGCAGGGTGGGCCGTGAGACCTCCAGTTCGGCGCAGAGGGTGCGTTCGGACGGGACGGGGTCCCCGGGGCGGCGGCCCTCGATCAGGCCGAGCAGATGCTCGCGCACCCTCTCCCGCTTCAGCAGTCCGTCCGAGGAGCCGCCGTTCATGCGGGTCACCCCTCCCACGTCTCTGTTCCGGTCCCCACTGGTCAACTGGTCAAGTGGGGGGATCCGATCCTATCGGTCGCCATCGTCCGCCAACGGGCCTTGTGCAAAGGCATCTTGAGGGCTTGACGCCCTCAATGGTCTATGCCACCTTCGGCTCATCGCACTTGACCAGTTGGCCAACTGGTCAGGTGTGGTGGAGGGGGCCGTCCTCCCCTCGCCGCTCCCCGCCGCCCGTGCGTGACCCCGTCCGGCGTCCGCCCGGACGTCCCGCGAACAGCGCCGCCCCCGTGCCCGCCCCGCGCACGCACCGCCCCGGCCTCCGCCGGGCCGCTCACCCCACCGCCGCCGGCCCGTCCGGCGGCCGCACCGCCTTTCACCCGCCCCCACCCGATGAAAGGAACCTCATGAACGACCGCACACCTCCCGCGGGTCCGCCCCTCGCGCAGGCCCCCGACGGCATGTCACCCGCCGGCCCCCGGCCGCCCAGGACCCTGCGCCTGCGTGCCGCCCTCGCGGCCGCGGCGGTGGCCGGACTCGGCGCGAGCGCGCTCACCGCGCTCCCGGCGGCCGCGGCGTCGGAGTCCGTCAGCGTCCAGTACCGGCAGAGCGCCACGGGCGGAGACCAGGCCGAGCCCTGGCTGAAGGTCCGCAACACCGGCACGTCGTCCGTGTCGCTGAGCCAGGTCAAGCTGCGCTACTGGTTCAAGGCCGAGCCCGGGGCGTCCTACCGCTTCGCCTGCTCCTGGGCCGTCCGCGGCTGCTCCGGCATCACCGGCACGTTCGGCACCGTCGCACAGCCGACCGCCACCGCCGACCGCTACCTGGAGATCGGCTTCACGGCGGCCGCGGGCACGCTCGCCCCCGGCGCGGACACCGGCGACATGCAACTGCGCTTCCACCGGTCCGACTGGCAGCCGCTGAACCAGGCCGACGACTACTCCTTCGCCGCGGACCGCACCGCCTACGCCGACTGGTCCCGGGTCACCGCGTCCGTCGGCGGCGTCCAGGTGTGGGGCACCGCCCCCGCGGGCAGCGGCCCCGGCCCCGATCCGACGGACCCGCCCACCGACCCGCCGTCCGGCGCCACGCTCTTCGACGACTTCGACTACACCGGCCACACCGACCCCGCCGTCGGCGCCCACGGCTGGAGCGTCCGCTCCAACTCCGGCGGCCCCGGGGTCCCCGGCGCCGGGTGGGCGCCCGAGAACGTCACCTTCGCCAAGGAGGGCGCCAACTCGGTGATGAACCTGCGCACCTCGACCGCCGGGACTCCGGAGTCCACGCGCCAGACGGAGATCCTGACCCGGGCCGTGAAGTTCAGGAACGGGACCTACGCCTCCCGCGTCCGCTTCTCCGACGCCCCGCTCTCGGGACCGGACGGCGACCGGGTCGTGCAGACCTTCTTCACCATCAACGACCTCAAGGCGCCCATGGCCGACGACTACGCCGAGTACGACTTCGAGTACCTGCCCAACGGCGGCTGGGGCGAGCCCGCCAACATCCTCTACACCACCTCGTGGGAGACCTACCGGCCCGACCCGTGGGAGGCCGTCAACCAGCACTCTCAGGTGCGGGCCAGTTACGCGGGCTGGCACGACCTCGTGGTCACCATCGACGACACCGCCATCGTCTACTACGTCGACGGCCAGGAGTTCGGCCGCCACGACGCCAGGTACCTCCCCGAGCGGCCCATGTCGATCAACTTCAACCAGTGGCTGATCGACCTCGCGGGCCAGACCTCGACCACGCCCCGCTCGTACGACCAGAAGGTCGACTACGTCCTGCACGTCAAGGACCAGGTCCTCAGCCCGGCCCAGGTGGCGGCGAAGGTCGCCGCCTACCGTGCCGCCGGCACCTCGTTCGAGGACACCGTCCCCGCTCCGTAGCCACCGCCCCCGGGCGGCCGGACTCCCCGGCCGCCCGGCTGGGTACGGGTGAACCGGACGGGCCCCGGACCGGTCCCGCCGACGGCGGATCCCCGGGCGGGACGGACGGAAGGAGCCCCCATGGGCGAGCGGGTGCCGGACACGGCGGCGGAGGCGTTCGACGCGCTGGGAGCCGAGTACGAGCGGGCCTTCGCCGAGCTCCCGGCACGTGACGAGGCGCTCGCCTGGCTGGCGGACCGGCTGCCCGCGGGCGCCCGGGTGCTGGACGTCGGGTGCGGCACCGGCCGGCCGGCGGCCGCCGTGCTCGACGCCGCGGGCTGCGAGGTGACCGGCATCGACGTGTCGGCCGGCATGCTGGCCCTGGCCCGCGCCAGGGTCCCCGGTGCCCGCTTCGAACAGGTCGACGTACGGGAGTTCGAGCCGCCGGCCGGCGGCTACGACGCGGTGGTCGCCCTCTTCTCGCTCCTGCAGATGGGCAGGTCCGACCTCGGCACGGTGCTGGAGCGGATCGCCGGGTGGCTGGTGCCCGGCGGTCACTTCGTGCTGATGACGGTGCCGGGGGACTTCGAGGACCTCCACGTCGACTTCATGGGGCGGCGGATCGTCGTGACCAGCTGGACCGAGGAAGGCTGGGTGCGCGGCCTCCGGGACGCCGGGCTCGACGTCGTCCGGTCGGGGACCAGCGTCCACGTCCCCTCCGAGGGGATGACGGAGGAGCATCTGCTGTGCGTCGCCCGGCGGCCCGCGGAGCTGTCCGCCGGCTGACCGCCCGGCACGTGCCGCACCCGACCGGAACGGGCACGGATCGTCGGGTACGGCGGGGCGCGCCCTTCCTAGGGTGAGCAGCACGAAAGGGAAGGAGGCCGCGGTGCTGGAGCGGCTCAACCAGGCCATGGACCACATCGAGGACCGTCTCGACCAGCGGATCGAGGTGTCGGACCTGGCCCGGATCGCGACGACGTCGGAGTACCACTTCCGGCGCCTGTTCTCGGCGCTGGCGGGCATGCCGCTGTCGGAGTACATCCGGCGCAGGCGCCTCACGGTGGCCGGCGCCGAGGTGCTCTCGGGCGAGGGCACCCTGCTGGACGTCGCGGTCCGCTACGGCTACACCTCGTCCGAGGCCTTCGCCCGCGCCTTCCGCGCATGGCACGGGACCGGACCCGGTGAGGCCAGGCGGACCGGCGCGGCGCTGGAGTCACAGCCCCGGCTCTCCTTCCGTCTCACCGTCGAAGGGAGCAACAGCATGCGATACCGCGTCGTCGAGAAGGACGCCTTCCGCCTGGCCGGCAGGAAGGCCCGCGTCCCCCTGGTGCACGAGGGGATGAACCCGGCGATCGGGGACTTCATCCGCGGCCTCGGCCGGGAGACCGTCGAGCGCATCGGGAGTCTGTCCGACCAGGAGCCGGAGGGCATCGTCTCGGTCAGCGACAAGCTGGACGAGACCCGTGCCGAGGGGACCGAACTGGACTACTGGCACGCGGTGGTGACGGGGGCGGCGGACGTCCCCGGCGACATGGACGTGCTGCCGGTCGCAGCCGGGACCTGGGCGGTGTTCGAGAGCTCGGGCCCGTTCCCGCACACGCTCCAGTACCTGTGGCGCGACGTGTTCACCCAGTGGTTCCCGTCCAACCCCTACCGCAGCCGCCCCGGCCCCGAAATGCTGCGCACCCGGCTGTCGCAGGACGGGACCCACGCCGACGCGGAACTCTGGATCCCCGTCGAGCGCACCCCGGCCTGACGGCGGCTGAGCCGCCGCCGACCGCGTCGCCTGAGCCGCCCGGCCGTGAGCCGGGCGGCTCAGGCGGCACCGGCCGCGGGCGGGCGCTTCCGGCTCCCCTTCCGGCCCGGCCTCATGCGTGCCGGGCCGGGGCGACGCTCCCGGGCACGGGGTCCACGGCGCGGGGCCCACGGCGCGGGGCCGGCCACGCCCCCGGCCAGGTGGGCGCCACGGCCCGGCGGGCCGAGCGGCGCGGTGTCAGGAGGCGCGCCGGGGGCGCCGCCCGGCGGTCTTCGCGGACGCCGTCTTCCCCGGCGCCGCCTTCTTCGCGGCGGCCTTCTTCGCCGAGGCCGAGGAACTCTTCTTCGCGGCGCTCTTCTTCGCGCCCGATCCGCCGGAGTCCGCCTTCTTCGCGGCGGCCTTCTTCGCCGTCCGCTTCCCGCCCGCGGACTTCCGCGCGCCGGGCATCTCGTGCACGGTGGCGTCCCCGCCCTCGCCGCGCTGCTCCCGGGCGGCCGCCACCGACGCGTCCAGCGCGGCCATCAGGTCGACGACCTCCCCGGCCGGCTTCTCCTCGTCCTGCGGCGCCGAGGGCTGCCGGCCCTCCGCCTTGGCGGCGATCACGTCCTCCAGGGCCTGGCGGTAGTGGTCGGTGAGCTCGGGCAGCTGCTCCTCGGACATCGTGTCCATCAGCGCGAGAGCCCCGTCCACCTCGTCGTCGGTCAGCTCCACCGGCTCGGGCGCCAGCGTGCCGGGGGAGCGGATCTCGTCCGGCCAGTGCATCGCGTGCAGCACCAGCGTGTCCTCCTTCACGCGCAGCAGACCGAGACGCTCCCGGCCGCGCAGCGCGAACTTGGCGACGGCGACCTTGGAGCTGCGCTCCAGCGCCTGGCGGAGCAGCTTGTAGGGCTTGGCCGCGACCTGCCCGTCGCCCTCCAGGTAGTACGAGGCGCCGATGCGGACGGGGTCGATCGAGCCGGCCGGGACGAACGCCACGATCTCGATGGCCTTGGCGGTCGGCAGCGGCATGCCGTCGAGGTCCTCGTCGGTGACGGCGACCAGGGTGTCCTTGGCGTACTCGTAGCCGCGGGTGATCTCGTCGTCCGTCAGCTGCTTCCCGTCCAGCTCGCACACCTTGCGGTAGCGGATGCGGCCCCCGTCCTCCAGGTGGATCTGCCGGAAGGAGATCGTGTGGCTCTCCGTGGCGGGCAGCACCTTGATGGGGATGGTGACCAGGCCGAAGCTGATCGCGCCGGTCCAGATGGGGCGGGGCATGGGCTACCTCCGTGACGGCCCCGAGCACCGCCAGCGTACGGCCGCGGGCGCCCGCGCACAGCCCGGGGCGGCCACGGGGGTGCGGGCCCGGCAGCCGGAGCCGGCGCGCGCTGCCGGGGCACGCGCACCGGGGCGGCAGCGGCCCGCGGGACGGTGCCGGTCTCCGCGCCCGGTGCCGTCTCCACCGGCGTCGGACCGCCCGGCCCCCTGCCGGGGGAGAGGGCCACGACGCGCCGCGCGGACACGCCCGGCACATGCACCGCGTCCGGGTCGATGACGCCGGGCTCGACCAGCGTGCAGGGCGCGGACGAGCGTCGTCGGCACACCCCGGGACCGAAGCAGCCGACGGAGACCTCGGCGCCGTCCCCGAGTCCGCCACGGCCGCCGCGACCGTGGGCACCACCTTGTCCATGGCGGCACCGCCATGTGTTCGCACAATGAACTATGGTTCACCGTGTCGGGCCCGCAGAGTCCGGCCGGCCGTGTCGCCGTCTGTCGACGAGGCCGCACCCGACAGCGTGCACAGCCCCGCCCGGCGGCGCCCCGCCGCCCGCGCCCGAGGAGCCGCCCATGGCGCCCAGCAGGCCCCCGGCCACCCGCGAGCCCGCCGCGCGGGACGAGGCCGTCGCCACGATCGAGCGCGGACTGTCCGTGCTGCGCCTGCTCGCCGCGGCCGGAACGGGACGGATGAGCCGCGGCGACCTCGTCCGCGCCACCGGCCTCGCACGGTCCTCGCTCGACCGCGTCGCCGCCACCCTGTGCCGTCTGGGGCACCTGCGGGCCGAGGGCCAGGACCTGCTGCTCACTCCCCGGGTGACGGAGTTCGGCAACACCTACCTCGCCGCCGCCCGCATCCCGGCACTCGCCGACGCCGCACGGCGGCTGGCGGACGAACTCGACGAGACCGTCTCCGTCTCCGTCCCGGACGGTGACGGGTCCCGCTTCGTCGTGCGGTGCCCCCGCAGCCGGGCCATGGCCGTCGCCTTCCGGGTCGGGGACCTGCTGCCCGCCGAACGCTCCGCGTCCGGCCCGCTGTTCGCCGCCGACTGGGGTGCGCCCACCTGGGAGCGCCTGCGCCGCCGGGTCGCCGGCGGCCCCGCCGGGGACGCCTTCCCCGCGCTGCCGCCCACGCCCGGCCCGGGCGCAGCCGAAGCGGACTTCACCGCCCGCGTCGAGGAGGCCCGCCGCACCGGAGCCGCCCTCGACGACCAGACCGTGGAACCCGGCGTCATCGCCGTCTCGCTGCCCGTCCACGGCCCCGCCGGGGACGTCGTCTGCGCGGTCGGCGTGGTCAGCCACACCAGCAGGCACACCGTCGACGGCCTCGCCCGACGCGCCCTCCCGCGGCTGCGGGAGTGCGCCGACGCGATGGCCGCCGAACTCGCCCGCCCACCGGCCGGGGACCCCGGGCCCGCGCCCGGCTCCGGGGAGGCCACCGCACGGCGGCTGCGGGCCGCCAAGGAGGAGGACGGCCCCGCCTTCCTCCAGTCCCTCGCCCGCGGCCTCGCGGTGCTGGGCGTGCTGCGGGCGCCCGGCGGCCTCACCCTGGCACGGACGGCCGAGGCCACCGGCCTGCCCCGCGCCACCGCGCGCCGCGCCCTGCACTCCCTGACCGCCCTCGGCTACGTCACCGCGGACGACACGGGCCGGGCCTTCACCCCGCTGCCCCGGGTGCTGGAACTCGGCTACGCCGCGCAGTCCGCCGTCCGCTTCGAGGAGCTGGCCACGTGGCACCTGGCCGACCTGGTGCGCCGCATCCACGACTCGTCGTCGGTGGCCGTGCTCGACGGCGACGACATCCGCTACGTCGCCCGGGTGGCCACCACGCGCATCATGGGTGTCGACCTCGCGGTCGGCACGCGGCTGCCGGCCCAGGTCACCGCCATGGGCCGGGTGCTGCTCGCCGGCCTGCCGCCCGCCGATGCCGAACGGCGGCTCGCCCGGTGCTCCGCGCGGGTGCCCGGCGGTCTGCGGCACACGCTCGACGCCGCACGCCGGGACGGCTACGCGGTGTCCGACGAGGAACTGGAGCCCGGCCTGCGCTCCATCGCCGTACCGCTCCACGACCGGAACGGGCGGGTCGTCGCGGCGATGAACGTCGCCGTGCACGCCGCCCACCGCAGCGTGGCGGACCTGAAGGACAACGTCCTGCCCCGGCTGGCGCACACGGCCCGCCGCATCGAGGCCGACCTGGCGGCCGCGACCGAGCACACCGATGCGGCCGCCCCGGTCTGACCCAAGCCCGCAGGTGCCCGCCCCGGGTCCGGACCCCCCCAACGCGGAACGCCCCCAGCCCGGCCCGCGGGGCGGACCGGCGGTCCGGTGATCCCGCGTCAGACCAGCAGGACCGGGCAGCTCGCATGGTCGACCACGTAGCGGGTGGCCGGGCCGAGCGAGTGCGGGCCCGGAACCGTGCGGTCGCCGTCGCGTGCGCAGACCAGCAGGTCGGCCCCGGACGCCGCCGCCACCACCTCGTGCCCTGTCCGCCCGTGCAGCAGCAGCCGCTCCGCCGGGCGGTCCAGCCGGGCAGCCGCGCGGCCGGTCAGCTCCTCGGCCGCGGCCCGCGCCAGCTCCTCGACCCGGGTGCCGGGGTCGTGCGGCCCGTGCCCGCGCCCCAGCAGCCCGGCGAACGCGCCGTGCGCGGCCTCCGCGACGTCGTCGTCCGTGACGTGCAGCAGCACCAGCCGGTCCGCGGCGGTGGTGCGGCGCAGCGCCGCGTCCACGCACGCGGCCCAGGTCCCCTCGGTGATCCAGACGACGACGCTCATGATCCGGCTCAGACTCCGATCGTGTGCAGCGCCGCCCACAGGGCGGCGGTGGATGCCACCAGTGTGGCGGGCACGGTCACCAGACCCAGCAGGGTGAAGTCCCGCAGCAGCGGCGGGTGCTCGTGCTCGTGCAGGACACGGCGCCACAGCAGCGTCGCCAGCGAGCCCACGTACGTCAGGTTCGGCCCGATGTTGACGCCGATCAGTGCCGCCAGCACCGGTCCCGGCCCCGCCGGAGCGAGGATCGGGACGAGCGCGAGGACCGCCGGCAGGTTGTTGATCAGGTTGGCCAGGACCGCCGCCACGGCGGCGACGGCCAGCAGCGCCGCCAGGGAGTGGCCCTCGGGCAGCACCCGCCCGAGCGCGTCGCCCAGCCCGTTGTCGACGACCGCGCCCACCACGACCCCGAGAGCCAGTACGAACAGGCAGAACAGCGGGGCTGCCGAGCCGGCGAGGCGGCGCACCGTCGTCCGCCGCCGCGTCAGCGCCCGCACCGCGAGCACCAGCGTCCCCGCGAGAGCCGCCCACACCGGGCTCGCGCCCGCGAACGAGGTGACCACGAAGCCGGCGAGCGTCAGCCCCAGCACGACCGTCGCGAACAGCGGCAGCCGGGGACGCTCCACCGGACCCGCCGGCGCCGCCCCGGCCGCCAGGTCGGACCGGAAGAACCGGCGGAACACCGCGTACTCGACCGCGATCGCCGCCAGCCACGGCAGCGCCATCAGACCGGCGAACCGGGTGAACGACAGGCCGCTCGCGGTGAAGGCGAGCAGATTGGTGAGGTTCGAGACGGGCAGCAGGAGGGAGGCCGAGTTCGCCAGGTGCGCCGTCGCGTAGACGTGCGGACGGGGCCGTGCGCCGAGGCGGGCGGTGGTCGCGAAGACCACCGGGGTCAGCAGCACCACCGTGGCGTCCAGGCTGAGCGCCGCCGTGACGAGGGACGCCAGCGCGAACACACCGCCCAGGAGGGGCACCGGCCCGCCCGCGCACAGGCGCGCGACCAGCGCGCCCGCGGACGTGAACAGCCCCTCGTCCGCGCAGAGCTGCGCGAGGACCAGCACCACGGCGAGGAAGCCCACCACCGGCAGCAGTTCCCGCACCTGCTCCCACGCGGCGGCGGGTGCGACGGCTCCGACGCCCACCAGCACGGCGGCGGCGGGCACGGCCGCGACGGCCTCCGGCAGGCCCCGGGGCCGTGCCACACCGAAGGCCAGCACCCCCAGCAGCAGGACGACCGACAGGATCTCGGCTACGACGGTGCTCAGCGTGCTCTCCCGGAACGAGGGCCGCCACACCGGCCACGACGGCGCCCAGCATCCCACGCCCTTGCCCCGCGGCCGCGCCGGGCACGGCGGCGCGGGGCGTCCCGGGGTGTGCCGCGTGGGGTGGGAAGCCGTCCGGGGCGAGCTGTGAGGGCCGGGTGCCGCCCGGGGTGCGCCGCGCGGGCGGGGAGCCGCCCGCCTACGCCGTGCAGGCCGCACAACCACCCGGGGTGCGTCGCGGGCGGGGAGTCGCCCGGGTGCGCTCCGTGGACCGGTGTCCGCCCGGTGCGCGGTGCGGGCCGGGGCGCTGCGCGCTCAGCCGGTGCCGGGCGCGCTGGCGCCGGGCACCGCCAGCCCGTCGAGACGCGTGCGCTGCGCCGCGTCGAGCACCACGTCCGCGGCGGCGAGGTTCTCCTCCAGATGACCGAGGCGGGCGGTGCCGGGGATCGGCAGCATCACGGGGGACCGCGCGAGCAGCCAGGCGAGCGCGACCTGTGTCGCCGTCGCTCCGGTCGCGGCGGCCACCGCGGCGACCTCCTCGCGTGCTCCCGAGGCACCCGCCGCCACGGGCCGCCACGGCAGGAAGGCGATGCCGTGCTTCTCGCAGGCGGCGAGCACCTCCTCGTGCTCGCGGTCGAGGAGGTTGTAGCGGTTCTGCACGCTCGCGATCTCCACGGTCCGCCGGGCGCGCTCCAGCTCGCCGACCGTCACCTCGGACAGACCGATGTGGCCCACGACGCCCGCGTCCCGCAGCTCCCGCAGGGTGCCGATCTGGTCGCCGAACGGCGTGTCGGGGTCGATCCGGTGGAGCTGGAGCAGGCCGATCCGCTCCACCCGCAGCCGGCGCAGCGCCGCCTCGACCTGTTCCCGCAGGATCTCCGGGCGGCCGTCCAGCTTCCACTCCCCGCCGGGACCGGTGCGCGCCACCCCGACCTTGGTGGTGACCAGCAGGCCCTCCGGGTACGGGTGCAGGGCCTCGGCGATCAGTTCCTCGTTGGCGCCCCCGCCGTACAGATGGGCGGTGTCGATCAGCGTGACGCCCAGATCGACCGCGCGGCGCAGCACCGCCACCGACGCGGCCCGTTCCGGGGCCGGCTCGGTCGGCAGGCGCATCGCCCCGAACCCGAGCCGCCGTACGTCCAGTTCACCGCCGATGCGGAAGGTGTGCTCCTTCACTGGTCCCCGCCCCCTTGTCGAGGGCTCACGCTAACAGCCGCCCCGGCCGTCCCGGGTCCCGCCACCGGCACGTCTCGGCCACGCCCGTGCCCGCGCACCGGTGCGCACCGGCCGTTGTGCGGGCGCAGGGAGTCGCCGGGGCGGCCGAGGGGTAGGCGCGCAGATGAGTCTCCCCGAGGAGGTCGTGACATGACGTGCCAGCGGTGCGGGGCGGGCGCCCTGCAGCAGAATGGCCGTTGGGTGTGCAGCCGCCAGTGCGGATGGTCGTCGAACGCGCCCGGACCGGTGACGGGCGGTGACGGTGGTGGATGAGACGGCGAGGGACGCGACGGCGTCGCACCCGGGCCCCGGCCCGGAGGTCACCCGTACCGAGTGCAAGCGCTGCGGCAAGCAGATCAGAGGGGTCAACGGGCGGTACGCGTGCTCGCTCTGCGGGTGGGTCAACCACTGGAGCGAGGGCCACAACCGCCTGCCGACGGGCGCCGAGGACCCGGACTACCGCCCGGGCCGCTCCTGAGCGCGCCCGGCGGCACGCCGCCGCGGCCGTGGCCGCTGCTGGGCGCGGCGATCCTGCTGGAGGTCGGCGCCACCCTCGCGCTGCGTGCCGCCCTCGACCATCCGGCCTGGTACGCCGTGGTGCTGACGGGCTACGCCGGGGCGTTCACCGCGCTCGCCCTCGTCCTGCGCGCCGGCCTCGGGGTCGGTGTGGCGTACGGCGTCTGGGCTGCTGCGGGCGTCGCGCTCACGGCGGTCCTGGCGAGCCTGCTGTTCGGCGACGCGCTGACGTGGACGACCGCGCTGGGCATCGCCCTGGTCGTCGCCGGAGTGCTCTGCGTGGAGACGGGCTCGCCCGACCGCCGGGGGCACCCGCCCGACCGCCGGGGGCGGCGGACACCCGGCCCGCCCGCGTCCCGCGGGAAGGAGCCGCCCGTATGACGTGGCTGCTGCTGGCGGGCGCGATCGTCAGCGAGGTCACCGCGACGCTCTGCCTGCGGACCGCCTCCCGGCCGGGCGCCCACAAAGGGTGGCGGGTGCTCGTCGGCGCGGGCTACGCCGCCGCGTTCGCCTTCCTGTCCCTCGCGCTGGACGCCGGCATGCCGCTCGGCGTCGCCTACGGCATCTGGGCCGCCTGCGGCGTGGCGCTCACCGCGGTCGCCTCGCGCGTCCTGTTCGGCGAGCCCCTCACCCGGGTCATGGCGCTCGGGATCGGGCTCATCGCGGCCGGCGTCCTGCTCATCGAACTCGGCGCGGCGCACTGAGACCGCGGCGCAGCGCACTGAGAACCCGGCGCAGCGCACTGCGGATGCGGCGCGGTGCGCTCCTGCCGTGCCGGTGCCGGAAGGCGGCCGCCTGCGTGTCGCCACCCGAACGCCACACGCCCGGCGCATCACACCGACGGGCTCAGCGCCGCCCGCGCCACCTGCGGCGACGCCGCGCGCGGAACCCGCCGTCCGCACGGGCGCGCGTTGCGCAGACGATCTCCCGCCCCGGGAACTGCTTGTCTTGACGCCGGAGCGCGGCCCGTCCGCGGGACGGCCCGTCCCGCCCCCGCGCCGTGGGAGAGGTGGCGCGATGCGCAGCGTACGGATGCTCGTCTGTGGCACGGCCGTTCTGGCGGCCCTCGGAGCGGCGGCCGCCCCGGCGGCGGCGGTCTCCGGTGAGTCCGATGTCAGCGTCAGTCCCCAGCGGGCCTACCCGGGTTCGACCGTCACGGTCAGCACGGAGGTCTGCGGACCGGCGGCGACGTACGCCAAGGGCCAGGCGGAGGCCGGTGGCCAGATCAATCTCACCGACGACGGAGCCGCCGGCGAGCTGGCCGGCGACTTCACCGTCCCGGAGGGTGCGGAGGCCGGTGTCTACACCATCACGGTCAAGTGCCCGCCGCGTACGCGGGTGGAGGCGAGCTTCGAGGTCGTCGGCAGGCCGGCGGGTGCCGTGAGCGGCGGATTCGGCGGCACGGGCGGGCTCGACGGCACCCAGATGGTGCTCGGGGGCCTGCTGATCGCGGGCGCCGCGGCGGGCGGTGTGGCGACGAAGCGCCGCCGGGCCGCCACCGCCTGACCGCCCGTCCGGACCCCGTTCGCCGACCCCCGTCCGCCGGTCTCCGGTCTCCGATCTCCCATCTCCGTCCCCGGGTGCCGGACCGTCCGCCCGCCGGCCTCCCCGGAGGCCGGCCGCAGGCGCACCGCCCCCGACGCACAGAAAGTCCGGTCCGCGATGGCCAGCGCACCCGGCGCCCCCCTCCTGAAGCCACGGACCCGCCTCGCGGTGCTCGTCGTCGGCGTCGTCCTGCTGGTCAACGGCCTGCGCGGCGGGGCTCCCCAGCCCACCGCCGTGCAGGCCACCACGGCACCCGGCGGCGCCGGGACGCGGGTCGGGGTCCCCGAGAGCCTGCGGCCGCCGTCGAGCGCGCCCGCGCCCCCCGGCCCCCGCAGCGCCCCGGAGCGCCTGCGCATCCCGGTCATCGGCGTCGACGCCCCCGTCACCGAGCTGGGACTCGACGAGGCCGGTGTCCTCGAAGTCCCCCCGGCCGACCGGACCGACGCCGCGGGCTGGTACGCCGACGGCCCCGCTCCGGGCGAGCCCGGCACCGCCGTCCTCGCCGGCCACGTCGACAGCCCCGCGGGACCCGCCGTCTTCTACCTGCTCGGCGGACTGACCCGCGGCAGCACCGTCTCCGTCACCCGCCGCGACGGCAGCACGGCGCGCTTCTCGGTGTACGCGGTCGAGGCCTACGACAAGGACGACTTCCCGACCCGCACGGTGTACCGCAGCACCAGGGCCGCGGAGTTGCGCATCATCACCTGCGGCGGAGGCTACCGCGAGGACACCGGATACCTCGGCAACGTGGTGGTCTACGCGACGCTGGCCGGGCAGCCCGGCTGATCCCGCCGCGCGAGCCGCCCGCACTCCGCCGGCGGGCTCTGCGCGACCCGTTGACACCCCCTGCGCGGACTGCATACTTTGCACGCCACAATCTCGAACGAGTGACGAAATATCGAACGTGACGTGGTGTCAGTGCGCGGGCCAGGCCCCTCGGCCCCTGCCGGCGGCGCCCGCCCGTTCGGCTCGCACCCGGGGGCGCGCGACGCCGTGCCCCCGCTCCGGAAGGAGAACGACATGCGTACCCCCACGCGCCGCGTCCCGGTCCCGGTCGCGGCGACGGTGGCCGGACTGCTCGTCCTGTCGCTGGCCGCCTGCGGACAGGAGGCTCTCGGCGGCAGCCGCTACAAACCCGGGAAGAGCGACGGCGTCACCGTCGGGCTGGCGATGCCCACGAAGTCGTCCGAACGCTGGATAGCCGACGGCGAGAACATGGCCGAGCGGTTCCGCGAGGCCGGCTACGCCACGGACCTCCAGTACGGGGACGACAAGGTCGAGAACCAGGTCGCCCAGATCGAGAGCATGATCACCAAGGGTGTCGGGCTGCTCGTGGTCGCGGCCATCGACGGCTCCGCCCTCTCCGACGTCCTGGAGCAGGCCGACGACGCGGGCATCCCCGTGATCGCCTACGACCGGCTCATCATGGGCACCGGCAGCGTGGACTACTACGCCTCGTTCGACAACGAGCGCGTCGGCCGGCTCCAGGCCCAGTACATCGTGGACGCCCTGGAGCTGGGCGACCCGGCGCCGGGCGGCAGCTCCCGCAACATCGAGCTGTTCGCCGGTTCGCCGGACGACAACAACACCAAGTACTTCTGGAACGGCGCCATGCAGGTGCTGAAGCCGTACTTCGACAGCCGGCAGCTCACCGTGCGCAGCGGGCAGACCACCCTCGCCAAGGCGGCCACCCTGCGCTGGAGCGGAGAGACCGCGCAGAAGCGCATGGACGACGTGGTCACCCGCAGCTACGGCCAGGAACGGATCGACGCCGTGCTCTCGCCGTACGACGGCATATCCATCGGCATCATCTCCGCGCTCCAGAGCGCCGGTTACGGCACCGCCGCCCAGCCGCTCCCGGTGGTCACCGGACAGGACGCGGAACTCGCCTCCGTCAAGTCCATCATCCGCGGCGAGCAGACGCAGACCGTCTTCAAGGACACCCGCCGACTCGCCGAACAGGCCGTCCAGATGGGCGACGCCGCCCTCACCGGCAAGAAGGTGCGCGTCAACAACACCACGGACTACGACAACGGTGTCAAGACCGTGCCCTCGTACCTCCTGGACCCGGTCAGCATCGACCGGAAGAACACCCGTCTCCTCGTCGACCAGGGGTACTTCACCGAGGACCAGCTCTCATGAGCGCCCCGGCCGCACCCGCCGCCGGCACGGACGGACAGCCGGCGCCCGTCCTGCGGATGAGCGGCATCACCAAGCGCTTCCCGGGCGTCACCGCCCTCAGCGACGTGAACCTCACCGTCGGCGCGGGCGAGATCCACGCCGTCTGCGGAGAGAACGGCGCGGGCAAGTCGACCCTGATGAAGGTGCTCAGCGGGGTGCACGCGCACGGCACCTACGAGGGAGAGATCTCCTTCGAAGGCCGGCCCGTCGCCTTCAGGGACATCAGGGCGAGCGAGCGCCACGGCATCGTGATCATCCACCAGGAACTCGCCCTCGTGCCCCATCTGTCGATCGCCGAGAACATCTTCCTCGGCAACGAGCGCACCACCCGCGGCTTCATCGACTGGAACGACACCAACCGCCGGGCCGCCCGCCTGCTCGCCCGGGTCGGGCTGCGGGAGAAGCCCCAGACGCCGGTCGGCGAACTCGGCGTCGGCAAACAGCAGCTCGTCGAGATCGCCAAGGCGCTCGCCAAGGAGGTGCGGCTGCTGATCCTCGACGAACCGACCGCCGCGCTCAACGACGACGACAGCGCCAAACTCCTCGCCCTCATCGGCGAACTGCGCGACCAGGGCATCGCCTGCATCGTCATCTCGCACAAACTCGGCGAGATCCGCGCGGTAGCCGACGCGGTGACCGTCCTGCGCGACGGACGGACCATCGAGACCCTCGCCGTGCGCTCCGCGCCCGACGCCCGGCCGGAGCTCTCCGAGGACCGCATCATCCGGGCCATGGTCGGCCGGGACCTCGACCACCGCTACCCCGAACGCACCCGCTACGAGGGCCCGGACGCCGGACGCACCGCGCTGCGCGTCAGCGGCTGGACCGTACGCCACCCGGTGGACCAGCAGCGCACCGTCGTCGACGACGTCTCGCTGACCGTCGGGCGCGGCGAGATCGTCGGCATGGCCGGTCTGATGGGCGCGGGCCGCACCGAACTCGCCATGTCCGTCTTCGGCCGCTCCTACGGCCGCTACGTCGCCGGCACCGTGCGGGTGCACGAACGCGAGGTCAGCACCCGCACGGTGCCGGACGCCGTGGACGCCGGAATCGCGTACGTCACCGAGGACCGCAAGCACTACGGGCTCAACCTCATCGACACCATCAGCCGCAACGTCTCGCTGGCCTCCCTGCCGGGCATGGTGCGCCGCGGCGCCGTCGACGCCCACCACGAACGGTCGGTGGCCGAGCGCTACCGCCGCTCCATGAACATCAAGGCGCCCACCGTCTTCGAACAGACCGGCCGCCTCTCCGGCGGCAACCAGCAGAAGGTCGTCCTCAGCAAATGGATCCACGCCGACCCCGAGGTGCTCATCCTCGACGAGCCCACCCGGGGCATCGACGTCGGCGCCAAGTACGAGATCTACACCGTGATCGACCGGCTCGCCGCCCAGGGCAAGGCGGTCCTGGTCATCTCGTCCGAACTGCCGGAACTGCTCGGGATGTGCGACCGGATCTACACCATGGCCGAGGGCCGGCTGACCGGTGAGGTCGCCCGCGCCGACGCCACCCAGGAACTCCTGATGCGCCAGATGACCACCCACGGAGGCTGAGCCGGCATGACCACCACGACCACACCGACCGAGTCGCCGGCGGCACCGCCGGCCGAGCCCGGCGCCGGCGCGGTGCTGCTGCACGGACTGCGCACCAACATGCGCCAGTACGGCATGCTCTTCGCGCTGGCGCTCATCGTGCTGCTCTTCGGTTTCTGGACCGACGGCGCGCTGCTGCGGCCCGGCAACATCTCCAACCTGCTCCAGCAGAACGGCTACATCCTCATCCTGGCCATGGGCATGATGATCGTCATCATCGCCGGTCACATCGACCTCTCCGTCGGATCGGTCGCCGCGTTCGTCGGCGCGATATCGGCCGTGATGATGATCGAACACGATCTGCCCTGGGGCGTCGCGCTCGCCGTCTCACTCGTCATCGGCGCCCTCGCGGGGGCCTGGCAGGGCTTCTTCATCGCCTATCTGGGCATCCCGTCCTTCATCGTCACCCTCGCCGGGATGCTGCTCTTCCGCGGTCTGACGCAGATCACCCTCGAAGGCCAGTCGCTCTCGCCGTTCCCCGGGGGTTTCCAGAACATCGCCAAGGGCGTCGTCCCGGAGGCGGGTCCGGCGTGGAGCATCCCCCTGCCGTTCACCCTCCACCTCGACCTCGGCTTCGTCGAACTGCGCACCGACGTCATCGGCCCGTACCACAACCCGACCCTGCTCATCGGCCTCGTGGTCGTCGCCCTGCTCGTCGTGCGCGAGGTGCGCGACCGGCGCCGGCAGCGGGCCTACGAACTGGAGGTGCTGCCCCGCGGCATCTGGCTGCTCAAGTGCGTGGCGATGGTCGCGGCCGTCGCGGCCTTCACCCTCACCCTGGCGAGCTGGCACGGCATGCCCGTGATCATGCTGATCGTCTGCGGACTGCTGCTGGTGCTCGGCCACGTCATGCGCAACGCGGTCGTGGGACGCCACGTCTACGCGCTCGGCGGCAACAAGGCGGCGGCCAGGCTGTCCGGCGTCAAGGACAAGCGCGTCACCTTCCTGGTCTTCGTCAACATGGGCGTCCTCGCGGCCCTCGCCGGATGCGTGTTCGCGGCCCGGCTCAACTCCGGTACGCCGCAGGCCGGCCTCAACTTCGAACTGGAGGCCATCGCCGCGGCGTTCATCGGCGGCGCCTCCATGAGCGGCGGCGTCGGCACCGTCCTCGGCGCCATCATCGGCGGGCTGGTCCTCGGCGTCCTCAACAACGGCATGAACCTGGTCGGCATCGGCACCGACTGGCAGCAGGTCATCAAGGGACTGGTGCTGCTGGCGGCGGTCGGGGTGGACGTGTGGAACAAGCGCAGGGCCGGTTCGTAGGGCGCGGGAGCCGGGGGCGGGCGCCCGTCCGCCCGCCCGCACGCCCGAACCGTGCGTCACGCGGGTCGCCTTGCACCCGGGGCGGCGCCCGCGTGCCCCCTCGGGGGCGGGGGAGTGGTGCACCATGGCTGTACGACGATGCGACCCACCGCACAGCCTCCCTGGGGGATCGATGCGCACCTGGCTCCCGACCCGGCTCCTCGGCCTGACCGCCGCCACGCTTCTCGTCCTCACCGCGTGCTCCGGCACCGACGCCTCCGGCGACACCGCGGGCTCCCCGACGACCCGGGCGCCGGCCACACCGACCGGGACCGCCGCGCCGTCGCCCGCGCCCACCGCGGACGACGGCGCGCCCGCCAGCCCGTCCGCGTCCCCGGCGCCCAGCGGCCGGGACGCGCCGCTGCCCGGATTCCCGGGACTCCAGCCGCTGTGGCCGTTCGCCACCCTCGCCGAGGCCGGGACCTGGGAGCGCGCCTTCCGCGACGGCGGCGGCCGGCCCTGGCACCGCGACCCGGTGCAGACCGCGCTCTCCTTCACCCAGGGCTACCTCGGCTTCGCCGGGATCGACCGGGTCACCTCCCGGGACATCGGAGCCCGGCAGGCCCGTATCGGCGTCGGCGCGAGCGCGTCCGAGGGCACGGGGACGGCGGCCGTGATCCACCTGGTGCGCTACGGCACCGGTGCCGACGCGCCCTGGGAGGTCGTCGGCACCGACGACGCGGACTTCTCCCTGACCACCCCCTCCTACGGCTCGTCGGCCGGTTCACCGCTGCGGGCGGGCGGCCGGATCACGGGCGTCGACGAGTCCGTCCGGGTGGACGTCCGCCAGCCCTCGTCCGAACAGGCGCTCGGCTCCACCTGCTGCCTCTCCGCGGGCGGGAAGAACCGGCCCTGGACGTCGTCGGTCACCTTCACCGGCGCCACCGACCCGGTCCTGACCGTGGTCGCCTCGACGGGCGGCCACGTCGCGGAGGTCGAGCGCTTCACGGTGACCGCCGTGCGCACCGGCTGAGGCCGCGCCCGCGCGGCCGCCGGCCCGGCCTCCGGGCGTTCGTGGCCCGTCGGCGCGGCGTCCCGGCGGCCGGAGGCCACCGCCTCGGAGCGGACGGGGCCCGTAGCCGACGGGCCCCGGAGGCGACGGGGGCCGAACCGGCCGCGTGCGCACAGGGGCGGTCGGAGCCAGGGGCCGCGCGCGCCGGCCTCCGGGCGTTCGTGGCCCGTCGGCACGGCGTCCCGGCGCCGTGAGCAGACCGTGCCTGGGAGCGGTCGGGGCCGGAAGCCGACCGCTCCCGGAGCCGACGGGGCCGTACCTGCCACGTCCTCACGGGGGCGGTCCGGGCCGTGCGCGCACGGCCCGGACCCCACCGGCAGACGGCCGCGCCACCGCCCCGCGCAGGCCCCGCGCGCTGATCCACGGCCTGTCACCACAGTGCCCTTAGGCTGCGCCGCATGAGCCGAAGCGCCCCGCGTGCCAGGACCGTCCCCGCCTCCCGCCGACGCCCCGGGTACCTCGCGGCCGCCGCCGTCTTCGCCGCGGGAATGGCGGGCACCACGCTCCCCACCCCGCTCTACGGGCTCTACCGCGACGAGCTCGGCTTCTCGGAGCTGACCGTCACGCTCGTCTTCGCCACCTACGCGATCGGTGTCATCCTCACCCTCCTGCTGGCCGGCAACCACTCCGACCGGGCGGGCCGCCGCCCCGTCCTGCTCTGTGCACTGGCGTTCGCCGCGGCCAGCGCCGTCTGCTTCCTCCTCGAGGACGGGCTGCCGCTCCTCTACGCGGGCCGGCTGCTCTCCGGCTTCTCGGCCGGGCTGCTCAGCGGGGCCGGGACCGTCACCGTCCTGGAGCTCGCGCCCGCCGGACGCCGCTCGCGAGCGGGCTTCGCCGCGACGGCGGCGAACATGGGTGGCCTCGGCTGCGGACCCCTGCTCGCCGGTCTCCTCGCCGAGTACGCCCCCTGGCCGCTGACCCTGCCCTTCCTCGTGCACCTGGCCCTGCTGGCCGTCGCCGCGGCCGTCGTGCTGGCCCTGCCGGAGCCGGTCGGGGGAGCGCGTGCCGGGGCCCGGCTCGAGCCCCAGGGCCTCTACGTGCCGCCGCAGGTCAGAGGTGTCTTCGCCCCGGCCGCCCTCGCCGCCTTCGCCGGTTTCAGCCTGCTCGGGCTGTTCACCGCCGTCGCGCCGAGCTTCCTCGCCGAGACGCTGGGCGAGAAGAACCTCGCCGTCAGCGGAGCCGTCGTCTTCGCCGTCTTCCTGGCCTCGACCGCCGGGCAGGCGTGCACCGGACGCTTCCGGCCGCGTGCCGCGCTGCCCCTCGGGTGCCTGGTGCTGGTCGCCGGACTCCTGCTGGTCGGCACCTCGCTGTGGGTGAAGTCGCTGCCCCTGCTGGTCCTCGGCGGCGCGTGCGGCGGCGCCGGGCAGGGTCTCGCGTTCCGCGCGGGACTGACGGCGGTCGGGGACGCCGCCCCCGCGGCACACCGTGCCGCGACGGTCTCGTCGTTCTTCGTGGTGGCCTACGCGGGCATCTCCCTGCCGGTGATCGGCGTGGGCGCGCTGACGGTGTGGCTGGGCCTGCGGGACGCCGGTCTCGTCTTCACGGTGTGCGTGACCGTGCTCGCGGCCTTCACCGGCGCCTGGCTCGCCCGGACGCCGGCCCCGCGCGACGGCGGCTGACCGCCTCCGGTGCGCCGGGGAGAGGGGGAGCGGAAGGACGTCCACGGTCCGTTCCCACGCTCTCCGCTAGGGTGATTTCGTACGAGATGTTCCCTTTGGTGAGGTCGTACCTTGGACGCGGACTCGCGGACGGACCGGACGCCGGAGCAGCCCCTGGATGCTGTCGGATACGCCGGTGTGCTCCGCGAACTCCTCCCCATCGCCCTCTGGCGGGAGGACGCGGACGGGCGGATCGCCGAGTGGTCGCTCGCCGCCCGGGACCTGCTCGGACACCGGTCCGACGAGGTGCTCGGCAGGTCAGCGTCGGAACTGCTGGTGCCCGAGGGCAACCGTGAGCTCGCGGACCAGCTCACCCTGCGGGTCCACGCGGGGGAGACCGTGGTGGGCACCCTCTCGGTGCGCCACCGCGAGGGGCACCCCGTCACCATGGAGATGTGGATCGTCCCGGCCGCCGACGCCCGGGGCCGCGCGGGGGCGCTCCTGATCGCCGTCGAGACCTCGCAGGTCCTGCGGATGCGGGACTCCCTGGCCGCCCTCGAGAGCCTGTTCACCCAGTCGCCCATCGGCCTGGCCACCCTCGGCACCGACCTGCGCTTCCTCCGGGTCAACGAGGCGCTGGCCCGGATGAACGGCGTCTCCGCCCGGGATCACCTCGGGCGTCGGCTGACCGACGTGGTGCCGGGGGTGAACGCGGTCGCGCTGGAGGCCACCATGCGCGAGGTCATGGAGAGCGGCAGAGCCGTCGTCGATGTCCGCCGCACCGGACGGACCCCCGCCGACCCGGACCGCGACCGCACCTGGTCCTGCTCCTACGCGCCGCTGGTCGACGGCAGCGGCCGCACCCTCGGGGTCATCGCCTCGCTCATCGACGTCACCCACGCCCAGCGCGCGGCGGCCGCCGCCGAGCGCGCACGCCGGCGCTTCGCCCTGCTCGCGGAGGCCGGCACCCGCATCGGCACGACCCTGGACCTCACCCGGACCGCGGAGGAGGTCGTCGACGTCCTGGTGCCCCGGCTCGCAGACTCGGCCGACGTCCACCTCCTCGAGGAACTGATCGCCCCCGACGAGTCGGCGGCGTCCACCCGCGGAGTGGTGCGCCGGATGGCCGCGCGGTTCCCCGACCCGTCCGCGCCCACGGCGCGGCTGGTGGCGGGCATGACGTCGCGCATCCCGAGCGGATCGTTCTACGAACGCGTCATCGCCGACGGGCGCCCCATGGACCTGGGCCGGGCCGACGTGCCGGCGCTCATCACCGATCCGCGCGCCGACCGGCTGCGGGAGTATCTGATGACGCTGGGCTCGGCGCGGCTGATCCCGCTGGTGGCGCGCGGCAAGGTGCTCGGCGCGGTGATCGTGACGCGGATCGCCGGCCGGGTGCCGTTCGGCGGTCAGGACGCGGTGCTGATCGACGAGGTCGTGGCGCGGGCGGCGCTCAACATCGACAACGCCCTGATGTACACCCGCCAGCGCGCCGAGGCCCGCACCCTCCAGCGCAGTCTGGCCAACAGCGCGCTCCCGTCCGTCGTCGGCCTCGATCTCACCGGGCGCTACCTCCCGGCGGGCGAGCACGACGTCGGGGGTGACTGGTTCGACGCCATCAGCCTCCCCGGCGGCCGCACCGGACTGGTCATCGGCGACGTCGTCGGCCACGGGGTGCGCGCGGCGGCCGTCATGGGGCAGCTCCGCACGGCGGTGCGCACGCTCGCCCGCCAGGACGTCGACCCGGCCGGGATGATGCGCTCGCTCGACGCGGTCGTGGCCGACATGGGCGAGGACGAGATGGCCACCTGCGTGTACGCGGTGCACGACCCGGCGGCCGGCGGATGTCTGGTGGCCCGGGCGGGTCACCCGCCGCCCGTCGTCGCGGCCGGGGGATCGGTCGCCTTCCTCGACGGCTCGTCCGGCACACCGCTCGGCACCGGCGGACAGGACTTCCGGGCCCAGTACGTCGACCTGCCCCCGGGCAGCGTGCTGGCCCTCTACACGGACGGCCTCATCGAGACGCGCGGACAGGACCTCGACCACGGCCTGGCGAAGCTCGCGTCCGCCCTGCGCCACCACGACCGGCCGCTGGACGCCCTCTGCGACGAGGTCCTCGGCGAACTGCTGCCGGGCCCGGCGCAGGACGACGTGGCGATACTGATGGTCCGTCCGCAGTGATGCCCCGGGGGCGTCCGCTGGTCCGTCCGCCGTGATCCCCCGGGGCGTCCGCCTGCGCACCGCCGCGCGGCGGGTTCCGGGCCGGTTCCGCGGCACCGGGCCGCGAGCGCGTCTCAGCCGCCCGGTCGCCGGACCGCGAGGACGGTGGACGGTATCCCCAGGGCGTTCAGCCGGTTCAGGAGTTGTGCTTCCTGCTCCGGCGAGAGGGCCGTCCACAGCGAGGTCCCCGAGTCACCGGCGCTGAAGACCGGCCGGCCCTGCCGGCTGCCCTCGGCGTGGATCGTGTGGGGAGCGAGATCCACCAGCACCTCGAACTGGGCATCGTCCCGGACGTCGATGTCGATGCCCATTCCCGGGTCGTCGCGCCGCGACCGCCTGCCGGCCGTGACCGCCTCCCGGGCCAGGGACAGGGCGCTCTCCAAGGACGGCAGGACCGCCGCGGGCCAGGGGCCGTCGCTGTACGCGTCGAGGTGGGCGGCGTCCATGCCGGGCCGCAGTACGCGCAGCGCCTCGCGGTGGACGAGCGCGGCGTCCGCGGGGCTCAGCCCGGCGACGAGTACGAGTTCGCGGCCCGGGCCGCCGTCCCTGTCGGTCACGGACACGAGCCTCCCACAGAGGGTCCTCCCGACTCTCCGGAGGGCTGCCGCGCCCACGGGAATCCCGTGCCGGCACCGCCCCTCGTCCGCAGCCCGCACACCGCACACCGCACCCGCGCTGCCCGGCGCACCACCGCACGGCGCTGCCCTGCCCGGACGGCCCGCTCAGCCCGGCGCGCCGTCGAGCAGGGCATCGCCCAGGCGGGTCCGCCGGTGGAGCACCCGCATGCCCTGACGCTGCGACAGCAGGAGCCCCGCGTCGCGGAGGACGGAGGTGTGCCGGCTGGCCGTGGAGGGCGCCAGCCGCAGCGCCGCGGCGATGTCCCCCGTGGTCAGGGGGCGGTCCAGCAGCCGCAGCAGGTCGGCCCGCGAGGAACCGACGAGCTGCGCCAGCGGAGCGGCCGCGGTCCCGCGCCCGCGCTCCAGCCAGCCGGGCGCGGGGGCGAGCGGATGGACGAGGACGGGCGGCAGCGACTCGTTCACCAGGACGAGCGGGGCGCGCACGCAGAAGAAGGCCGGCACCAGGGTCAGTGCCCGGCCGCGCAGCAGCAGCGCCCGGTCCACCGGATACGGGGCGCACAGACGGCCCTGCGCGCAGGCCCAGCCGGGCAGGTCGTCGTAGCCCGTGAGCATGCCTTCGGCGCCGTGGGCGAGGGCCGCCTCCGCCCGCAGCGCGCGGTCACGGGCCGCCACGGCCCGCATCGCGGGCAGATAGGGCTCGACCGCGACGCGGTAGTACGCGCGCAGCGAGGCCCCGAGTCTGCGGAGCGCCTGCGGGCATCCCTCGGCGAGCTGCCGCATCCCGTGCGGCACCCGGCCCCGGGTGTGCGCGTGAAGGCGCGTCAGTTCGGCGAGCAGACGGTGCCGCGGCGTGGCGAGCAGCAGGTCGAGCCCGGTGTCGAGGTCGGCGTCGCCCCGGCCGGGCGTCAGGAAGTCGGGGAAGTAGGCGCCGTCCGGGCACAGCCGCATCAGATCGTGCGCGGCGGGCAGCAGCCCGGCCCGCCGGAGCGCCGCGCCCACTTCGCGCCGCCAGGGCCCGAAGGTGAGCGGGGCCGCCTGGTTCTGGAGCAGGTGGAGGCTGAGCGCGGTCTCCCAGAGCGGGTCGACACTGGCCGCGACGCGCAGCCGGACGAGCTCCTGGCTGGTGAAGTCCACCCGCAGCACTGTGCACCCCCGGTCGTCAGGGGCGCCTGACGGCGCCGGTCCCGCGGAAGTCTATGCGCGTCGCGTCGTGGGGCGCAGCCGTGCCGCGGAACGGGCGGCGGAGGCGGGTGCGGCGGGGCCGTTCCGGGCCCGGCCCGGAACGGCCCCGCCCCCGCGCACCGCGGCGGACGGGCGCCGCCGGGACCGCGTCAGCAGAGCGGCACGCCGGGCAGCTGGGCGCTGGGGTGGTCGATGTAGATGTTGCTGACGAAGCCGTTCTGGTCGCGCAGCTTGCTCCACCAGTTGTTGCTGTAGCCCTCCGCGTTGACGGTGTCGCCCTGCTTCTGGCAGACCACCCGCACGGCGGTCGGGCCGGCGAGCGTGGTCACGACGGCCGCGGACAGCCGGGCGTCGGCACGGACGTTGACGCCGCTGCCCCAGGTGGTGAACGGAACTCCGCTGCCACCGCAGCCGTTGTCGCTCGTCAGGTACGCCTGGTGGTAGCTGCCCGGGTAGGACAGCCCGGCACCGTTGATCACGATGTTCTGGCCCACACCGTTGTAGAGCTGCTCGTAGTGGATGTGCGCGCCGGAGGAGTTGCCGGTGCTGCCGGTGGTCCCGATCTGCTGGCCCTGGCCGACCCAGGCGCCGTTCGCCACCGAGTAGGCGGCCAGGTGGAAGTAGTACGTCTTCCAGCCGCCGCCGTGGTCGACGACGATGTAGTTGCCCGCGCCGCTCGGCTGCGAGTGCCGGGTGGCGGTGCCGGCGGCCGACGCGAGCACCGGGGTGCCCGCGGTCGATCCGCCGTCCGCGCGGACGAAGTCGAGGGCCCGCCGGACCTCGGCCGAGTGGTGGCTGTAGGTCCACCGCTGCCCGCAGGGATACGGCGCCTTGAAGGCGGGCGCGGCCGTCACCGCGGCCTCCCCGGCGTACGCGGGGGAGGCCGTCAGGCCCGCCAGCGCCAGCAGCGCGGCGGCGGCCAGAGCCGGAAGTCGTCTGAGGAATCTCATGAGTGCTCCTGGGGGTCTTCCGTACGGATCGGGGCGGACCGTGCGCGGGCCGGCGCGGCGCCGCCCGCCCCGGCCCGCGGGCCGAAGGAGTCGGAACGCCGGGCTTCGGGGCGTCGCCGCGACGACCGCGCTCCGACGGCGGAGCGGGCGGTTCGCAGGCGGCGCCGGAGCCGTCGAGGGGAGCCCGCCGGGAAACCGGACGGGAGGGCCTGGGTGGGGGAGTGGGGGAGACGCCCGGACGGCGACGCGCCGGACCGGGGCGCTGCCGGACGTCGGGAACGTAACCGGAGGACGATGCCCTGACAAGCGCGCGACGGGCTTCTTCGACCAGGAACGAATCCCTTGCGCCGGACGCCGGTGCTCCTCACGCTGTCGTCCGCGCACCGGACATCCGACGGCCCGTCAGCCGTCCCCCACGCCCCGAGGAGTCCGTGACCCATGCCCCGGTATCACCGCCCCGGCACGCCGGCCCTGCCCGGCGCGGCGCCGGCCGCCGCCCTGTCCGTGCTGCTCGCCGCCCTGCTCACGGCCCTGCTCACCGGACCGGCCGCTGCCGAGCCCCGGGCGCCCGCCGGACCGGCGGCGGCCCGCGCAGTCGAGAGAACGGACGTCCGCACCATGCCCGACATCCCCGCCGGCACGACGGCGGGCGTCGCCGTGTACGACCGGGTGACCGGCCGGTTCACCGAACTCCACGACGCGGAGCGGCAGTTCCGCTCCGCGTCCCTGGTGAAGCTGCTGCTCGCCCTCGACGTCCTCGGGGAGGACGGACCCGCCTCGCTGCCCGAGGCGGAACGGGTGCGCCTGACCGCCATGCTGCGCAGCAGCGACGACGCCGCGGCGAGCCACTACTGGTCCGTCCGGGGCGCCGGGGCCGTCGTCACCCGCACGGCCTCCCGCCTCGGCCTCACCGGAACCGTCCCGCCGCCCGCCTCCCACCCCGGCTACTGGGGCTACACGGCGACCACGGCGGCCGACACCGTCCGGGTCTACCGCCACATCCTCGAGAGCGCGCCGGCCCCGGTCCGCGTCTTCCTGATGGACGCGCTGCGCACGGCCACCCGCTGCGGGAACGACGGGTTCGACCAGTACTTCGGCATCCCCTCGGCGTTCGACGGACCCCGTGCCGTCAAGCAGGGCTGGTCCGGCTTCAGTTCGGGCGGCTGCACCGCCCCGGCCCGCCCGGCCGACGCCACCACCTCCGCCGCCCCTCGCCCGGCCGTCCCCGCCCCTCGCCCGGCCGCCGCCCCCCTGCCCGGCGGCGCCGCGGCCCCCCTCGACCTCGTGTCGGAGGCGCTGCACACCACCGGGACCGTCGGAGCCGGCGACCGCACCGTGGTCGCCGTCCTGACCCTCCACCCCGACGGGACGCCCTACGGCACCGCGTACGGCCGGATCACGCGCCTCACCGACTCCCTCGACGTGCCCGGCGCCGCACGTCCCGCCGGGACCCGCTTCGCCACCTGGGGGAGCGGCGTACGGGTACGGGCGGGGGCGAACACCTCGGCCGCCCACCTGACCACCCTCCCGGCGGGCGTCGAGGTCCTGGTGGGCTGCCAGGCCAGGGGCGGACGCGTCACGGTCCCCCCGTACGACAACGACTGGTGGGCGTACCTGCCGCAGTACGGCGGCTGGATCACCCAGGTGTACATCGCCTCGCCGGACGACACCCTGCCCGGCGTCCCGGTCTGTTCCTGAACCTCCTCCCCGCACCCTCCCCCCCACCAATGAAGGAGGCGCCCCATGCGCCGCACCGACAGACCCCGAACCGCCCGACGCCGTCTGCCCGCCTGCGTGCTGTCGCTGGCCGCACTGTCCGCCCTCGCCCTCGGGTCCGGCCCCGCCGCCGCGCAGGGCCCCGCGGCCAACCGCGCCCCGGGTCCGGTGAGCTGGCAGGCCGACCTCGCCGACGCCACCGGGCACGAGGCGAACATCAGCCGGGCCGGCGGCTCCCTGCGGCTGAAGGACGCCGGTCTGCGTCCCGCCTCCGTCCGGTCGCGCCAGGGCCAGGGCTCCGCGGTGCTGCCCGCCCGCGTCCTCGACCGGGCCGTCGACCGCGTATCGGTCGACCTCGACGCCACGGCGCCCGCCGGCAGCAGGACGGCCGTCGACATCCGCGGGCGCGACGGCCTCGGCCGGTGGACCGAATGGCGCGAGGCGCGCGAGGGCGAGCCCGCCGTGCTGCCCCGCGCGGTCACCGAGGTCCAGGCCCGCCTCACCCTCGTCGGCACCCCCGGCGGCGCCACACCCGAGATCCGGGGGCTCGGCCTCAGCGCCGAACTCGGCACGCCCGCCGCCGGGACGGCGCCCGCGGCCGGCGCACCGGCCGGGGCCGCCGCCGCGCCGTTCTCGGCGAGGGTCTTCGCGACCCGTGAGGGCCTGGTCGGCGGGACCACCGCCAACGGCCACGTGATCGTGCCGAACGACCGCTTCGTGGCCCTGCCCTCGCGGCGCGGACTGTCCCCCAAGGGCAGCGCCGAGTACTCCGTGCGCGTCTGCGGCCCCGCGCGGTGCGAGACCGCGCCGGTCTGGGACGTCGGCCCGTGGAACACCCACGACGACCACTGGAACCCCTCCTCCGTCCGCGAGACCTTCAAGGACCTGCCGCAGGGCAGGCCGGAGGCCCAGGCGGCCTACGAGAACGGGTACAACGGCGGACGCGACGAGTTCGGCCGCCGCGTGCTCAACCCGGCGGGCATCGACCTGGCGGACGGCACCTTCTACAACGTCGGCCTGAACGACAACGGCTGGGTCACCGTCACCTACCTCTGGACCGGCGACGGCGCGGCTACCCGCTCCTTCCCGACCTGGGGCACCGGCGTCAACATCCGGCGCGAGGCCACGACCGCCTCCACCCGGGTCGCCCAGCTGGCCGGCCCCACCACCGTCCGGGTCCAGTGCCAGGTCCGCGGCCAGCTCGTACAGATCGACGGCTACAGCAACGACGCCTGGTCCTACCTGCCGGACTACGGCGGCTACGTCTCCAACATCTACATCGACGTCCCCGAGGGCTGGCTTCCCGGCGTGCCCACCTGCTGACCGGCACGCCGCCGAGGCCCCCGGCCGCCCCGCCCCGCCCGCCCGGGCCCCGGCGGGGCGGTGCGGCGCGGCAGGGGAGGCCGCCACACCCCCGGGGTCCCGGCCCCCGCCCCGGTGACCATGGCCGACGAGGCGCTGTTGACCCTCCCCGCCGGCGCCGCCGATTCTCGGGACACCGGCCCCCGGACTCCGCACCCGGGAGGCCACGGCGCACAGGGAGGTCACACGATGACGGCCACGGCCGAACAGACGCCCGTCCCCTACCCGTTCAACGAGCCCGACGGCCTGGGGCTCGCGGACGCCTACCGGCAGGCGCTGGAGAGCCCAGGGCTGATCCGGGTCCAGCTCGCGTACGGCGAACCCGCCTGGCTGGCCACCCGGTACGCGGACGCGCGCCTCGTCCTCGGCGACCGCCGCTTCAGCCGCGCCGAGGCCCTCCGCCACGACGAACCCCGCCAGTCCGAGGGGCGCCAGGACAGCGGCATCCTGAGCATGGACCCGCCCGGACACACCCGGCTGCGCACCCTGGTGGCGAAGGCGTTCACCGTGCACCAGGTGGAGAAGTTACGGCCTGCCGTGCGCGCGCTCACCCACGAGCTGCTCGACGGTCTTCAGGAGCAGGGACCGCCGGCCGACCTGGTGGAGGACTTCGCCCTGCCGATCCCGGTGGCCGTCATCTGCCGGATGCTCGGCGTGCCGGAGGAGGACCGTCCGCGCTTCCGCGTCTGGAGCGACGCCGCGCTGTCCACGAGCTCGCTGACGGCGGAGGAGTTCCTGCGCAGCCGTGACGAGCTGCGGGCCTACATGCGGGTGCTGATCGAGGACCACCGGCGCCGCCCGCGCCCGGACCTGATGACGGGTCTGATCGAGGCACGCGACACCGGCGACCGGCCCGACGAGCAGGAACTCGTCGACCTGTGCGTCGGCATCCTCGTCGCCGGGCACGAGACCACGGCCACCCAGATCCCGAACTTCGTCCATGCCCTCCTCGACCATCCCGACCAGGCGGAGCTGCTCCGCGAGCGCCCCGAGCTGATCCGCGGCGCCGTCGAGGAGCTGCTGCGCTTCGTGCCCCTGGGCAGCGGGGCCGGCTTCCCCCGGTACGCCACCGAGGACGTGGAGGTGGGCGGCACGCTCGTCCGCGCCGGCGAGCCGGTCCTGGTCGCCGTGGGCGCGGCCAACCGCGACGCCCTCCGGTTCGACGCGCCGGGCCGGCTGGACGTCACCCGCACCGGGGTCCAGCACCTGGGCTTCGGGCACGGCGTGCACCACTGCCTCGGCGCGCCGCTCGCGCGCCTGGAGCTCCAGGAGGCTCTGGAGGCGCTGCTCGTACGCCTCCCCGGACTGCACCTCGCCGGGGACGTCGCGTGGAAGAACCAGATGCTCGTGCGCGGCCCGCGGGTCATGCCGGTGGGGTGGTGACCGCGTGTCGTGGAGCACCGAGGTGGACCGCGCGATGTGCATGGGGTCCGGTGTGTGCGCCGGGATCGCCCCCGATCTCTACCGGCTCGGCGACGAGGACCGGGCGGAGCCCGTGGACGGCCTGATCCCGCCGGACGAGCGCGCGCTCGACGCGGCGGACTCCTGTCCGGCGGCGGCGATCCTGGTGCGGGACGGCACCCGTCTGATCGGCCCCCGCCACTGACGGGTCCGGGCCGTCGCCGTGTCCCGCCGTGCGGGCCGGCCGGCGTCCGCCGGCCGGCCCGCGTGTGCGATCAGGCCAGGTCGAACCGGTCGAGGTTCATCACCTTGTCCCACGCCGCGACGAAGTCCCGGGCGAACTTCTCCTTCGCGTCGTCGCTCGCGTAGACCTCCGCGAGGGCCCGCAGCTCGGAGTTCGAACCGAAGACGAGGTCGACCCGGCTTCCGGTCCACCGGACCTCGCCGGTCGCGGTGTCGCGGGCCTCGAACACGTTCGCGTCGGAGGTGCTGGTCCAGGTGGTGCCCAGGTCCAGGAGGTTGACGAAGAAGTCGTTCGTCAGGGTCTGGGGGCTGGAGGTGAACGCGCCGTGCGGCGAGCCGTCGGCGTTGGCGCCCAGCACCCGCAGACCGCCCACGAGGACCGTCATCTCCGGGGCGCTGAGGGTCAGCAGGTTCGCCCGGTCGATCAGCAGGTACTCCGCCGGGAGGCGGTTGCCCTTGCCCAGGTAGTTGCGGAACCCGTCGGCGGCCGGCTCCAGGGCGGCGAACGACTCGACGTCCGTCTGCTCCTGCGAGGCGTCCGCACGGCCCGGCGTGAACGGCACCGTCAGATCGAGGCCCGCGTCCTTCGCGGCCTGCTCGACGGCGGCGGCGCCCGCGAGCACGATCAGGTCGGCGAGGGACACCCGCTTGCCGCCGGTCTGCGCGGCGTCGAAGGACTCCTTGATGCCCTCCAGGGTGCGCAGCACCGTGGCGAGGGCGTCGGGCCCGTTGACCTCCCAGCCGCTCTGCGGCTGGAGGCGGACGCGCGCGCCGTTCGCGCCGCCGCGCTTGTCGCTGCCCCGGAAGGAGGCAGCCGAGGCCCACGCGGTGGAGACCAGCTGCGACACCGTCAGGTCCGAGGCGAGGACCTGCGCCTTGAGGGCGGCCACATCGGCGTCGTCGACGAGCTCGTGCGTCACCTCGGGCAGCGGGTCCTGCCACAGCAGCGTCTCGCTCGGGACCTCGGAGCCGAGGTAGCGCACGACCGGGCCCATGTCACGGTGGGTCAGCTTGTACCAGGCACGGGCGAAGGCGTCCGCGAAGGCCGCGGGGTTCTCGTGGAAGCGGCGCGAGATCTGCTCGTACGCGGGGTCCACGCGGAGCGAGAGGTCGGTGGTGAGCATCGTCGGGGCGTGGGTCTTCGACGCGTCGTGCGCGTCGGGGACGGTGCCGGCGCCCGCGCCGTCCTTCGGCCGCCACTGGTGGGCTCCGGCGGGGCTCTTGAAGAGCTCCCACTCGTAGCCGAAGAGGATGTCGAAGAAGCTGTTGTCCCACGCCGTCGGGGTGTCGGTCCAGATGCCCTCGAGACCGCTGGTGATGGTGTCGGCGCCCTTGCCGGTGCCGTGGCTGTTGCGCCAGCCGAAGCCCTGCTCCTCGATCGGGGCCGCCTCCGGGTCGGCGCCGACGGCGTCCGCGGGGCCGGCGCCGTGGGTCTTGCCGAAGGTGTGGCCGCCCGCGATCAGCGCGACGGTCTCCTCGTCGTTCATCGCCATCCGGCGGAACGTCTCACGGATGTCGCGCGCCGCGGCGAGCGGGTCCGGGGTGCCGTTGGGGCCCTCGGGGTTGACGTAGATCAGGCCCATCTGCACGGCGCCGAGCGGGTTCTCCAGCTGCCGGTCGCCGGTGTAGCGCTCGTCGCCCAGCCAGGTGTTCTCCGGGCCCCAGTAGACGTCCTCCTCGGCCTCCCAGACGTCCTCGCGGCCGCCGGCGAAGCCGAACGTCTCGAAGCCCATCGACTCCAGGGCGACGTTGCCGGCGAGGATCATCAGGTCGGCCCAGGACAGCGCCTGCCCGTACTTCTTCTTCACCGGCCACAGGAGGCGGCGGGCCTTGTCGAGGTTGCCGTTGTCCGGCCAGCTGTTGAGCGGGGCGAAGCGCTGCTGACCGGCGCCGGCGCCGCCGCGCCCGTCGCTGATCCGGTAGGTGCCCGCGCTGTGCCAGGCCATCCGGATCATGAACGGGCCGTAGTGGCCGAAGTCGGCCGGCCACCAGTCCTGCGAGGTGGTGAGCACCTCGGCGATGTCCCGCTTCACGGCGGGGAGGTCGAGGGAGGTGAACGCCGCCGCGTAGTCGAACTCCTCGCCGAGCGGGTTCGCGACGGCCGGGTTCTTGGCCAGGATCTTCAGGTTGAGCCGGTCGGACCACCACTGGCGGTTCCCCCCGCCCTGGGTCGGGTGGGGCGCGCGACCGTGCGCCACGGGGCAGCCACCGCCCTCCTCCGTCTTGGCGTCGGTGACGATCGCGTCGGGATTCTCGACCATGGTGGATCCTTTCGGACGGGCGGGATCGTGGTGCGCGGGGTACGTCGCGGGCGCACCGGGGCACGGGCTGCCGCCCGCTTCCCGCCACGCCGGTGGCTCCGCCTCCCTTGGCTATTACCGGAACCGATCCTACGATGGACTCAGTCCAGGTCAAGAAGCCCATGCGTTTCATATCCCATCGGGTTTCGGACATCTCCCGGTGAATGCCGGGTGTCCCATGGCGCCGGAAAGGGTGAACCGAGATGAGTGACCTGCTGGAGCGGCTGCGGGCACGCGGCTGGCGTGTGACCTCGCAGCGGCGTGTCGTGGCCGAAGTCCTCGACGGCGACCACGTGCACCTCACGGCGGACGAGGTGCACGCCCGCGCGGCTCTGCGGCTCCCGGAGATCTCCCGGGCGACCGTCTACAACACCCTGGGCGAACTGGTCCTGCTCGGTGAGGTGGTGGAGGTCTCCACCGACGGCCGGGCCAAGCGCTACGACCCCAACGCCCACCGTCCGCACCAGCACCTGGTCTGCTCCGGCTGCGGCATCATCCGCGACGTCCACCCCGCCGGCGACGCGCTGGCCGGACTGGCCGGCCTCCCGGCGGCCGAGCGCTTCGGCTTCACGGTGGACGAGGTGCAGATCACCTACCGCGGCCTCTGCCCCTCCTGCGCCTGACCGCGGCCGTCTGCCGCGACCTGCCGACTGTCCGTACCGCCCGTTCGCCGCCAGGGCGACGACTACGAGGAGACCGTCCTGGCTGCCGTCTGGGACGCGGCGAAGCACGACGACGGCGAGGAGAGCGTCAGCCGTCACCTGTTATGAGGTGTCGGGTGCCCGCCGGGCTGCTCAGTCCTTGCCCTCCTGGAGCTGGTGCAGCTCAGCGAAGAGGCCGCCGGACCGGAGCAGTTCTTCGTACGTGCCGGTCTCCACGACGGCGCCGTCGCGCATGACCACGACCTTGTCGGCGACACGGGCGTTGGCGAGCCGGTGCGTGATGAACAGCGCGGCGCGGCCTGCGGAGAGCGCCCTGAGTCGGCTGAAGACCTGGTGTTCGGCGCGGGCGTCGAGGGCAGCTGTTGGTTCGTCGAGGATGAGCACGGGCGCGTCGCGGTGGAATCCGCGGGCGATGGCGACCCGCTGCCATTCTCCTCCGGACAGGTCGTGCCCGCCCCACCAGGAGCGCGCGAGCGAGGTGTCGAGCCCGTTCGGGAGCTTCGCCAGGACTGTGTCGGCGCCGGCGAGTTCGGCCGCCGCGTGGACGGCCCGGTCGCCGTCGGGGCGAGGTTGTCCCAGGGTGATGTTCTCGCGCGCGGCGAGCGGCCAGCGGACGAAGTCCTGCGCCACCATGCCGGTTGCGCCCCAGACCGAGGCGGGGTCCAGGTCGACCAGGTGCTCGCCGTCCCAGGTGACGGTGCCGTCGGTCGGCAGATACAGACCGGTCAGCAGCTTGGCCAGGGTCGTCTTGCCGCTGCCGTTTTCGCCGACGAGCGCAATCACCTCACCTCGGTTGATCTCGAGGTCGACGCCGCGAACGGCCGGCGTCTCCTTGCCCGGGTAGGTGAACTCCGCGCCGCGGGCCTCGATGACCTGCGGGCCGCCCGCGGTCGCCGCCTTACCGCCGCGGCGCATGGCCCACGCGTCGGCGCTGTCGAGGAAGCGGGCCCAGTCCGCCACGTACAGGCTGGTGGCGAACAGCCGCGCGGAGGCGCGGACGCTTCCGGTCAGGGAGGCGTTCGCGGTGCGGACGACGAGCACGGTGGTGGCGGCCGTTGCGACGTCCATGCGGCCGGTAAGCGTGAGGTGGAGGATGCCTGCCCACACCGCGGCCACGGCCAGGGCGGCCATCAGGTCGCCGGCGCCCTGGGTGAAGGCCGCGCGGCGGGTGGCGGTGATCTGCTCGCGCTCCAAGCGGCCGGAGATGATCCGGTACTGGTCGAGCAGGAACGCGCCCATCGTCGCCGCGCGCAGTTCCGCTGCGGTGCCGCGGTCGGTGGTGTACTGCGCCAGGACGCCGCGCAGGCGGGTGTCGGCGCCGTTGCGGTGCGCGGCTTCGTGGTCGAGTCGGGCGGCGCGCACCGCACCCCAGATGCGGGGGAAGACGGCCAGCAGCAGGAGTGGCAGCAGGGCGACGTGGAGCGTGGCGACGACGACGACGGCCGCGAGGAGTTGTGCGGCTGCGGAGACCAGGCTCTGGGCGCCGCTGATCAGCTCGGGCATCTTCTCCGCGCCCTGGGTGGCGTGGAAGCGGCTGTCCTCGAAGGTGGAGTCCTCGAACGCGGAGAGCTCGGCGGCCGTGGAGGCGGTGATGACGGCGAGGTCGGCTTCTCGGTTGACCTGCGGTGCGAGCCGGTTGGCACAGAAGCGGGCCGCAGCGTCGGCGAGGTAGCTCCCGCAGACGGTGGCGGTGACGATCAGCAGGGCCGGGAAGGCCTGGTCCAGGCGCTGGGTCGCGGTGCCGGCAGCGAGGAGGGCAGCCAGGGCGGTGGCGGTGTAGCGCAGGGCGATCGCGGTGAGGACGGCGCTCAGGACAGCGGTCGCGGCGAGAGCGATGGTGGTTCGGCGGTCGGCCTGCCAGCTCAGCCGTCCGGCGCGGACCAGGGTGGTGGGCAGTTGTGCGGCGATCGTGCGGGTGCTGATCGGGGGCTTGTCGCTGCCGTGGCCGTCTTCCTGCAGGCGCATGACGGGCGGCGCCCCGGGGGCTGGGAGGGTCGTGGGAGCGGCGGCGGGGGTCTGCTCGGTGCCGGAAGCCGCCGCGGTGGTCGTAGTCACCCGGCCATTGGCGGGCAGCCGAGCCGGTGCGATCAACCGCAATATGACGGTGCGCCGCATGTCGGTGCAGCTCACACCCCTTTGCGGTCAACTCTGCATTGACCGGGCTTCACTCGTTCGAGTGAGGCCCGGGGGCTGGAGGGGAGGCTCGTCCCCCAGCCCCCGGCGGCCTACCGGGTGGTGTAGATCGGGGTCCAGGGGTGGTCCGCACCGCCGGCTTCTGCGTTGCCGACGTGTTCGCCCTGTGCGGTGACCACCCACGCGTGGAAGGCAGCGGGCAGGGTGCGGGCTCCCAGGACCAGGTGACACCGGCGGCCCGTGAGGGCGATGGCGGCCACGGTGGCGAAGGAGCGGTCCTTGCAGTCGATCTGCCCGCGCCACCAGAGGGGCTGACATGCGACGACGGCCTGGTACATGTCCTCGACGAGCGGTAGCCCGGCAGCCGGCAGCCGGCGGACCGACCGTGCAAAGACGAGTCGGGTCCTCATCCGCCACGCAGACGGCAGCAGCCTGATGGAGAGCGCCAGGAGCATGGCGCATGCCGCGAACAGCCGCAGTCGCCGGGGCGGTTGCGCAGGGGCGTGGATCATCTGCGTCATCGCTGCCACCACCGTTTCTTCCGGGGCTGCCCGACGGCCTCGGTGAGCAGCCCGAGTTCGATCAGGGTGGTGACGTAGGTGCCGACGGAGGCCCGGGTCGTGGGCACATCTGCGGGTGCGGCGATTTCCTCGGCGAGCCCCGCCGTGCTGCCGCGCAGAGCGATGACGTCCCAGATGTGGGCGCCCACGCCGGAGAACATCTGCCACTGACCGGTGCGCAGGTTCAGCACGGCCACGGAGCCGGAGCAGCGGCCCCAGTGCACGTGTGCCGGGATTGTCAGCATGCCGCCCCCTGGTGCCGGTGCTCGACGGCGCCGAGCCACTGGCACGCCATCACCAGCCGCTGAAGGTCGTAGAGCGATCCGGCCTGGGTGCCGTCGATGCCGGCAAGGGCGTCGAGCGCGGGCTGCGGGTCGAGCAGACCGCAGCTCACCAGGGCGCTGCTGCGGATCGCAGCAGCGAGCGCGGGCCGGTGGTGAAGCATGCCGGCGGTGAGCTGCCGGGTGAAGCTGCCCTTCGACGTGCGCCCCGTCAGCCACGCCGGCAGGTCCGGAACCGCGGCGGCGAGCAGCGGCTTGAACGTGGTGATGCCGTGCCGTTCGGCAGGGGCGATGGCGTAGGCGGCGCGGACGACCTGGTTGTCGAGGAAGGGGTGGACCTGCCGGACGTTCCACGCGGCAGTGAGCGGCACGGTGTCCCGCGCGTCCGCTGCGATCAGGCGCAGGGAGAAACGCTGCTCCACCAGGTCCGCGCGGGCTTCCGCGTCCGTGGTCCCTGCTGCCTCGAGCAGCAGCGCGGCCACGCGGTCCCGGCCTTGTGCGGTGAGCCAGGTCCCGGACCGGCCCACGTGGCACCAGGACCACACGCCCGGGCGGCGGCTGTCGATGTCGGCACGGGCGAGACGCCGCGCAGCGTCCCGCAGCGCCTCGGCGTGCGTGCTCTCCGCCGTCCGGACGACCGTGCGCCACAGGTCGCGCGGCGAGCGGTTACGGGCGCGTGCCCACCCCGTCACCTGGCGGCGGGCAGCCCTGCGGTCGCCGGTCTGCACCATGCCGACCCACGCCGCGCTGCACGAATCGAGGACGACGTCGCCGCCGTTCCCGGTGAAGTGCAGCGGGAGTTTGCCGGCCGGACGGAGGTAGAGCGCGTGCTGTGCCGTGGTCAGGCTCACCGCGGCGGGCTGGTCCGTCAGCGGCTGGCGCGCCGACCAGCCGAACGGCAGATGCTCCGTGCCGCCCATGCCCACCTGCAGGTCCACGCCGATGTGCGCGGCCACCCGGCGGGCGTACAGCAGGTCCTCGTGGCTGGTGTATCCGTCCGCGTAGGTGACGGCCCGGATGCGGCCGTCACGGGCCGCGAGGATCGCCAGGGTGGAGGAGTCCAGCCCGCCGGACAGGTCCGCGCCGGCGACCCCGCCCGCTGCGAGCATCCTCCAGCGGACCGCCGTCTGCAGAGCGTCCCCGAAGGCTGGGGCGCCCTCGGCGAGCGTGGCGGTGGGATCGATCGCGTGAACGTCGACCAGGTCGGTCTTGGAGCCGGTCAGCAGCAGTCCGAACCCCGGGGGTACTGCCCTGACGCCCTCGTACACGGTCCGGTCCGGCCAGTGCTCCGGGCCGGCGACGAGCCGCGCGGCCATCATCGCCAGGTCCGGCGCCGCGTCGGCCTGCTGCGCAAGCCGGCGGGCGCTCGTGGACCACATGGTCTGCGTCCCCTGCACGGTGTGGAAGATGCTGCGGAAGCCGGACAGGTCTCCGCAGACGAAGGTGTGTGTGCCGGTCTGCGCGATCACCCAGTACGAGCCGGGCAGCCGGGTCAACTCCACCCACCGGGCGGCGGCCGCGGCCTGCAGCAGAGCCCGGTCCTGTCCCGGCACCAGAAGGAAGTCACCCACGACCGCGACGCGGACCTGACCGGCAACGAGCACCTGCGACCGGCACCCCTGTCCCATCTGCACGCCCGGCAGCCCCGCGGCGGACTGCCCCGCGCTCCACCGCGGCGACGACGCGCCGCCCGTCATCCATTCCTCTCCCATGAGCCTCCCCTTCGTGTGGCAGAACGGACCCGGGGGCCGGCGCACGGCCGACCCCCCGGGAATTCACATGGCGCCGCAGGTCACTCGAACCACATGGCGCCGGAGTTGTCGCCGTCGTTGTTCGGCTTGCGGCCGAGCGTGGCGCCCTCGACGGAGAAGGTCTGCGGCAGCGCGATGACCGGGGCGCCGGTCTCGACGGTCTTGCCGGTCTCGACGGGCTCGGTGGCGTTGAGGGTGGAACGCATGGTCGTACCTCCGTGAGTGAGTCGGACGATTCGCCGCGGCGGCGTCGCCTTGGCATGACCAAGACCACCACCCGGCAGCCGTCCCAGGGCACCCGCCGATCGCCGCCGCTTGAAGCGGGACAGCCCGCCGCCCAACCGTCGCCCTCCCCCGCCGAATACCGCCGAATCGCCCGGCGCCCTACCTCCGCCCGCAGCCCTCTTCTAGGCTGCGAGGTTGGACGGCATTGGAGGCACGGATGTCAGCTGGACCCCGTACCGCGAAAGAGCCCAACGCGCTGCTGAACCACTGGATGGAGCGGGCCGGCCTGTCCAACGCCGCCCTCGCCCGAGCCGTCACCAGCCGTGCACAGGCCGGCGGAGAGCGGGGCATCAACCCCAGCGAAGGCCGCGTACGGGCCTGGAGGAACGGCGAGACCCCCCGACATCCCGTCCCTCAGCTCATCGCCGACCACATCGCCGAGCGCACCGGACTACCCGTCACCTGCGCCGACATCGGCTTACCCGACCGCACCGTCCCCGTCGCCGCCGGCCCGAACCTCCCCTGGCAGCCCGGGGCCACCATTACCGCCATCGCCCACATCACCCGGAGCGAGATGATGGTCCCTCACAGCCGTCACAGCGACGACGCCCACGAAGTCCACGCCGGCCAGGACCTCCTCACTCCGCTGCAGCACTGGGCCACCGCCACCCCGTCGGCCCTCGTCGCCCGGGGCGGCGGCCGCCTCGGCGCCAGCGACATCGAGGGCATCCGCGCCATCACCGACATGTTCCGCGACGCCGACAACCGCCACGGCGGGATCCTCTCCCGCAAAGCCGTCATCGCCCAGATGGCCGACGCCAACGCCCTGCTGAGCACCGCCTCCTACGACACAGCCACCGGCTGTGCGCTGTTCTCCGCCGTCGCCGACCTCGGCTCCGTCGCCGGGTGGATGACCTTCGACGCCGGCATGCACAAACAGGCCCAGCGCATCTTCATCGCCGCGCTCCACGCCGCGAGCGAAGCCGGCGACAAAGCCCTCGGCGCCCACATCCTCCAGTGCATGGCCCGCCAGATGTCCCACCTCAGGCACTACGACGAAGCCCTGGACCTCGTCTCCCTCGCCCAGTACGGCGCCCGCCGCCAAGCCACCCCGGCCACCCGATCGATGCTCGCAGCACTCGAAGCCCGCTTCCACGCCATCCTCGGCCAGGTCGACGAAAGCGAACGCGCCGCAGGAACCGCCGAAGAACTCTTCACCGCCGTCGACCCCAGCCAGGAACCCGCGCACATGGCCTTCTTCGACGAGGCAGAGCTGTGCGCCACGATCGGCATCGCCCACCAGATCGCCGCCAAGAACGACAACGGCCCCAGCCGTACCCGCCGCGCCGAGCAATCCCTGCAACTCGTCGGACGCGCACTCGCACTCCGCCCCGACCACCGCGTGAGAAGCAAGGCATTCGACCACCTCGGTCTCGCCCGCACCCACCTCACCATCGGAGAAGTCACCGGAGCCCGAGAAGAAACCCAGACAGCACTCACCCTCTTCGGCACCATCGGAAGCAAACGCGTCGGCGACCGGCTCGGCGAACTCCACGACGAAGCCGCGCCCTACGCCACCTCGCCAGAGGCAGCAGACCTCCGCGACCAGATCAGGACCGTCGTCGCGGCCTGACCCGCCCGCGGAGCCCGCTCCCGTGCCGGAGGCCACCCCGCAGCCCGCGGCACCCGAACCGTCCCCGGAAGCCGAATCCGACGCGAAGGATCTGTCGCACGTGTGGGTCGCGCAGAGGTCGAGGTCACCCCGCGGATCGCGAGCATCGCAGACTTCCGCGGCAGCTTCAGGGCCGCCGAAGGGCAGCGCGTCGGCGCCTTCGAGGTGTACTGGAAGGGCTGCCGCCGACCCGGCGACGAGGTAGGCGGCAACCACTACGCCGCGGAGATCGGGAACACCCACCTGATCGGCGGCGATCAGTCCCAGCACGCGAAGCGCAAGGTCCCGGCCCCGCCCCCGGCCTGCCGCGTCATCCCACATGTCGGGGGAGCCTGATGCCCCGCCAGTTCCTGCCCGCCCTGCGGGGTCTCCTCGCGCCACGCGCGCCGGAGCCGGCCTCGGCGCCGGGGTCGTCCACAACCTCGGTCTCCTACCCCGCCGTGGACGCGCTGGCCGTAATCCCGACGGCCGAGCGCTTCGGGTTCGCCGCGGACGAGGTGCACATCACCTACCGCGGTCTCTGCCCCTCCTGTGCCTGGCCTGGCCGTCTGCCGCGGCCTGCCGACTCTCCGTACCGCCCGTTCGCCGAGCGGGCGGTACGGACACGCCCTGCCGCGCCTCAGTGCCCGGGCCGATCCGCCGGAGTACGCCCCCCGTGGTGCGCCGCCGCAGGGGCGGGGCCGTCCCCGCCGAGCGCCGTGAGTTCCGCCGACACCGCCCCCAGCCACTGCTCCACGTCGAGCAGGAGCGGGAGCTCCCTCGCCGGAACCGCGCGCTCCAGGTCCGCCGGGAGGCGGGCCGGGGCGGCGCGCACACCGCCCGGCGGGAAGCCGGCCGCCTCGACGACCGCGGCCGCGGTCGCGTTCGCCGCGCCGTGCGCCCACGCGCCCACGGCGGCCGGGACGCCGCCGTCCGCCGTGTCCCGGGCCGCGTTCCGGGGCAGCCAGTGGGCACCCACCAGGATGTGCACCGCGCAGTTGACCGCCGCCGGCCAGTCCGGGCCGCCGTCCCGGTGCCCGCCCCCGGGCTCGCTGCGGTACTGCGCGTAGGCCGCCTCGGCCAGCCGCAGCCGGTGCAGCGTGTCCGGGCCCGCCCTGCCGCCCGCCTCGGGCGACTCCGCCCCGCCCGCTCCCGCCTGTGCGGGCGCCAGCGCCGCCGTCACCGTCGCGGGCACCAGCGACGCCGCCTCCCGCAGCATCCCGGCCATGCCCCGCCGCACCTCCGTGGCCGCCCCGGCCGGCCACGCCAGCACCCCGCAGAGCAGTCCGATGCAGCAACCGGTCAGCACGTCCACCACCCGTGCCTCGCCGATCCGCCAGGTCACCGGGGCGAGCTGGGCGAACGCCGTCGAGACCACCAGGGTGAACAGGCCCTGGGCCCAGGCGAGTCCCGCAGGCGGCCCCACGGCGAAGGCCAGCAGCATGACCGGCGCCAGCAGCGCCGCGTACACGTCGGTGGTCCCGCCCGCCCACAGCACCAGCGCGCCGGCCGCGAGCGCGCCCGCGAGCGTGCCCGCCGCGGCGGAACGGACGGCGGACCAGGTCGCCCCCGCGGTCGTCCGCCCGAGGGTGAGCACGGCGAGCAGCACCCAGAACCCGTGGGACAGGTCGAGCGAACCGGCCACCAGCCGTGCGGCCCCCAGTCCGAGGGCCGTGCGCAGCGCGTTCTGGAAGGCGACCGAGCGCAGCGTGAGATTGCCGTTCACGCGCCGCAGCAACAGGTTCGCCGACGAGGGAGCGGCGTACCAGAGCTGCTGGGCGGGCAGTCCGGGAACGGCGCGCCGCCCGCCGATGCCGATGGACAGGGCGGCCCGCGCGGTGACGGCCGACGCGGCCTGGGCGAGGACCGCCGACTGCCGCCGCCGTACCTCCGCGGACACGGGCGACCGGCCGTCCGGCGGCCGTACCCGGGCGCGGAGGAAGTCCTCCACCATCTCCTCCAGCAACCCGGCTCCGGCCACGGGCCGGGCGCCGCGCAGGTTCCGGGCCATCAGGGCGCACTCCGCGGCGATGCCGCAGACCAGCGTCGCCGAGACCGGGTCGCGGCCCGGAGGGGGAGAGGCCCGCTCGGCGGACCGGGCCAGCTGGTCCAGCAGCCGCCGGGTCGCCGCCCCCGCATGCGCCAGGGCCCGCGGGGTGCGCCCGGCGCCGGTGGGCCGTACCGCGGGAGGCAGGCGTGAGAGCCGCAGCGCCTGCCCGGCGGCACGCAGGTCCCCGGCACGCGCCGGGTCCGGGGGGCCGCCGGCCGACGAGGCGCGCGCCGCCCGTGCGGCCGCGTCCAGTGCCCGGGCGAGCCGCTCCCGGTAGGGGACGTCGGCGGGCTCGGGCAGCAGCAGCCACTCGCAGAGCGCCAGCAGCAGGCATCCCGCCACCAGACCCGCCAGGCGTTGCGGCAGGGCCTCGGGGGTGTACGGCGGGAAGCAGGCCAGGATGTAGAAGAGCAGCAGTCCGGGGGCCACCCCGGCGGCCGCCGGGCCGCACACCGCCCCGAAGGAGAGCGCGAAGCCGACGAGCAGCATGCCGGCGACGGCGGGCAGGGTGGCGACGGCCAGCGCGGTGCCGAGCGCGGTGAGGGCCGCGGCGACCGGCAGCACCCGCAGCACCACGACGGCGCGGTCCCGGCCCGATCCGGGGATCCGGGACAGGATGCCGAGCGAGACCGGTGCGAAGAGGGCGTAGAGCGCGACGGTCGGCTCGTCCAGCACGTACACCGCGGGATAGAACCCGGCGCTCGCGGCGACCGTGACCCGCACCGCGGCGCGCGCGGCCCGGACCGCATCGGGGGACGACGGCCGCCGGGACATAGGCGCTCCTCTCCGCGGCCCCGCCCCGGGACACGCCCCCGCCGCCGTACTCCCATTGTCGGCATCCGGGCGTTCCTGTCGCCGCGGCACCGGTACGCGCCGGGGGCGGACGCTCCTCTCGTCCGGCGGCGCCGGGCGGGGCGGAACGGCGCGCCGCCCGTCCCTCTTGGGGAACGGGCGGCACGCTACGGTCCCGCTACCAGATGGAGTCGACCCACTCCGGGTGGTCGATGAACGGGTTGCGGTTCTTCTGTATGCCGAATATCGCCTCGTTGCGCTTCTGCTCCTGCGCGTCCGGCGGGTCCTCGGTGTTCCACTGCTTGAGGACCGAGATCCGGCCGATCGCCGGGGCGGACCCGTTGCCCACCTGGTCGTTGGGTTCGAGGTCGGCGAAGCCGTCGTCGCCGTCGTAGCGCACGGCCATGTAGAGGATCATGCGGGCGACGTCGCCCTTGACGGCGTCGCGAGGCTCGAAGGAGTCCTCGTCGGTGTAGTTGCCGGGCGCCTCGCCGACCTCGCCGCCGCCCTCGTCGAAGTCCTTGCTGCCGCGGGTGGAGTTGACGGACACGTCCGTGGGCCGCAGGTGGTGGATGTCCGTCCCGGGGCCGGTGGAGGTGCCGAAGTCGCCGTGGGACTTGGCCCACACGTGCTCGCGGTTCCACTGGTCGGCCCCGCCGCCGTTGTCGGACTTCGACTGCGAGCGGCCCGTGTAGAGCAGGACGACGCTGGACGGGTCGGCCGGGTCCTCGTCCGTGGTCTTGAGCGCGTCCCACACCTCGTCGTAGGAGAGCTTGGTCTGCTCGCTGACGATGGTGTGCAGGGCCGCCTTAAGGTCGGCGCCCGACTTGCCGAGGGCGTCCTGGTAGTAGGTGTCGTCGAGGGGCCCGGCGGTCTGCCGGGCGGTGCCGGTGGGGGAGGGGGCCTGCTGGGTCGCCACGGCGGCCGACGGCACGGCGACGGCGGTCGCGGCGAGGATCACGGTCGCCCCGCGGCGGCGGCGGTGGGACGGGCGATGAGCGGACATGTGTGGGGGGCGTCCTCTCCTGTTCGGAGCCTCCCGGCCGGGGCGGGGTGCGCACACGGCCGGGCTCACTGGTGTTCGAACTCGGGAGAATGTCACGCGCATGACATCGTCGGGTGGACACCTTGCGCCCATGCCGTGCCGAGACGGTGAATCCGGCGGCCCGCCCCGCGGCGCCCGGCCCGGCGGCCCCGCAACGGCGGACGTTTGACCTTTACGCAACGTCAACTTCTACCGTTGCGGTCATGGAGTGGTCGATCCAGGACATCGCACGCCGCGCGGGCACCACGAGCAGGACGCTGCGCCACTACGGGGAGCTCGGGCTGCTCGCACCGAGCCGCGTCGGCGCCAACGGCTACCGGTACTACGGGCAGGACGAACTCGTGCGCCTCCAGCGCATCCTGCTGCTGCGCCGGCTCGGCCTGTCGCTGCCGGCGATCGCGGACGTCCTCGCGGGGGAGCAGGAGACCGCCGAGGCGCTGCGGACACATCTGGAACTGCTGGAGCAGGAACGCGAACGCATCGGACGGCAGATCGCCGCGGTGCGGACCACTCTGGAGAAGACGACACGAGGAGAACGGCTCATGCCCGAGGACGTACTGGACGGCTTCGACCACACACGGTACGAGCAGGAGGTCACCGAACGCTGGGGCCGGGACGCCTATGCGAGCGGCGACCGGTGGTGGCGCTCGCTCACCGACGAGGAGAAGCGCCGCTTCAAGGAACGGCAGGAGGCCATCGCGGCCGACTTCGCCGCGGCCTTCTCCGCCGGGCACGCGGCCGGTGACGACGAGGTGCAGGACATCGCCCGGCGCCACTGCGACTGGCTCTCGGGCCCGGTCCGGGTCACCCGCTCGTACGTGATCGGGCTCGGCGAACTGTACGTGTCGGATCCGCGATTCGGCGCGCACTACGACCGCCGCGCCGAGGGCTGCGCGGCGTTCGTCCGCGACGCGCTCACCGTCTACGCCACCCGGGAGCTCACCGACCGGCCGTGACCGTGTTCGTGGTGTGGCGGCGCACGGCTCCGGCTTCCGGCCGGGACCGCCCCGCCCCCGCCCCCGTCGGCCGCGGGGGCGGGGGCAGGGCGCCCGGCAGGCGGGCCGGCGCGGCAAGTGCCGCCGGACCAGGGGCCGTCGGGCACGTGCTGCGCGGCTGACGTGAGCCGCGGGCCCGGGCGGGAGGTGGCGAGGAGCCGTGCCCCGGGCCGCATAGGGTGATCGCATGTCTGCCTCAATGAGTCCTGCGAGGACCCGCGCCGCGCTCCGCGCGTCGGCACGTATATCGATGGATCTGCTGCTGGTCCTCGTGGGCACGGCGGTGGCGCTGTGGCTTCTCGGCCGTATGTGGTCGGTCGTCTGGCCCCTCGTCGTCGGCCTCCTCCTCACCACCTTGACCTGGCCCTTCGCGCGCTTCCTCCGGCGGCACGGCTGGCCGTCCGCCCTGGCGGCCTCCGTGGTGACCCTGCTGTTCCTCGCGGTCACCGCGGGCGCCGTGGCCCTGATCGCCGTCCCGGTGGCCTCGCAGTCCGGCGAACTCACCGACGGGGTCGTCGAAGGCATCGAGCGGGTGCGCGAATGGGCGGCCGGACCGCCGCTGAACATCGGGGACGACCAGATCACCAGCGCGCTCGACTCCGCGACCGCCCGCCTCCAGGACAGCGTGGGCAGCATCTTCAGCACCCTCGCCACCGGCGTGGGCACCGTGGTCGACGGCGTGGTGACCGCCGTCCTCGCCCTCTTCCTCATGTTCTTCTTCCTGAAGGACGGCCCCCGGTTCCTGCCGTGGCTCGCCCGCCAGCTCCCCGGCCGCCTCGCGGTCGACGTCCCCACCGTTGCGGAGCGCGGCTGGGACACGCTCGGAGCGTTCGTCCGCTCGCAGGCGGCGGTCGGCCTGCTGGACGCGGTCCTCATCGGCATCGGCCTCTGGGTCCTGGACGTGCCGCTGGTCTTCCCGCTGGCCGTGCTCACCTTCCTCTGCGCCTTCGTGCCGATCATCGGCGCCCTGTTCGCGGGCTTCGTCGCCGTGCTGATCGCGCTGGTGTCCAACGGGGTCACGGACGCGCTGATCGTGCTCGCGATCATCGTGGTGGTGCAGCAGCTGGAGGGCAACGTCTTCCAGCCCATGATCCAGAGCCGCGGCCTCGGTCTGCACGCGGCCGTCGTCCTGCTGGCCGTGACCCTGGGCGGCAGCCTGGCGGGCATCGTCGGCAGCCTGCTCGCCGTGCCGGCGGCCGCACTGATCGCGGTGGTGTGGAACTACGTCCGCGACCAGCTCTCCGATCCGCCGGGCGACCCGGAGGGCGGTCCGGACGCCGCCCCGGGGAGCGACCCGGAGCCGGCCCGCACCGCCCTCGCCTCCTGACCGGCCGATCGGCCGCATCACCGCGTACCCCCGTCCCGGCGACCGCCCGTCCCGACGCCCCGCCACGCCCGGCACACCCCGTGTCCCGGCCGCCGTGGCGGGGCGTCCGCGTGTGAGCCGTGTCTCAGGCCCCCGGCCGGGCTTGTCTATGCAACGAGTTGCATAGAAGGATCGCGGCATGGCGCTCGAGCACGCGATCCTCGTCTCCCTGCTGGAGAAGCCGGGTTCCGGCTATGAGCTGGCCCGGCGGTTCGACCGCTCCATCGGCTACTTCTGGAACGCCACGCACCAGCAGATCTACCGCGTCCTCGGGCGGATGACCGCGAACGGCTGGGTGGACGTGCTCGACGTGGCGCAGCAGGGGCGTCCGGACAAGAAGGAGTACTCGGTCTCGGCGTCCGGCCGGTCGGCCCTGGCCGACTGGCTGCACGAGCCGATCGAACCGGAGAGCGTGCGCCACGAGATCGCCGTCAAGATCCGCGGCGCCGCCTTCGACGGCCCTGCCGGACTCGCCGGGCTCGCCGACGAGGTCGCGCGCCACCGCCGGATGCACGAGGACCGGCTCGCGCACTATCTGGCCGGCCAGGCCCGCGACTTTCCGTCCGGCAGCGCGGGTGACGACGGCGCGCAGGCGCCCTCGGCGGACCCCGGCCGGGAGCTCCAGCACGCCGTGCTGCGGGGCGGGATCGCCTACGAACGGATGATGGCCGCCTGGCTGGACGACGTGCTGGACACCCTGGGCCGGCTCGCCCGCCCCCGCGGCTGAGCGCCCGCTGCCGCCCGGCCCCGCCCCCACCGGCCCGTCACGGCCTCCTCGTACCTCCCCCGCTTCACACGACCACGACCACGACCGACACCCTCCGGAAGGCGCCGCACCCATGAGCGACTCCCTGCTGTTCAACCCCCGCACCTACGACCCGGCGCACTTCGACCCCGAGACCCGCAGGCTGCTGCGCGCGACGGTCGACTGGTTCGAGAGCCGGGGCAAGCGGCGCCTGATCGAGGACTACCGCACCCGCGCGTGGCTCGGCGACTTCCTCGGCTTCGCGGCCCGCGAAGGACTCTTCGCGACCTTCCTGACCCCCGCCGCCGAAGCGGCCGGCAGCCCGGACAAGCGCTGGGACACCGCGAGGATCGCGGCCCTCAACGAGATCCTCGGCTTCTACGGCCTCGACTACTGGTACGCGTGGCAGGTCACCGTGCTCGGCCTCGGACCGGTCTGGCAGAGCGGCAACGCCGACGCCCGCGCCCGCGCCGCCGCACTGCTCGACCAGGGCGAGGTGTTCGCCTTCGGCCTGTCGGAGAAGGCCCACGGCGCCGACATCTACTCGACCGACATGCTCCTGGAGCCCGACGGCCACGGCGGCTTCCGGGCCAACGGCGCCAAGTACTACATCGGCAACGGCAACAAGGCCGGCCTGGTGTCGGTCTTCGGCCGCCGCACCGACGTCGAGGGGCCCGACGGCTACGTCTTCTTCGCCGCGGACAGCCGCCACACCGCCTACCACCTGGTCAAGAACGTCGTCGACTCCTCCAAGTACGTCAGCGAGTTCCGCCTGGAGGACTACCCGGTCGCTCCCGGGGACGTGCTGCACACCGGCCGGGCCGCCTTCGACGCGGCGCTCAACACCGTCAACGTCGGCAAGTTCAACCTCTGCACCGCGTCCATCGGCATCTGCGAGCACGCCATGTACGAAGCGGTCACCCACGCCCACAACCGCATCCTCTACGGCCGCCCCGTGACCGCCTTCCCGCACGTGCGGCGCGAACTGACCGACGCCTATGCGCGCCTCGCCGGGATGAAGCTCTTCAGCGACCGCGCCGTCGACTACTTCCGCACCGCCGGGCCCGACGACCGGCGCTACCTCCTCTTCAACCCGATGACGAAGATGAAGGTCACCACCGAGGGCGAGAAGGTCGTCGACCTCCTGTGGGACGTCATCGCGGCCAAGGGCTTCGAGAAGGACACCTACTTCGGCCAGGCCGCCGTCGAGATCCGTGGCCTGCCCAAGCTGGAGGGCACCGTCCACGTCAACCTGGCGCTCATCCTGAAGTTCCTGCGCAACCACCTGCTGGACCCGGCGGAGTTCCCTCCCGTGCCCACCCGCCACGACGCCGCGGACGACGACTTCCTCTTCCGCCAGGGACCCGCCCGCGGCCTGGGATCCGTACGGTTCCACGACTGGCGGCCGGCCTTCGACGCCCACCAGCACCTGCCGAACGTCGCCCGCTTCCGGGAGCAGGCGGACGCGCTGTGCGAGTTCGTCCGCACCGCCGCGCCGGACGAGGCGCAGAGCCGTGACCTCGACCTGCTGCTCGCCGTGGGCCAGCTGTTCGCCCTCGTCGTCCACGGCCAGCTCGTCCTGGAGCAGGCGAGTGCCACGGGCACCGACGAGGACGTGCTCGACGAGCTGTTCGCCGTCCTGGTCCGCGACTTCTCGGCGTACGCCGTCGAACTGCACGGCAAGGACTCCGCCACCGCGGCCCAGCAGACCTGGGCGCTGGGCGCCGTCCGCCGCCCGGTCGTCGACGAGAGCCGCTCGGCACGTGTGTGGGCGAGGGTGGAGGCCCTGTCGGGGGCGTACGAGATGGCCGAGTAGCACCGGCACGAGCCGTGGCCGCCGGCCCGCCGGGACCGCCGAGGGCTCCGGCGAGTCGGGCGGCCGCCACCGGTTTGCCGGGCCTCGCCGGGGACTCCGCCCCGCCGAGGGCTCCGGCGGGTGCGGGCGGCCGCTGCCGGCCTTGCCGGCCCCTCCGGCGGGTGCGGGCGGCGGCCGCCGGACCTGCGCACGTCCCGCCGTGGGTCCCGGGGGAGCCGGGGCGACGGCCCGGGCGCGACCTCCGGTCCTGCTCGGGGCGCCGGTGACGTGCGCCCGCGAACGGCACCGGCGCACGGGCCCGGACCGGCGGCGCCGGGTGCCCCCCGCTACCCAGGAGGCACCCGGCGCCCGCGCCGGCGTCCGGCCTCAGCCGATCCGGGCGGCCTCGGCCTCACCGGAGCCCGGCTCGGCGGCGCGCGGCGCGGGGCCGGCCGGGTCCTGCTCCGACGCGCCCGCGGCGGCGGCCTCCTCCTCCGCGAGACGCTCCATGCCGCTGGTCGTCTTCAGCGGCTTCTCCTTGATGAAGACCACCGCGACCAGCGCCAGCAGCGCGAACGGCGTCGCGATGAGGAACAGCTCCGCTGTGGCCACGCCGTAGGCGTGCTCGACGATGCCGCGCACCGGCTCCGGCAGGGTCGTCATGTCGGGGACGCTGCCGTGGCCGGCGGCCCCGCCGCCCGCGGTCGGGATCCCGTTCTCCTCGAAGCCCTTGGTCATCTCGCCGGCGACCTTGTTGGCCAGGATCGCGCCCAGCACGCTGGTGCCGACGGTGCCGCCCATGCTGCGGAAGAACGAGAGCACGGAGGTCGCGGCGCCCAGCTCCGCGGCCGGCACGTCGTTCTGCGCGGCCAGCACCAGGTTCTGCATCAGCAGGCCGACGCCGATGCCGAGGACGGCCATGTAGAGGCTGAGCAGCCCGAATCCGGTGTCGGCGCCGATCGTGGAGAGCAGGGCGAGCCCGGCGGCCATGATCACCGCGCCCGCGACGAGGTACACCTTCCACCGGCCGGTCCTGCTGATGACCTGCCCGGCCACCGTGGAGGAGACGAGCAGACCCAGGATCATCGGCAGGCTCATCAGACCCGCGACCGTGGGGGACTTGCCGAGGGAGACCTGGAAGTACTGCGACAGGAAGACCGTGCCGCCGAACATGGCCACGCCGACGAGCAGGCTCGCCACGGTGGTGAGGGTGACCGTGCGGTTGCGGAAGATGGTGAGCGGGATGACCGGTTCCGGCACCCGCGCCTCCACGAACACCGCGGCGACCAGCAGCAGCACACCGCCGCCGGTGAGGGCGGCCGTCTGCCACGAGGCCCAGTCGAAGCTGTTGCCGGCCAGCGACACCCAGATGAGCAGCGCGCAGACACCAGCGACCAGCAGGAAGGCGCCCAGGTAGTCGATCTTCGCCTCGCGGCGGCGCACGGTGGGGAGCTTCAGCGTGCGCTGCAGGAGCACGATCGCCAGCAGGGCGAACGGCACGCCGATGAAGAAGCACCAGCGCCAGCCGAGCCAGGACGTGTCCACCATGACGCCGCCGATCAGCGGTCCGGCCACGGTGCCCACGGCGAAGACGGCGCCGAAGATGCCCGCGTACTTGCCGAGCTGCCGCGGCGGGATGACGGCGGCCATGACGACCTGCGCCAGAGCGGTCAGACCGCCCGCGCCGATGCCCTGGACCACACGGCTGAAGATCAGCAGGCCGACACCCTGCGAGAAGCCGGCCAGCAGGGAGCCGACGACGAACATCGCGAGCGAGAGCTGGAGCAGCAGCTTCTTGTTGTAGAGGTCCGAGAGCTTGCCCCAGAGCGGCACGGTGGCCGTCATGGCGAGCAGTTCGGAGACGACGACCCAGGTGTAGGCGGACTGGCTGGCCTGCAGGTCGGCGATGATCCGGGGCAGCGCGTTGGCCACCACCGTGCCGGCCAGGATGGCGACGAACATGCCGGCCATCAGGCCCGACATGGCCTGGAGTATCTGGCGTTCGGTCATGGACGTGGGTGGCGCCTCTGCGGGCGCCGGTGTTGCGGTCACGACATCTCTCTCGATCGGTGATGGCTGTCGGTCTGGTGGTGTCCGGGCGCGGCTGAATGCCTGCGGCAACCATCGCGCCGGGAGCCGCGCGGACGCCCGCCGGTCCCGGGATCGGGACCGGCGGGCGCTTTGGCGGCGGGTTCAGTCGGCGGCCGCCCCCCGCGGCTCGGTGAGTCCGGCGCCGATCAGGTCGAACGTCCGGCGGAACACGTCGGAGAAGGCGGTCCGGTCGCGGCGGGCGCACCAGTGCTCCACGGCCACGCGGACGGCCGTGCCGCCCACGGCGGCCAGCAGCCGCGGATGCAGTCCGGCTCCCGGCCCGGCGTCCTCCGGCGTCCGGCAGGGACCGGGCGCCGCCTCCCGCCCCGGCGGCCGCGCGTGCCCGGCGCCGCGGGCACCGGCCGTACCCGCGGCCCCGGAGGGCTCCTCGGGCCCGGCGGGTCCGCTGTGCCCCATGCGCCGGGCCAGGGCGTCGGCCAGTTCCAGCTCGTCGGCCATATGCGCGCCCAGGCTGCGGGCCAGCAGATGCGGAGACCGGTGCAGCACCTCGGCGCGCAGCGCCCAGAGGTCGTGCTGTTCCTCGATCCCGGCCAGCTCGGCCGCCAGCGCGTCGCGCAGCGCCTCCAGCGGCGTCAGCGCTGCGGGGGCCTCGCGCACGGCGCGCCGGACGCGGGCGCTCGACTCGGCGTCGATCATGACGAAGACGTCGTCGCGGGTGTCGAAGTAGTTGAAGAACGTCCGCGGCGAGACGCCCGCCGCTTCGCTGACGGTCTCCACGGTGACGTTCTCCGCGCCGTGCTCCGCCGCGAGCCGCAGGGCCGCCTCGACGAGCGCCGCACGGGTGGCCCGCTTCTTGCGCTCCCGCAGTCCGTTGCCCGCGGCACTCTTCTCCGTCACGAGCTGGATGATATGCAAAAGTGCAGACTCTGCAAAAATATTTTCCCGTTCCGCCGCGGCACCCGTCCGTTCCGCTGGGACGCCCGCCCCGGCGCCCGGTGGGAGCCCTCCGGGGAGTCTCGGCCGGGAGCCCTCTCGGGGCCTGCGCCGCGGGCCCGCCGCCCCGGGCTGCCCGGGGGCGACGGCGGGACCATCATGGAGCCATGAGCGCTTCCGGCACCGACGCCGAAGCGGCCCGGCACGGACTTCTCCCCGCGCTGCCCGAGGACTGGCAGCGCTGCCTGGCCGTCGCGGCGCACCCAGACGACATCGAGTACGGCACGGCCTGCGCCGTCGCCCGCTGGACCGGGCAGGGCAGGACGGTCACGTACCTCCTCGCCACCCGCGGCGAGGCCGGCATCGACGGCATCCCCCCGGAACGCGCCGGTCCGCTGCGTGAGGAGGAGGAGCGGGCCGGGGCGCGGGCGGTGGGCGTGGAGGTGGTCGAGTTCCTCGACCACACCGACGGAGTGGTCGAGGGCGGGGTCGGCCTGCGCCGGGACATCGTGCGTGCCGTCCGCCGCCACCGTCCGCAGATCATGGTCTCCGGCGACTTCGGCGTCCGCATGGTCGGCGGTATGACCAACCAGGCGGACCACCGCGTGGTCGGACTTGCCGCGCTGGACGCCGCCCGTGACGCGGGCAACCGCTGGATCTTCCCGGAACTCGCGGACGAGGGCCTCGAACCCTGGGGCGGCGTCCGGCTGGTGTGCTTCGCCGGAGCGGCCCGGCCCACCCACGGAGTCGACGTCTCGGGCCCGCCGCTGGAAGCGGGTATCGCCTCGCTCGAGGCCCATGCCGCGTACACGCGCGGGCTCGGTGACCGCGCGTTCGAGGCGCGGCCGTTCCTCACCTGGATGGCGCGGACCGGCGGTCCCGCGATCGGGGCCGGGGCGGCGATCCTCTTCGACGTCCACGTCCTGATCCCGGACGGTCCGCCGCCCTGGGTGTGAGCCCGCCCCGCGGGGCCGGCGGAGTGCTGACACCCTGCCCACGCCCAGGATGCTGGTGGCGGGCAGCAGGCCGGTTCCCGGCACCGCGACCCGGACGTCGCCGAGAAGTCCGGCCGGCCGGTTCGCGGCGTCCCTGCCGAGCGCGGCCCAGGGGGCGGCGGCCGAGGCGTCGGTGCGCCGCTCGATCCGCGCCCGCCGCGCACGGCCGCTCTCCGCCGCCGTGCCGCATCCGTCCGGCAGTCCGTGCCGGACGGGCGGTTCCGCTGCCGCGCCCCACGCGTCATCGCTCCGGCCCCGGCTCGCGGCCGTCGCCACCGGGGCGGCGCCGACGGCCGCGAAGGACACCAGCGACGCGACCGGGTCCAGTCCGGCCGCCACCAGCGCCGCGACACGGCCGTCGCCGCGGTGTGCGCGCGGGACCGTCGCGGCCTGCCGGAGCACCAGGTGCGGCTCGTCCGGCCAGGGCAGCGCGGCGTTCGCGCCGGCGAGCGGTCTGCCCGGGACAGCGCCGGTACGGCCGGGCCGGCGTTCGCGGGTCACTGCGTGCGGGCCGGTGCCCCGCAGGTCACGCCCTGTCGCCCGGCGCCCGTCCCCAGGCCGTGAGCAGCCCGGGGGAGAAGCCCGCGAATCCGGGTGACTCCAGGCTGCGGACCGCCTCGTCGACGCCCGCGTCGTCCACCAGGCCCGTGGCGACCATGGCCTGACGCGACCGTTCCCAGGTCTGCGCCCAGAACCGGCTGATCGGGCTGCCGGGAACCAGCGGCGGCACATGGATCTCGGCGGCGACGGAGCGCAGGCCGGCATCGGCCAGCAGCCGGGGGAGGCCGGGCACCCACGAGACGTCGGTGCCGATGGTGTCGTGCAGCCCCTGCCACATCGCGCGCAGGGCGTCCGGCACGGGAGCGCGGGGCGCGGCGGCCGTCGTGAGGTCGACCGCGTCGCCGACGACGAGGACGCCCCCGGGCGCGAGCAGGCCGGCCAGCCGTGCGGTCATCCGTGCCGGGTCGGGCAGGTGCATGAGCACGAACCGGGCGTGCACCAGGTCGAAGCGGCCCGGGTCGAAGCCGTCGGCGAGGACGTCGGCCTCCAGCGGCGTGAGTCCCTCCGGAGGGTCCTCGGCCAGGAACCGGGTGTCCCGGTCGACGGCCACCACCTCCGCCACTCCGGCCTCCCGGAGCAGCCGGCGCGCCACGCTGCCGGTGCCCGCGCCGACGTCGAGGCATCGCCACCCGGGCCCCGCGCCGAGCTGTCGCAGCCGGGACAGCGTGGTCGCGTCGTAGGCCAGGGCGCCGTGGTCGATGCGGTCCGCCTCGCCGGTGTCCCCGGGGCGGAAGACGCGCTCGCCGTACCGCCCCTCGTCACCGGGGCGCGGCGGCGGGTCCGCCGAAGAGGTCTCCGTTGCCATCCGTCCATCGTCCCGCCGGTGCGCGCGGCGCGCAGAACTCGGCAGTGCGGGGGCGGCCGCCCCGGCCCGCCCACCGTCGGCCCCTCCGTCCGCCCGTACACCGCCCGTCCGCCCACCGTCCGCCTTCACACCGCCCGCGCGCGGCCCGTCCGGCGGGCCGCGCGGCGTGATCCGGAGCCGCCGGAGGCGGTTTTCGGACGGTTCCGCGCATCCGGCATCCGCCGGTCCGGGGCGTCAGTAGCGTCCTGATCACAGGCCGGCCGGCCGGTCACCCCCGGTCCGGCATCCGCGAGTTGAGGGAGTGAGCACCGATGGTGAACGTCGAGACGTCTCTGAAAGAGGCGATGACCTCGATCGACGGCAGCGTGGGCGTCGCGCTGGTCGACTACACGAGCGGCATGGCCCTCGGCACGCTGGGCGGCGGGAAGGACCTGGACCTCACGGTCGCCGCGGCCGGCAACACCGATGTGATCCGGGCGAAGCTCCGGGCGATGGAGATGCTGGGGCTGAAGGAGGAGATCGAGGACGTGCTGATCACCCTCGGCAACCAGTACCACCTCATCCGGCTGCTCAGAGGCAAGGGCGGCAACGGTCTGTTCCTCTACATCGTCCTGGACAAGGGGAGGTCCAACCTCGCCATGGCCCGGCACCAGCTCAAGCGCATCGAGGCGGATCTGGAGCTGTAGCACGGCCGCGAACCGGCTCCGCATGCCCACGAGTTGCACAAGTCTTCAACTCGGCACATCCGAAATCGGTCAGTTGTGGGTGGGCGCGGAGCCGGAAGCGGCAGGATCATGGCGTCGGCCAACGGGCACCCGGCGGACCGGGCTGCCATCCCCCACCAGCGACCCGGACACGGCAGGAGCGTCGTCGCATGCAGGTACCGCTGTACCAGGCCAAGGCGGAGTTCTTCCGCATGCTCGGGCACCCCGTGCGCATCCGGGTCCTGGAACTGCTCCAGAACGGCCCCGTACCCGTACGGGAACTGCTGTGCGAGATCGAGATCGAACCCTCCAACCTCTCCCAGCAGCTCGCGGTGCTGCGCCGGTCCGGCATCGTGGTCTCCATCCGCGACGGCTCCACCGTGAGCTACGCACTCGCGGGCGGCGACGTCGCCGAACTGCTGCGCGCAGCCCGCCGGATCCTCACCGAGCTCCTGGCGGGCCAGACCGAACTCCTCGCCGAACTCCGCCACGCCGACACCGCCGGATAGCGCGCCGCCCGAGGGGCGGAGCGCCATCCGAAGGCGGCCGGCCGGGCGCGGTGCGGCTCTTGTGGGAGCGCTCCCGGAACGGCGATCATCGGGGCCATGAGGCACTCCGCAGCCGCGCCCTCCGCGGGCACCCCGCACATTCGCCGCTACCGGCCCGTGGACCGGGAGGCGTTCGCCGCCGTCTGCGTCGCCACCGCCCACGAGGGCGGGGACTCCGCGGCCCACTACCCGGACCGGGAGCTCATGCCCTCGGTCTTCGCCCACCCGTACGCCGAACTGGAGCCGGACTTCGCCTTCGTGCTGGACGACGGCACGGGCACCGCCGTCGGGTACGTGGTGGGGGCGCCGGACACCGCGCGCTTCGCCGAGAGGTTCCGTGCCGAGTGGCTGCCGTCCGCGGGCGCGCGCTTCCCGCTGCCCGTGGGGGAGCCCCGGACCCCGTCCGACGAGATCGTCCTGCTGCTGCACCGCCCGGAGCGCATGGTCCGCCCCGAACTCGCCGGTCATCCCGCCCATCTGCACATCGACCTGCTGCCCGCCTGGCAGGGACGCGGCTGGGGGCGTGCGCTGATGCGGACGCTGCTCGACGCGCTCCATGCGGCGGGCGTTCCGGCGGTGCACCTGAGCATGGTGCAGGCGAACACCGGGGCCAGGGCGTTCTACGACCGTCTGGGCTTCCGGCCGCTGGCGGTGCCGGAGACCGCCCCGCTCTGGTACCTGGGCCGCCCGACGGCCCGCGACGCCTTCCTGTGACGGCCGGGCGCGGTGCCGGGCACTCCGCCGCCGCGCCCCGTGGATGCCGGGCGCCCGGTCAGCGGGCGCCCGGTGCGGGACGGCGGGGCGCGGTGTAGTGGTGGGCGCGCACCCGGCGCAGCCACGCCTCCGCCGGCGCTTCGTCGGGGTGGTCGGGCAGCGGGCTCTGTGCCTCGTCGAAGGCCCGTTCGTACGAGGCGAGCGACCGGAGCGCGTGCGCGGGCTCCTCGGCGACCCGTTCGCCGAACGCGCGGAAGGCGTCCGGGTCCTCCAGCCGGATCTCCAGGCGGCCCGTGGTGTACAGCCCCAGGCCCTGATGGCACAGCCGCTTGAGGTGGCGGGCGTGCTTGGCCGTGCGCGCACGCGCGCCGGCGGGCAGCGGCCCCGCCGCGGCCCGGTCGGTCAGCCGCTTGGCCTGCTGGGCGGCGTAGCCGAGATACGCGGCGCGCACCCGCCGCGCCGAGAGCAGCGACGAACGGATCGCGATGAGCTCGTCGCCCAGCGGGGTGCGCACCTCGTACAACTCGTCCGGCAGCCACACGAGTTCACCGGCGGTCGGATTGCCGCCGAGGGCGAGCCGGCACCACTTCGCCGCCTCGTGCAGGGTGCGGTCGGGCGCGCTGGTGACGTGCGAGGCCCGCGGGGTGTGCAGTCCGTGGAACTCCTCGGTGGGCGCCGCGAACACGCCGAGCCGGTCGATGTCCGAGCCTTCGTGGGCCAGGCCGTACGCGGTGGATCCGACGATGCCGGACAACAGGACGGTGTGCGGGGACAAGGCTGCTCCTCGGTGCTGTCGCGGGCGCGGACCGGCCGGAACCGCTCCCGTGCAGGATGGCCCGGAGCAGGTGTCGTCCGCCTCCGGATTTCCGGGCCGGCCCGCGGGGACCGCCGGGGCGTCAGCCCAGTTCGTCCGGGTGCGGTCCCGTGCGCAGGCCGCGGTCGAGGCCGGCGACGGCGGTCATCTCCGCGTCCGAGAGCGCGAAGTCGAACACGTCGAGGTTCTCGCGGATCCGGGCCGGGGTGACCGACTTCGGGATCACGACGTTGCCCAGCTGGAGATGCCAGCGCAGCACGACCTGGGCGGGGGACTTGCCGTGCCGGGCGGCGATCCCGGTGAGCGCGTCCTCTTCGAGGACGGCGCCCTGGGCGAGCGGACTCCATGCCTCCGTCGCGATCCCGAGTTCGGCGTGCAGCGTGCGCAGTTCGGCCTGCTGGAGGCCCGGGTGGAGCTCGATCTGGTTGACCGCCGGGACCAGGGAGGCGCCGTCGAGGAGCCGGCGCAGATGGGCGGGGCCGAAGTTGGAGACGCCCGCCGTGCGCACCCGCCCGTCGGCCACCAGCTTCTCGACGGCCCGCCACGACTCCCGGTAGAGGTCCTGCGCCGGGGCCGGCCAGTGGATCAGGTAGAGGTCGACGTGGTCGAGGCCGAGTGCGGCGAGGCTGGTGTCGAACGCCCTCAGGGTGGCGTCGTAGCCCTGGTCGTCGTTCCACAACTTGGTGGTGACGAACAGCTCCTCGCGCGGGATGCCGGAGGACGCCAGCGCCCGGCCGACGCCGCGCTCGTTGCCGTAGACGGCGGCGGTGTCGACGGAGCGGTAGCCGGCTTCCAGGGCGGCCGAGACCGCGGCGGTGGTCTCGTCGTCGGGGACCTGGAACACGCCGAAGCCGAGCTGCGGAATCCGGGCGCCATTGTTGAGCAGGACGGTGGGGACGGTGGTCATCGCACTGATCCTTGTGTCGATTGCATGAGGCGGTTACGTTCGTCGACAATAATTGCAGACGCGGGTTACATGCAAACGCTGCGCGTGCGGACCGCGCCGGTGCGGTGCCCCGGCCGGGGCACCGCACCGCGACGGGACCGGTCAGTGGGCGCCGTCCAGCCGGGCGCGCTGCGCCGGGGTCAGTTCGAGGTCGACAGCCGCGAGGTTCTCCTCCAGCTGGGCCACGGACGAGACGCCCACCAGCGGTACCACCGGCACCTCGCCGCCGATCAGCCACGACAGCACCACCTGGTTCGCCGTGGCCCCGGTCTCCGCGGCCACCTCCCGCAGGGCCTCGAGCCGCGCGGGAGTGCCGGCGTGGTCGAGGTCCGGGCCGAGCGGCTTGTCGCTGCGGACGTAGGCGCCGGCGAGCAGCGGCGTGTACGCCACCAGGGTCAGTGCGGGTTCCGCCCGCACATAGCTGAGGAGGTCACCGCTGGTCACCCCGTACGCACCGTCGGGGGAGAGCGCGTCCGGCAGGTCCGTGCGCCGGCGCAGGTAGCTGTGGCTGTACTGGAGGACCTCGAAACCGGGCAGACCCGCCGCGGCGGCCGCGGCACGCGCCCGCTCCACCTTCCACGTCCAGTGGTTGCTGACACCGAGCAGGCCGACGGAGCCCTCCTCGACCAGCGCGGCGAACCCCTCCACGGTCTCCGTCAGCGGCGTGGACGGGTCCTCTATGTGCGCGTACATCAGATCGAGCCGGTCCATGCCGAGGCGCTCACGGCTCTGCTCCGCGGCCTCCCGCAGGGTCCGCGCCGACAGGCCCTCGCGGTTCTCGACGAAGCCGGTCCCGGGGGCGAGCGGACGCGCGCCCGCCTTCGTCGCGATCACCACCTCGTCCCCGGCACCGCTGCTGCGCCGCCACCGCCCGATCACGCTCTCGCTCGCACCGCCCTGGCTGCCGTCCTCCCAGTAGGCGTAGTTGTTCGACGTGTCGATGAACGTTCCGCCCGCCTCGACGTACCGGTCCAGGATGGCGAACGACGTCTTCTCGTCGGTACGCGTGCCGAACAGCATCGCCCCGAGGCTGAGCACGCTGACCCGCCGGCTGGTCGCGGGGTCGCTGCCGATCATGCGGTACTTCATGGGGGAGCCCTCTCCTCGTGCCGCGCCCGACTGCCGCGGCCTCGGAGGGAACACTCCCTGTTGGAGTGCACGCGAAGTCAAGCGCCCGCCCCGAGGCGGCGGTCGGCACGGCGAAGGCCGGCCGGTTCGGGCGGTCCGGCCGCGAGCCCGCACCCCGGCCGACGGCCCCCGCACCGACCGCGGTCGACGTGCACGGCACACCGCCGGGCCGTCGGCGCCCGGCCCTGGAGCGCTGCCCGGCCCGCACGCGAAGGAGGCGCCCCGGTGGCCGGCCGCCGGGCCCGCGGAGCGCTCCGGGTCACGGCGTCCCGGTGTGCGGGCGCGCCGGAGTGTGCAGCAGTTCGGCGAGACCGCGCCGGGTGGCGGCGATGACCACCCGGTCCTCCGGCCGCAGGACGTAGCCGGGATGCACGTCCCAGAGCAGCTGCGGCTCGTCGCCGCCGTGCTGCACCGCGCCCAGGTCGGGGTGACGGGCCGCCGGCACAGCCGTGTCCAGTGCCAGGATCCGCCACGCCCCGGGACGGAACGCCTCGGCCACCGTCCGTCCCTCGAACTCGGGCGTACCGCCCACCAGGACGACCGCGAACAGCAGGACCCGCCGCTCGACCGGCACGGCGCCGAGCACATGACGGCCCATCATCGCCGCGGCGAACGCCGGCGCGGCCAGGTGTGTGACGCTGCGGCTGCGGGTGACGGCGCCGGGGTGCGCCGCCCGCAGCGTGCGGTGGACGGCCGTGGCGAACTCGTCGTCGTACACGCGCAGCGCCACCCGCAGATCGGGCTTGACCGTGCGGGCGTAGAGCGTCGCCTCCAGGTTGGTGGTGTCGGAACTGGTGAGGGCGAGCAGCGTGTGCGCGCGGTGGACCTTGGCCGCCTCCAGCACCCCCTCCTCGGTGACGTCGCCGAGGACCACCGGCACCCCGAGGCTGCGCGCCAGCGCGATGCCCCGGGCCTCGGGATCCTCCTCCACGCACACCACCGGGATGTCCAGCTCCCGCAGACGCGCCAGCACCCGGGCGCCGATCTTGCCCAGCCCCAGCAGCACGATGTGACCCGAGAGCCCCCGCGGCGGCCTGCGCAGCGCCCCCGTGGCCCGGAAGGTGCCCAGCGCCTCGAGCGCGCCGGCGACCAGCAGCGGCAGCAGCGCCAGGCCCACCAGCCCCGCCAGCAGTTGCAGCACCTGACGGGTCGTCGACTCGCCGACGGCGGGATCGCCGATCGCGAACAGGTCGAGCAGCGTCAGGTACGTGGCGTGCACCGGATCGGCCGCGGTGAGCACCGACGCCGTCACGCTCAGCGCCAGCACCGAGGCGACGATGCCGGCCAGCGCCCAGCGCAGCCGCCGCGAGAACACCGTGCCGAGCGGCGCGCCCCGCCCCGCGAGGCGCCGCGGGGGCAGCGCCGGGCCAGCGTGCCGCACGGTCTCCAGGACGACCGTGCCCCGGTCCGCCGCGTCCCGGACGGTCGCGTCGTCGGGCAGCAGCAGCGGCCTGCGGGAGCCGCTCGCATCCGCTCCCTCGGGACCTTCCGAGCCCTCCGAACCTGCGGGGTCCGAGGTCGACGACGAGAGCAGCGCCAGTGTGCACAGTCCGGGGTCCGGCGTCTCACCGGGACGGGAGGGGGCGCGCTCGACGGCCCGCAGCAGCAGCCCGTCGGCCTGGACGACCTTGCTCGTGCCGCCCGCCGCGGTCGCGGCGAGCGCCGGCGCCGCGGTGTCCGCGTCGGAGAGCACCGTGGTCGACGCGTCGAGGAAGGCCCGGTCCACGCCGGGCATCGCCAGCAGGGCCGCCTGGTCCAGGAGTTCCTCCATGTGCTGGCCCAGCTTGCGGTTGTACATCCGCACCACCAGGCGCAGCCCCGGGCTGAGCCGCCGTGCCGCGAGGGCGGCCCGCAGGTTCACCTCGTCGTCCTCGTAGAGCAGCGCCAGCGACGCCGCCCGGTCCACCCCGGCCCGCAGCAGCGCCTCCTCGGAGGGCGCGGCCGACAGGACCTCCTCCAGGGGCAGCCGCAGCCCGCCGCTCGTGTCGTCGGGCGACGGCGCGGGCCGCCGCAGCGCGGTCACGCCGGACCGGCCCGCCCGCGGGACCCGGGGCGGAGCGCCGTCCTGCCCGCCGGACAGCGCGTCGGGCACGACCAGGACCACGTGGGCCCGGTAGACGTCCTGGAGTTCCGCGGCCAGCCGGTGGGCGAGGGAGTCGTCCCCGCAGACCACCATGTGGCCTGCCGGGCGGCCGCCCCGGATGTGCTGCGGCACCGTCATGTCCGTCCCCCTTCGTCCGCCGGCCCACCGCCGGCACCCCCGACCGCCGGCACACGCCTGCCGCGCCCGAACCGGGCGTTCGCAAGCCGGGCGTGCGCGGTGGCGCGTGCCACGGCCACGAGCCGGGCCGCAGGCGCTCCGCGGCGGCCGTCGCGCGGTGCGCCTCGTGGGCAGCGGCCCCGCTGACTGCCCTGCCCGGCACGGCAGTTGTGTGCTGTCCGGGCAAGCCTCCCATCTGCCCGGACACCCGCGCACTTCCCGATCCCGGCAATCACGGCGGGCCCCGGGTGCCGTCGTCGCACGCGGAGCCACGGGCCGCCCCGGGGCGGCGCCTCGCCCGCCGGGGGGCCACCCGGTCCGCCCGCGCCGGGCCCTCGACGGGCCCTGGGGCGGGCCGCAACCGGCTTCCTGGTGCGCGGGCCCGGCACGCCCTTCTCGGCCAGGGCCTCTCGTCCGGTTCCCGGCGGGCTCGCGTGCGCCGGCACGCACTCCGCAGGCTTCCGCGGCGAGGTGCGCCCGTGCCGCGTTGCCGTCGGCCGCGGAGGCTCCGCGCGGACTCCCGGTCGGGAGGTGCCCCCCGTCCCCCGCGGGCGAATCGCACGCACCGGACCTCTCGCCGGGCCCGGAGGGCAGGGGGACCCCGCGCCGATCCGGCCTGCTCCCAGCGGAGGACCCACGCGCCGGGCGCCCCCCGTGCGCGTCGTCGGAGTCGTCCGAGTGCACCCGGTGAGAGCGTGCCTCCGCCCGGCGGCCCCGCACCCCGGACGCCGCTCCCGCGTCACGCCCTGCGCGACACGCTCTCCGCGACACGCCCTGCACGTCGCGCGCCGCCCCTTCCGGCCCGCGGAGGAGTGAGCACTCCGCAGGCTTCCCGGCGGCAGAACGACGCAGGTGACACGCATCGATCGTGCGTCGGACTCTCGGTAGAGTGGCCACATGAGCCAGGACGACGGCGGTGGACAGCAGGAGGCCGGGCTCACGACCGGCGAGGTCGCACGGCGGCTCGGCGTGGCGCCGACCACGGTCCGCTCCTGGGACCGGCGCTACGGTCTGGGGCCCGCGGGGCGCGTGGGGGGCAGGCACCGCCGCTGGACCCCGGCCGACGTCGCGCTGCTGGAACGCATGTGCGCCCTGACCGCCACCGGCGTACCGCCCGCCGAAGCCGCACGGGCCGTGCTCGGCGCCCCGCCGCCCGTGTCGTCCCCGCGTCCGCAGCCCGCGGACGCACCGCCCGAGCCGCCCGCCTCCGGCGCCAGCCGCGCCCACGCGGGCATGCGGCTCGGCGACGCCCGGCACGAGTGCCGGGGCCTCGCCCGCGCCGCCCTGCGGCTCGACGCCGTCGCCCTGGACGAACTCCTCAACAGCGCGGTCGAGACCTACGGCCTCGTGGACGCCTGGCAGGAGATCGTGATGCCCACGCTGCAGGCCGTGGGCCGCAAGTGGGAGACCTCCGGCGAACGCTACGTCGAGGTGGAGCACTTCCTGTCCTGGCACGTCGCCTGCGCGCTGCGGCGTGCCGCACCGCCCGTCGCCGACGGCCTCCCCGGCGGCACGGTGCTGCTGGCCTGCGTGCCGGGCGAGAACCACACCCTCCCGCTGGAGGCACTCAGCGCCGCGCTCGCACAACGCCGGGTCGCGGTGCGCATGTTCGGTGCCGCGCTGCCCGTCGAGGCCCTGGTCGAGGCGGTACGGCGGACCGGCCCCGCGGTCGTCGGCCTGTGGGCGCAGTCGCGCACCACCGCCAGCCGGCCCCTCGCGCAGCACGTGGCGGGCATGAGCTGGGGCGTGCGCGGCTCACGGAGACAGGCCACCGTCATGACCCTCGGGCCCGGCTGGGCGGGCAAGGCGGTCGGCGGCGCGCTCAGGCCACCGGGCCTCGCCGAGGCCGTCGACGCCGTCGAGACCCGCGTACGGGGCTGACACGCCGTCACCCGATCCGGGCCCCGCCCGGCGGTGGATGCCGGCGGGGGAGCCCCCGTCGTGATCGGCTGGTCTCCCGGGGAGCCGGGGGAGCCCGGCCGGAGGACCCGGGGAATCCGGGGAGACCGGGGACGCCGCCGGGAATCCGGAGGCACCCGGAAGACCGAAGTCCTCCGGACCACCGGGTCGCCACGTCACCCGGGCCACCGACCACGCCGACACACCGAGGACGCCGATGATGACGACCGCACGACACCCCATCGCCCCCGACACCGTCGTCGTCGGCGCGGGCCTGGCAGGGCTCGCCTGCGCGCTCGACCTGTGCCGGGCGGGACAGCGCGTGCAGCTCCTGGAGGCGTCCGACGCCGTCGGCGGCCGGATGCGCACCGACCGCAGGGACGGCTTCCTCGTCGACCGCGGGTTCCAGGTCTTCAACACCGCCTACCCGCAGGTGAAACGACGCGTCTCCCTGCCCGGCCTGCGCCTGCACCCCCTCACACCCGGTGTCGTGGCCCACACCCCCGCGGGAGCGGTCCGCCTCACCGACCCGACCCGGCGTCCCCGCGAAGCCGCCGCACTGCTGCCCGGCCGCGCCCTCTCCGCCCGGGACCTCGCCGCGCTCACCGCGCTCACCGCCCGCGACACGTTCCCCCCGGCCGGCCTCCTCACCCGCGCCGCCGACCGCACCACCCGCAGCGCGCTCACCCGCGCCGGCCTCTCCGCACAGGCGATCGAGGGCCTGATGCGCCCCTTCCTCGCAGGCGTCTTCCTCGAATCCGAGCTCACGACCTCCTCCCGGTTCTTCCACCTCGTCTGGCGGAGCATGGCGCGCGGCACGCTCTGCCTGCCCGCCGAGGGGATCGGCGCGGTGCCCGCCCAGCTCGCCGCCGGTCTGCCCGACGGCGTCCTGCGGCTGGACACCCCGGTGGACGCCGTCACCGACTCGGGGGTGCTCCTCGCCGACGGACGCGAACAGCCCGCCGCCACCGTCGTCGTCGCCACCGACCCGGCCACCGCCGCCCGCCTCGTCCCGGGCCTCGACGTCCCCGCCACCCGCACCGTCACGACCTACTACCACGCCGCCGAACGCTCCCCCTTCGCGGAACCGACCCTGATGGTGGACAGCAGCCTCGCCGTGCTCAACACCTGTGTCCTCACCGAGGCCGTCCCCGGCTACGCCCCGCCCGGCACCGCCCTGGTGTCGACCTCCGTGCTCGGCGGCGACACGCCCGGAGCCGAGCAGGCCGTGCGGCGGCGGCTCGCCGAGCTGTACGCCACGGACACCGGCGGCTGGCTGTCCGTCGCCACCTGCCGGATCGACGGGGCGCTGCCCGCGATGCCGCCGCCGTGGCCGCTGAGCCGCACCACCCGCGTCGCGCCCGGCCGCCACGTCTGCGGCGACCACCGGGCCACCGGGTCGGTGCAGGGCGCCCTCGCGTCCGGGACCCGCGCGGCCCGCGAGGTGCTGGCGGCCGCGGAGACCCGCTGACGCGCGTACCCGGCGACGTCACCGCGGCGTCCGCGTGCGGCCCGGGTCCACCTCCCGGAGCCGCGCGGCGGCGCTCGCGGTGCTCGGCTCGCACCGGCCGGCGGCGCCCGCGGCGCCGCCGGCCGCCGCCGGGACCCCTCCTGGCCCTTGCGGCCGGCGGTCGCGCGTCCACCCCTGCTTCGCCGCCGCGCGGCCGACCGGATGCGGACGGCGCGCACGCCCGGCGCGCGGGCGGCAGACGCACACGCGCCGCGCCGTCCGCCGCGCAAGCGGACGGCGCGCGGACACCCGGCGTGCGCCGAGGGATGCGGGCGGCACGGGCGCACCCGGCATCATGCGCGCCGGGTCGGACGGGAGCCGGGCGGACGGGCGGCGACGGTCAGTCGCGGCCCCGGGCGTGGCGGAAGCGCGCGAGACCGTCCGCGAGGTCGACCAGCGGTTCCGGGTAGTCGACCGCGGCGCGCTCGTCCTCCGGAAGCCGCCACGGCTCGTGCACGAACCGGTCCTCCACGTCCCGCAGTTCCGGGACCCAGCGCCGCACGTAGGTCCCCCGCGGATCGAACCGCTTGCCCTGGACCACCGGGTTGAGCACCCGGTGCGGACGGGTGTCGGTGCCCGTCCCCGCGACCCACTGCCAGTTCAGCTGGTTGTTGACGAGGTCGCCGTCCACCAGCAGGTCCAGGAAGTGCGAGGCGCCGACCCGCCAGTCCACGTAGAGCGTCTTGGTGAGGAAGCTCGCCACCAGCAGCCGCGCGCGGTTGTGCATCCAGCCCTCGTGGCGCAGCTGGCGCATCGCGGCGTCGACCACCGGGTATCCGGTGCGCCCCTCCCGCCACGCCTCGATCTCCTCCCCCGCCTCGTCCGTCCGGCGCCACCGGTCGTGGCGGGTGCGGTAGTCCTCGGAGGCCGCGGCCGGACGGGCGGCCAGCACCTGGTGGTGGAAGTCCCGCCAGCACAGCTGCCGCACGAACGCCTCGGCCCCCGGCCCGCCGTGCGCCCGTGCCCGCTCCACCAGCTCGACGGGGGAGAGGGTGCCGAAGTGGAGGTGGGGCGAGAGCCGGGAGGTGTCGTCGGCCGCCAGGTCGTCGTGCCGGTCCTCGTACGCCTCCAGCCCCGACCGCTTCCAGGTCAGGAAGAGGTGGCGGCCGGCCGTCTCCCCGCCCTGGGGCAGCGCGGGCGAGACGCCCTTGACGGCGCCGCGCCCGGGCAGGCGCTCACCGCGGACGCGTTCCGGGACCCGCACGGCGCGCGGCGACGCGCCGGCCGGCCGCAGCCGCTCCTGGGACCAGCGGCGGAAGTAGGGCGTGAAGACCGCGTAGTGGTCGGAGCCGGTGGGCGTGACCGCCCCCGGCGCGACGGCCGTGATCACGCTGTCGTGGGCGTGCAGCGACACCCCGAGGCCGTCGAGCTCCGCGCGCAGGGCCTCCTCCCGGCGGTGCGCGTAGCCGCTCACCCCGGCGGCCATGTGCACCTCCCGGGCCCCGCTCTCCGCGACGACCGCCGCCACCTCCCGGACCACCGGGCCCGAACGGACCACGAGACGGCCGCCGCGCTCGCGGAGTCCCGTGTCCAGATCGGCCAGACAGTCGGCGAGGAAGGCCCGCCGGTTCGGCGCGTCGAAGCCGGCCGCGCCGATCGCCGGGTCCAGCACGAACAGCGGCACCACCTCGTCCGCAGCCCGCTGCGCCGCGCGCAGGGGCGGATGGTCGTGCAGACGCAGGTCCGAGGTGAACAGGACGACCGCGACGGTCATGGCGTCACTCCTGGTGCTCCGTGTGTACGGCCGGGTGCCCGGCTACCGGTGGGCGCTTCCGCCGCCCTGCGGCTCCCGGATGCGCTCCGCCGGGACGTCACCCGTATGGGCGCTCAAGCCCTTCGCCGCCGCCTGGGTGATGTTGCGGGCCATGCCGCCGAAGACGATGGCGTGGAACGGGGACACGCTCCACCAGTAGGCGTGCCCGAACAGGCCGCGCGGATGGAACAGCGCGCGCTGGCGGTAGCGGGTGCGGCCGTCGCCGTCCGTCTCCGCGTACATCTCCAGCCAGGCGAGTCCCGGCAGCCGCATCTCGGCGCGAAGCCGGAGCAGACGGCCGCTCTCGATCTCCTCGACACGCCAGAAGTCGAGCGAGTCGCCCGCCCGCAGGCGCTCGGCGTCGCGCCGTCCCCGGCGCAGTCCCACACCGCCCACGAAGCGGTCCAGCCAGCCGCGCACGGCCCAGGCGAGCGGGAAGGAGTACCAGCCGTTGTCGCCGCCGATGCCCTCGATGACCCGCCACAGCGACGCCTGCGGCGCGTCCACGGTCAGCCGGCGTTCGTCCTCGTACAGGCTGCCCCCCGCCCAGTCGGGGTCGGTGGGCAGCGGGTCGCTCGGCGCGCCGGGCACGGACGCCGAGGACCACCGGGTGGCGACGTCCGCGTCGCGCACCCGCCGCAGGGCCAGGGCCAGTGCCTCGTCGAAGGGCAGCGGCTGCCCGGGCGCGTCGGGGACGTACCGGCCGATGTCGTGCTCGTGGCAGACGACCTCGTGGCGCAGCGATTCGGTCAGGGGGCGGGCGATCGACGCGGGGACGGGGGTCACGATGCCCACCCAGTGGCTGGACAGCCTGGGCGTCAGCACCGGCACCGGGACGATGACCCGGTGCCGCAGCCCGGCGACCGCCGCGTAGCGCCGCATCATCTCGCGGTAGGTGATGATGTCGGGCCCGCCGATGTCGAACGTGCGGTTGACGTCCTCGGGAAGCAGGGCGCAGCCCACCAGGTAGCGCAGCACGTCGCGGACGCCGATCGGCTGGATCCGCGTGTGCACCCAGCTCGGCGTGACCATGACCGGCAGGCGTTCGGTGAGGTAGCGCAGCATCTCGAACGACGCGGAGCCCGACCCGATGATCACCGCCGCCCGCAGCACCGCGGCGGGGACCGCGCCGTCCAGCAGGATGCGGCCCACCTCGGCCCGTGACCGCAGATGGGGCGACAGCTCCTCCTCCGGCACCCCCTGCGGCGTCAGCCCGCCGAGGTAGACGACGCGCCGCACCCCGGCCGCGGCCGCCTCCTGGGCGAAGACCCGGGCCGCCCGGCGGTCCGTCTCCTCGAAGCTCGACCCGGTGCCCAGCGCGTGCACGAGGTAGTAGGCCACGTCGACGCCGCGCATCGCGTCGGCGACCGAGCCCGCGTCCGTGACGTCTCCCTGGACCACCTCGGCGTCGGGGGCCCAGGGGTGGTCGCGGAGCTTGCCGGGCGTACGGGCCAGGCAGCGTACCCGGTGCCCCGCGGCGAGCAGCTGCGGTACGAGCCGTCCGCCGATGTAGCCGCTCGCGCCCGTGACCAGGCAGCGCAGCGGTCCGGACCCCGCACCGCCGGCCCCCGCCGTCTTCCCGGAGCCGTCCGTGCCGCCGGCGGGCCCGCCCGTGGCGCCCGTGCCGCCGATGGGCCCGGTGGTGCCCTCCGGGCCGCCCGCGTCGCCCATGCCGTCCGTGCCGTTGCTGGTCACCCGTGCCTCCCGTGTCGTGGCCGACCGTCCGCCGCTCCGACGATTGAACGCCGTGCACAGCGGCTTCGCCCGGCGGGCCGGTGACGGATGCGGGCCCGCGTCCGCCACCGGCCCGTCCGGTCCCGTGACGGGTGACCGCGCCGCGGCCGTTCATGCCCCCTGCACCACCCGGACCTCGCGAACTTCCTGCATCTCCCGTACCTCGCGCGTCTCCCGACGTCCGTCGCCTTCCGTCCCCGCCACCGCTCACCTGGCACCCCCGGGCGGCGCTGCGGCCTGATCCGAACACCTGACAAGAGGGTCGGCAACGCGTGTGGCTGCCACCTGTTGGAGTGACGCCGTCCGTGGTCGTTCGTTGACAGGGACAGCCGGGAACCGCCCGCACAGCGAGCAACGAGCCGAGGACACATGCCGATTCAGCCCGAACCCCCGCCGCCGGCCACCGGATCCGGCCGGAGCGCGGAGACCGTACTCGTCGAGCACTACGGGCGGCTCGTCCGCATCGCCTACCTCGTCCTGCCGCCCCGGACGGGCGGTCACGGACGCGTGCTCACCGCGCACCGGGTCGTCCAGCGCTCGCTGCCCCGCGGCGCGTCCCCGGGCGGCGGGTACGCGGAGATCCGTGCCCGGGTCCTCGCCGCCGCGCTGCGGGCGGGGCGCCGCACCGGGCCCGGCGCCGGGCTGCCCCTGGTCCTCGGCCTGCGGCTGTCCCCGAGCGTCGGCGGCGCGGACGGGCTGACGGCCGCACAGGCGCTGGCCGGGCTGTCCGCCCCGGCACGGGCGGCGCTCGCGCTCGCCGTCGTCGACGGCCTGCCGGACCGGGAGATCACCGATGCCCTGGCGGTCGCCCGGGTGGACGACCCGGGGGAGGCGCTGCGCGCGGCGCGCACCGTGCGCGACGCGCTGGGCGGCACGGCGGAGAACGTCCTGCGGACCGCGGAGTTCGACCCCGGCCACGTGCTGCTGCACCCCACCGACCTGCTCCGCCGTCGCCTGCGCCGCCGTGTCGCCACGGCGTCGGCCGCCGCACTGCTCGCCGTCACGGCCGCCGTCGTCACGGGCGCGTACGGCGACGGCCCCGACCGCACCGGCCCGACGGGCACCGCCGGACCGCGGGGAGCCGCCGCCGCGGCCGTCCTGGACCCGGCCGCACTGCGGAAGGCTCCCGCCGACCGGTGGGCGGACACCGCACGCGTCGACTTCTCGGCGTGGCCCGCGCGGGGCGGGCGGAGCACGGACCGGGCGCTGCTCCGGCGCGCCCTGCGCGCCTGGGGCGGCGACGACTCCTCCGTGCGGGTCACCCCGTCGTCCGGCACCGGCAGCGAACCGCCTTCCGCACCTCCGTCCCTGCTCTTCGCCGGGGACGTGGACGGGGCGGCCGTCGTCCTGCTGCACGACGGCCTCCGGGTCGCCCGCTACGCGGAGCCCCTGCGCGGCTCCGGCACCGCCGTGCTCGACCTGGCGCGCACCGACCGCGCCGACGTGACCACCGCCGCCGCGGTCGTCGTCAGCAGGACCCCGGAGGGCACCCGCTACCTCCTCGCGCCCTGGATCGCCGAGGCCGGCACCCGGGACCTGCTGCGTCCCGACGAGCCGACCCGGCCCGTCGCGGCACCCGGCGGGGTCACCCCGGTCCTCGCCGGGCCCGGTGCGGGCGGCGGCTGCACCGCCTGGCCGGTGCTCAGCCTGCGCTCGTCCGCGCGCATCGTCGAGCAGCACTCCTTCCTCGTCACCGACCTCGGCGAACTGACCCCCGCCCATCTGACGCACACCCCCGCACCTGGTTCCGGCGTGCCCGCGCGCCAGCCGAGGGAGGCGACCGGCCCGTCCGGCCTCGCCGTCTGGGCGCGCACCGCCTGCACCCTCGGCGGTCTGCGCGGACAGGGCGTGCGGGCGGTCAACGACTGGACGTACGCCCGGCAGCCGCTGCCCGGCGAGGGCGGCACCGCCACCTGGGTGTGCACCCGGGCGGACACCTGGGCGGGCGCTGGGCGCGTGACGGTCTGGTTCCGGCCCCCGGGCGGCGGGCCGGGCTCTCCCGGCACTGCGGCGGCGGCGCGGGCCGACACCGCCGCGTGCAGCCGCTTCGACCAGCACGTGGTCGCCGGGACCACGTGGCGCGCACCGGACGGCGCCTGGTGGGCCGTCGCCGCGGGCAGCCGGGCGACGGCCCGGATCACCGTGCGCGGCACCACCGTCGACGGGGCGACGGCAGCGGTCAGAGCCCCAGAGGACGCGACCGTGGACGTGACGGCCTTCCACGCCGACGGAACCCCCTTCTCACCGCCCGCCGCCACCCGGTGACGGCACCCGCCCCCGCGTGCGGCCCCCACGGGGGCGCACGCGGGGGCCCCGGGACGCCGTGCCGTGAACCGGACCCCGGCCGCCGGCCCCGTGCACCCGTCACGCGCGGCACTCGCCGCGCCCCGGCCCCGGGGGTCCCCGTCCTCCGCGGCGGCCTCCTTCAGCGTCCCCGTCCCCGTCGCCGGCCGGTGCCGGGCAGCAGGTCGTCCTCGCGACGGGGATACATGGCCTCGATGTCCGCCGCGTGCACCCGCGCGATCTCCTGGCGGCGCAGCTTCAGACTCGGCGTCACCAGCCCGCTCTCGGCGGTGAACTCGCCGGGGAGGATGCGGAAGGCCCGGATCGACTCCGCCCTCGACACATGGGCGTTCGCCCGCGACACCGCCCGCTGGATCTGGGCCCGCAGATCCTCGTCCCCGGCCGTCTCCACACTGCTCCCGGCGCGCTTGCCCCGCAGCCGCCGCCAGTGGTCGAGCGCCTCGGGGTCGAGCGTGATCAGCGCGGCGACGTACGGCCGGTCGTCGCCCACCACCAGGCACTGGGAGATCAGCGGGTGGTGACGCAGCTGGTCCTCCAGGGCCGTCGGCGACACGCTCTTGCCGCCGCTGGTGATGATCACGTCCTTCTTGCGGCCGGTGATCACCAGATAACCCGCGTCGTCCAGCAGGCCCAGGTCGCCGGTGGCGAACCAGCCGTCCCGCAGCACCGCGTCCGTCGCCTCGCGGTTGTTGAGGTACCCGGCGAAGACCGTCTCGCCCCTGATCCACACCTCGCCGTCGTGCGCGACACGGATCTCGCTGCCCGGCATCGGTCTGCCCACGGTCCCGAAGCGGACCGCGCCGGGCGGCTGGGCGGTCACCGCGCCGGACGTCTCGGTCAGGCCGTACCCGTCGTACACGGTGATCCCCGCTCCCGCGTAGAACAGGCCCAGTTCACGGCGGAGCGTGGAGGCACCGGACACCGCGTTGCGCACCTGGCCGCCGAGCACCGCCCGCAGCCGCCGGTAGACGAGCCGGTCGTAGACGGCGTGCCGCGCCCGCAGGGCGGGGCTCGGGCCACGGCCGCTGCCGCGCGAGACGCGTTCCTCCGCCTCCGCGTGACGCATCGCCACATCGGCCGCCTTGTCGAAGACGTGTCCGCGGCCGGCCTCCTCCGCGGCCCGGCGTGCCGTGTGGAAGATCTTCTCGAAGACGTACGGCACGGCGAAGACGAACGTGGGCCGGAACGACGCCAGCGCCGGGAGCAGTTGCCGCGGCGCGATGTCGGGCTGGAGGCCGAGGCGGATGCCGCCGCGCAGGCAGCAGACGACGACCATCAGCCCGTAGACGTGCGCGACGGGAAGGAACGTGAGGATCGACGGCGCGGCGCCCGGTTCGGCGACCAGGACGCCCCATCCGTCGAGGAGGGTGCCGGTCTCGGCGGCCAGATTGGCGTGGGTGACGAGACAGCCCTTGGGCGTGCCGGTCGTCCCGGAGGTGTAGCAGACGACGGCGACCTGCTGCGGCTGGACCACGGCACGGTGGCGGTGCACCTCCTCGTCCGGCACACCGAGGCCGTCCTCGGCGAGAACTGACAGACAGTCGGCGTCCAGCTGCCACAGGGCCTTCAGCGTCGTCGCCGTGCCGCCGCCCGCGGCCACGGTCATCGCGTGGTGCTCGTGCTCCACCACGACGGCGCACACCCGTGCGTCCTCGAGGATCCAGCGCACCTGCTCGGTGGAGGAGGTGGGGTACACGGGGACGACCTCGGCGCCGACGTGCCAGAGGGCGTACGCGAGGACCGCCCACTCGTAGCGGGTGCGCGACATCAGGGCCACCCGGTCGCCGAAGCGGACCCCGTTGGCCAGCAGCCCTCTCGCCACGGCCGTCACCTGGTCGCGGAACTCCCCGGCGGTGACCGGTTCCCACACGTCGGGGCGCTCCGGACGGCGGCGCGAGAGCTGGACCAGCGAGGGATCGCGGTCGGCCGTCTCGTGGACCGAATCGGCCAGGCCCCCCGTCCGCAGCGGGCGGGAACCGTGCGGAAGACCGCGTACCTCCATGTGACCTCCCCTTCGCCCCGAGTCCGGATTGTGC